>DATHOY010000252.1:0-5354 GCA_035484435.1 Vulcanimicrobiaceae bacterium | reverse complement strand
CCCACTACGGCAACTGCTTCGGCGTCCCCACCGTAGGAGGCGAAGTAGCCTTCGAACCCTGCTACTCCCAAAATCCTCTAGTCAACGCACTCGCTCTAGGCATCGCCCGCAAGGAAGACATCTTCCTTGCCAAAGCCAAAGGCCTCGGCAATCCCGTCATCTATGTCGGCGCAAGAACCGGACGCGACGGCATCCACGGCGCCTCGCTCCTCGCCTCCGCCGAATTCACCGAAGAATCCCAGCAGAAGCGCCCCAATGTTCAAGTCGGCGATCCCTTCGTTGAAAAACTTCTTCTCGAAGCCTGCCTCGAAGCCATGAAGACCGGCGCGATCGTCGCCATTCAGGACATGGGCGCCGCCGGACTCACCTGCTCCACCTGCGAAATGGCCTCCCGCGGCGGCACCGGCATTGAAATCGATCTCGCCAAAGTTCCCCAGCGCGAAACCGGCATGAGCCCCTACGAAATCATGCTCAGCGAATCCCAGGAGCGCATGCTCCTCGTCGCCGAAAAGGGCCGCGAACACGAAGTCCTCGACGTCTTCAAAAAGTGGGGCCTCGATTCCACGGTAGTCGGCGAAGTCACAACTGGCGGCCTCCTCGTAGTAAAAGATCATGGCAAAGTCGTAGCGCAGATTCCCGCGCACCCGCTCGCTGAAGAAGGCCCCGTCTACAATCGCCCGATGTCCAGTCCTTCGCCGCGCGCCGAATCCGATAAAGACTGGTTCCCCTTCGCTCCCGAAAAAACCGACCTCACCGCCAATTTCAAGAAGCTTCTCGCCTCCCCCGCCATCGCTTCCAAACGCTGGATCACCGAGCAGTACGACACCAGCGTCCGCACCAACACTCTCGCCGGCCCCGGCGCCAGCGATGCCGCCGTAGTCCGCATAAAAGAATCCGAAAAAAACGGCGTCATGCGTGCGCTAGCTCTTTCCACCGACGGCAACGGCCGCTGGTGCTTCCTCAATCCCAAAGTCGGCGCCATGCACGCCGTCGCCGAAGCCGCCCGCAACGTCGCCGCTTCCGGCGCGCGTCCCATCGCCGCCACCAACTGCCTCAATTTCGGCAGTCCCGAAAAGCCCGAAGTCATGTGGCAATTTTCCCAAGCCATCGACGGTCTCGGCGAAGCCTGCACCGCCCTCGCCACTCCGATCACCGGCGGCAACGTCAGCTTCTACAACGAAACCCTCGGCAAATCGATCTATCCCACTCCGGTAATCGGCATCCTCGGCATTCTCGACGATGCCTCCAAAGTCCTGAAAATCGCCTTCCGCAACGAAGGCGACATCATCGTGCTCCTCAACGGCGCCAACTCTTCCGGAGCCGGCCAGCACGCCACCGCCCCATCCGCCCGCCGCCGCGAATTCTCCTCCTCCGAATATTCCAAAACGATCGCAGGCATAGTCGCAGGCGAGCCCCCATCCATCGAACTAGGCGCCGAAAAATGGCTAATCGACTGCCTGGTAGCCCTGGCAGCCGCAGGCACAGTGGAATCCGCCCACGATCTAAGCGACGGCGGCGCAGCCGTCACAATCGCCGAATCCCTCTTCGCCGCATTAAACAACCAACCACAAAACGGTCATACCGAGCGGAGTCCGCGAAGCGAGGGACCTGCTTTATCTTCCCTCGGCGCAACCATCACCCTCCCCGAATCCGCCTCCGCCGAATACGCCCTCTTCGGCGAATCCGGCGCTCGCGCCATCGTCTCCGTCTCCCCCGCAAAACTTGCCGCCCTCCGCGCCACTGCGCGACAATACGGTGTGGGCGCTCACGAAATCGGCAAAGTCACCCGTGACAACTCTCTCCGCATCGAATATAAGGGGCATACGGTTGTCCAGTCCGACGTGTCGGCCCTCATGGACGTCTGGGCCCATTCGCTCGAGAGGATTTTAGTTGCCCAATGATTGGATTCGAGCAGGCGGGACGCTGGATTTTTCTGATCATGGCGTTAATCATGGGCTTGCTAGTCGGCCAGTTTTTAGTCGGTAGACTAAAAAAAGGAACTACTCTGGGGTCCGGATTATTTATGGCTCTCGGGACCGCCCTTTATTTCGCCGCAGCAGTCGGAGTCTTTCTTTGGAAGCCTTGGGGATATTTTTTGGGAATTTGTATTGTCGCGTTGACCCTGCTGGTGAGCGTGGTGCCGGTCATTAAGAAAAGCCCGATTGGGGCGGCAGTCTTCTATACTGGCCTTTGGGTTGTGTGTCTCGTTTGGTTCTTACTGCCCAGCGTGAGGCATAAATTCGGACCGTAAATTTCATGATCCAATACTCACCAATTCTCGACGATCACTTCCACGATGAGTGTGGTGTCTTCGGCGTCTTCGGCCATCCCGAAGCCGCCAACCTCACCTACCTCGGTCTCTACGCGCTGCAACACCGCGGCCAGGAATCCGCCGGCATTGTCTCCAGTGACGGCACCGACCTCAACGTCCACCGCGCCATGGGCGAAGTCGAGGAAATCTTCATCCCCAGCGTCCTCGCGAAACTTCCCGGCCACAGCGCCATCGGCCACACCCGCTATTCCACCGCCGGCGATAAAGCCATCTTGAACGCTCAGCCCATCATGATCGATTGCAACAAGGGCAAAATCGCCGTCGGCCACAATGGCAATCTCACCAACGCCGCCGACTGGCGCCGCAAGCTCGAACATCGCGGCTCCATTTTCCAGACCAACAGCGACACCGAAGTCATCGTCCATCTCATCGCCCGCTCGCAAGCCCGCAATCTTTCCGGCGCGCTCGGCGACGCGCTCAATCAGGTCGAGGGCGCCTACTCGCTACTCGTCCTCACGCAAGACGAACTCTACGCCGTCCGTGATCCCCGCGGCTTCCGTCCACTCGTCCTCGGCAAACTCCCCTCTCCCGACGGACAGGACGCCTGGGTCGTCGCCAGCGAAACCTGCGCCTTCGATCTTCTCGACGCCACCTACATCCGCGAAGTCGAACCCGGCGAAATGGTTCGCATCTCGCGCTCCGGCATCGAGTCCATCCGCTTCAGCCCGCCGAAGCCGCACCAATACTGCATCTTCGAGCACGTCTATTTCTCTCGGCCAGATAGCATCATCTTCGGCCGCTCCGTCACCCACTCCCGCGAAATGCTCGGCCGCCTCCTCGCGCAGGAACATCCCGTCGAAGCCGATATGGTCGTTCCTATTCCGGACTCCGGCGTCCCCGCCGCCATCGGCTTTTCGCTCGAATCCAAAATTCCTTTCCGCATGGGCCTCATCCGCAACCACTACATCGGCCGCACCTTCATCGAGCCGTCGCAAGCCATCCGCAATTTCGGCGTAAAACTGAAACTCAATCCCGTCCGCGAACTCGTCCGCGGCCAGCGCGTCGTACTCGTCGACGATTCCATCGTCCGCGGCACCACCAGCCGCAAACTCGTCCGAATGATGCGCGAAGCCGGCGCCAAAGAAGTCCACATGCGCATCAGCTGTCCGCCCACGATCTCTCCGTGCTACTACGGCGTAGATACGCCCACAAAAGAAGAGCTGATCGCCTCCTCCAATTCCCCCGAGGAAATTCGCAAGTACCTCGGCGCAGACTCACTCGGCTACCTCTCTCTCGACGGCCTCCGCCGCTCCGTCAACGACACCGAAGGTAAATTCTGTACCTCCTGTTACACCGGGAACTATCCAACCGACCTGGTCCAACTAGAAGTCCGCGAATCCCACGCAAACGCAAAACCCACCGAGCCAGTAGCAGTGGAACATGACTCCTAATGTAGTGGCCGGACTTTAGACCGGCCAGTCCGAACTAGTTTTAAAAGAAAGAACAGGCGCCTCCCCCAAATCAAGGTGAATCGTGAAAGCTGACGCAACCAAACAAAAATCCAAAAACGCTTCGGCGCACCAATCCGCCCCCACCCTCAGCGCCAAAGTCAAAAATGAAATCCTCGCCTGGTTCTGGATCGGTCTCGTCTTCATGCTCGTCAACGGCACTCTAGGCCAAGCCCGCGTCATCCCCTCCGGCTCCATGGAAAACACGCTGCTCGTCGGCGATCACCTCATCATGAGCCGCGTCGGCTACGACGCCGGAATTCCTTTCACGCACATTCACATTCCCCTGTGGCGAAATCCCAAGCGCCAGCAGATCATCATCTTCAAGCCCCCCTACGGCAAACCAGACCAACCCGATCTCATCAAGCGCGTCATCGGCTTGCCGGGCGACAAGATCGACATTCACGACGGTATCGTCTGGATCAACGGCGCGAGGTTGCAGGAAAACTACACCACCGGCCCCACCGAACTTCCTTCGCACTATGAATTGCTCCCTCCCTTTCACGGAGCGCCCCTGACGGTACCCGAAAATCAATACTTCGTGATGGGCGACAACCGCGGCAACTCCTACGACAGCCGTTTCTGGGGCTGTGTTCCGCGCAGCTCCATTCTCGGCACGCCCGTGGCCATCTACATGTCCGTGAACGCCTCCGGTGACGCATGGAATGGCGATATCCTCGAACGCCTCCGCGCCTACGGAAGCGCCGTGTTGCATCCCGGCGAGATCCGATGGAAGCGGCTCTTCGACACCTTTTAACTGCCATGTAGTGGCCGAACTTTAGATCGGCCAGCCCAGCAAGACCCCAGCGTTCGCTGCTAGAATAGAGACATCGCTGAATCGCTCGACAAGGTGAATCGTGAAAGCTGACGCAATCAAAGTAAAATCCAAAAACGGCGCCGCCAAAGAACCCGACGCCTCCATGAGCGCCAAGGTCAAAAGCGAAGTCGTCGCCTGGTTCTGGGTCATCCTCGCCTTCATGCTCATCAACGGCACCCTCGGCCAGGCCCGCGTGATTCCTTCCGGCTCCATGGAAAATACGTTGCTCATCGGCGATCACCTGATCATGAGCCGCGTCGGCTACGACGCCGGAATCCCTTTCACCAACATTCACGTTCCCCTCTGGCGCGAACCCAAACGCCAGCAAATCGTTATTTTCAAACCGCCCTTCGATCCCGCGCAGCCCGACTACGTCAAGCGCGTCATCGGCCTGCCCGGCGAAACCGTCGACGTCCGCGACGGTGGGGTCTGGATCAACGGCAAAAGACTCGTCGAAAATTACACCATCGGCCGCAGCGAACCTCCCGGCCGGTCGTCGCTCATCGCGCCCTTCACCGGCTTGCCGTTCACCGTTCCCAAAGACTGCTACTTCGTCATGGGCGACAATCGCGAAAATTCTCTCGACTCACGGTATTGGGGCTGCGTTCCCCGCAATGATATTCTCGGCACGCCGGTGCTCATCTACATGTCGCTCGACGCTCCGCGCGATGCCTGGAACGGCGACATCGGCGCTCGCTTCCTCGCCTACGGAAACGCCATCATTCATCCCGGCACCATCCGCTGGCGCAGGCTGTTC
>DATHOY010000251.1:0-4510 GCA_035484435.1 Vulcanimicrobiaceae bacterium | reverse complement strand
CTTCATGGTTCGCGCGCAGGTAAGGGTGAAAAGGTGGGGTAAGAGCCCACCGCGGCGGCAGTAATGTCGCCGGCATGGCAAACCCCGCGTGGTGCAAGACCAAATAGGAGGGGAGGGCTGGCCCGGCCCGCTGAGTCAGCGCTTCTGCAAAGAAGCGCGCTCCGATCCGACTGGCGCAAGCTGGTCGGAGCGAGAACCCTCGGGTAGGTTGCTGGAGCCGCATCGCGAGGTGCGGCCTAGAGGAATGATTGTCGCGGCGCGCTGCTGCAAAGCAGTGCACCGAACAGAATCCGGCTTACAGGCTCGCCCGCCATTTTGTCTGCTGCCGTGGCACTGCTGTTGTTTGCCGCTTGCTTTCCCTCCAAAGATTGATTTCTGTTGCATTTCCGTAAAATCAGTTTTCTTGCATTTTCCACCCTAGACGGCTTTGCTGCCTTGCGTGGGAATTGGATAATGCAGGTTGCGGCGGCTTCGATACAGGCGTAACTTTCAACGAGCCATTGTGGGCCGAACCCGGGAGGGATCATGGAACGTCGTGAAGCGCTGCGTCTGATGGGAGCGGCGAGTGTTTTTTCCGTGCTGTCGTCGGATCTTTTCACCGCCACATTGCAGGCCCAACTTGCGGCGAACAAATCCGGTGCCTTGCGCACGCTTTCCCCGGCGCAGAATGAAATCGTTCTGGCAATGAGCGACGTGATGATTCCCGCCACCGGCACACCTGGCGCAAAGGCCGCGAAAGTGAACGAATTCGTCGACCTGATTTTGACGGACTGGGCTACCGAGGAAGAACGCAAGATTTTCATTGAGGGGCTTGCCGAAGCCGATCGCAAATCCAATGCGCTCTTTGGCCACGGTTATGCCGCTGCGACCCAGAGCGAACAAACTGCAATCGTCCAAATATTCGACGAAGAGCTGGCCACCTCGCGCAATGAAAAGTTGCCGGAGCAGGTTCGCGCCTGGGAGGTGACGCTGCTACATCCATTTTTCGCGCAAATGCGGCGACTCGTTCTTGTGGGCTACTACACATCACCCGTCGGGCAAGAACAGGAACTTAAGGTGGAAATCATCCCCGGAGAGCTGCATGGCTGCGTGCCAGCGGAGCCCGAGGTGAAACAATGAGCTCCGTGAAAAAGCCCGAGACCTACGACGCCATCATCATCGGTTCCGGAATGACCGGCGGTTGGGCCGCAAAAGAGCTGACAGAAAAAGGGCTGAAGGTTCTGGTCCTGGAGGCGGGCCGCCCCATCGAACCGGATCGCGATTACGTCGAGCACGTGCCGGTCACCGAAATGAAATTTCGCGGGATGAACGACCGCCAGGAGACGCTGAAGGATCAGCCGATCCAGCGAACCTGCTACGCGTGCGACGAGTGGGCCAGCAAGTTCTTTGTGAAGGACACGGAGCACCCATACACGACGGATCCCGAAAAACCGTTCGCCTGGATTCGCGGGCGCCAGGTTGGCGGCAAGTCCATTATGTGGGCGCGGCAATCCTATCGCTGGAGCGATCTGGACTTTGAAGCCAACGCGCGCGAGGGAATCGGCGTCGATTGGCCGATCCGCTATGCCGACATCGAACCCTGGTACAACTACGTGGAAGATTTTGCAGGGATCACCGGCCAGGCGGAGGGATTGCCGCAATTGCCGGATAGCCACTTTCTGCCGCCGATGGAAATGAATTGTGCGGAAATTGCCGTGAAGGAACGCATGATGCGGCAGTTTGGCCGCGACCGGGTGATGACGATTGGCCGCGCGGCGATCTTGACGCAGACGCACAACGGGCGCGCCGCGTGCCACTATTGTGGCCCGTGCCATCGCGGCTGCATCACCCGTTCCTACTTCAGCAGCGTGAATGCGACTTTGCCCATCGCCGAAAAAACCGGACGAATGACTCTTCGGCCCCACAGCGTGGTGCACAGCCTGATTTTTGATTCGCAGACGCGCCGGGTGACCGGAGTCAAGGTGATTGACGGCCAGACGCACAAAGCGATGGAGTTCCAGGGGCGCATCATTTTTCTTTGTGCATCAGCGCTGGAGTCCACCCGAATTCTCCTCAACTCCGCCACGCCCGAATTTTCTACCGGGCTGGCCAACAGCAGCGGCGAATTGGGAAAGAATCTGATGGACCACATCATGGGTGGCGGCGCGGATGGAATCATTCCCGGATTTCTGGATCGCGTCCAAACCGGAAAGCGCCCGAACGGCATTTATGTGCCGAGGTTCCGCAACGTATCCGGCCAAGAGAAAAACTTTGTGCGGGGGTACGCGTACCAGGGGCAAGCTGAGCGCGAAGGCTGGGAGCGGGGAATTCATGAGAGTGGATTTGGCGCTAGCTTCAAGAATTCTTTGCGCAAGCCCGGTCCTTGGAAGATGACGTTCCACGGCTTCGGCGAGTGTCTACCGAATCCCGCCAACTTTGTCGAAATTGACAAAGAGCGCGTGGACGCCTGGGGCGTTCCGGTGCTGAAGATTCATTGCGAGTGGCGGGACAACGAGAAGGCGCTACTCCACGACATGATGATCCAGGCGGCGGAGATGCTGACGACGGCCGGAGCGGTGGAGATTCGCCCGTACAAGCAGAACAACCCGCCTGGGCTGACGATTCACGAAATGGGCACAGCGCGCATGGGCGCCGATCCCAAGAAATCGGTGCTAAACCCTCACAACCAGGCCCACGACGTGAAGAACCTTTTCATGACGGACGGCGCGTGCATGGCTTCGTCTTCGTGCGTGAATCCTTCGTTGACCTACATGGCGCTGACGGCGCGGGCGTGCGACTTCGCGGTTTCGCAAATGAAAAAAGGCGAGCTCTAGATTTCTTTCAGTAACGGAACGATTCTGGAAAATCGGGGAGGGGTGTCGCGAAAATGGCGCATGAGGAAGCCGCGAAGCCGGGTGCCGGCGCGAAGTTGCTGATCCGCAACATTGGCTTGCTGCTAAGCGGGGATTTGCAGCGACCCATTTTGCATGCGGACACCGTTTTGGTGAAAGACGGAAAAATCGTCGCGATCGGACGCGAGAAGGACGTGGACGCGGAAGGCGCGACCCGTGTGATTGACGCGAATGGAACCACGCTTGCTCCCGGATTGATCGACAGCCATGTGCATCCGGTCGCGGGCGATTGGACTCCGCGGCAGAACCAGATTGGCTGGATTGACAGTTGCCTGCACGGCGGCGTCACCACGATGATCTCCGCGGGCGAAGTTCACATGCCAGGGCGACCAAAAGACGTGGTCGGCGTGAAAGCCATGGCGATCACGGCGCAACGCGTGTTTGCGGCTCTGCGACCGAGTGGCGTAAAGGTGCTTGCGGGCGCGCCGGTGATCGAGCACGGAATGGTCGAAGAAGATTTTCGCTCGCTGGCGGAGGCGGGCGTTCGATTGCTGGGCGAAGTGGGGCTCGGCAGCGTAAAGGATGGGCCAACGGCGCGGCAAATGGTAGCCTGGGCACGGAAACACGGAATACAGAGCACCATTCACACCGGCGGCCCATCGATTCCGGGCTCCAGCCTGATTGATAAAGATGTGGTGCTGGCGGCTGACGCCGACGTAATCGGACACGTCAATGGAGGGCACACTGCGCTGCCGGATGGGCAGATTCGCGCGCTATGCGAGGAGTCGACACGTGCCCTAGAAATTGTGCACAACGGGAATGAACGCGCCGCACTGTTCACGCTGCGCACGGCGAAGGAATTGAAACAGTTGCATCGCGTGATTCTGGGAACCGACGCACCGGCAGGATCCGGCGTGCAGCCACTGGGAATTATCCGCGTGATCGCGGCGCTATCCTCGGTTGGTGAAATTCCCGCGGAAGTTGCGTTCTGTTTTGCCACAGGAAATACAGCGCGAATGCGAAACCTCGACAGCGGTTTGATCGAAGTGGGCCGCGCGGCGGATTTTGTGTTTATGGATGCGGCGCAGCACTCGGCGGGGAAGACGCTGCTTGAAAGCGTTCGGCTCGGCGATTTGCCGGGCATTGGCATGACCGTGATCGACGGCGAAATCCGCAGCGAGCGCAGCCGGAACACCCCACCCGCGACGCGGCTGCCTAAGATTGTGCAGTAAAAATGTATTGGGCCAGTTGAACAAAGTAGAACAGGCTAAAGCCTATTCTACTAGCGCAGGCCGTCTTCGCCCTTGATCTGATCTTTGGTCAGGCCGCCGACTCGCGGCAAGGGGCGGCCGCTGTCCGTAACCGCAATCGCCACCAGGATTTCGTTGGCGCGCGGGGCGTCGTTCACGCGAATTTCCATGCCGTCGAAATGGCTGCGCACGAAAGCAGCGTCCTTGTGGCCGAGCGGGATGTCGAGCGCGACGCCGGGACCTCCGCGCTTTTTGGAAGAGGGAATCAGTGCGGCGCCTTTGCCGAGAGCCTTGCGGACAGGCGTGCCGAGCTTTGGGTGGAGGATGGCGGCGGCATGTTCGAGCTCACCGTTTTCACCGACGGCAGCTGCCTTACCGTAGCTTTCCGCGGAGGCGCCGGGAATTCCCAACGCGGTGACGGCACGCTCG
>DATHOY010000250.1:0-3409 GCA_035484435.1 Vulcanimicrobiaceae bacterium | reverse complement strand
AACATCAGTATGGCGCCAACGACGATCCATCGGATCTGCTTCATATGCATCCCGGCAAGCGCGCTGCCGTGCGTGGCGGAGTAGATTTCGATCACGCCAAGGGCGCAAATGGTCGCGAGAATAGCCAGCAGCCACCAGTCGTAATCACGTGTTGTAGTTGTTTCATTCATTCTGTCGCTGCTCGAAACTCTGCCTCTACCAATTTTTTGGGCTACTCCGGCTCCTGCTTTTTCTGCACTACCTGCGCCACCTTCGCGGGCACTTCCCGTTTCAGCGCAACCTTGGGAGCTTCCGCCACGGCATGAGCGTTCGCCGAGGTTTGTTCCGCTCCCGGTTTCAGATTCTGCGCCGTGGACTGGCCTTGGGACTTCTTTGCTTTCTTGTCGTAATACGCCTTCACGATATCCCGCACTACGGGTCCCGCCGCCGTGCCACCGTGTTCCGATGTGTCTTCCACCACCGCCGCCACCACAATCTCCGGATCGCGTCTCGGTGCAAACCCCACGAACCAGCCGTCGTTCTTGCCTTTTCCCAATCCCAGCCGGCTGGCCGCGCTGTAACTCATCATCTGCGCGGTGCCTGACTTCCCGCAGAACTCGATTCCCTGCAGCTTTACGGAGTTGCCGGTTCCTCCGGCTTCATTGATCACTCCGTACATTCCTTGGGTGACTTGTTCGACGGTACTTTCCGCCAACTCCACATGCTTCTCACCGATGTTCTGCGCATCTTTCAACAGATGTGGCTGCTTAAAATCACCGGCCGACGCGATGCCGCCGATGACATAAGCGACCTGCAATGGCGTGACCATTACCGAACCTTGTCCGATGGAAACCGATATCGTCGAGCCCGGGTACCACTTGTGGTGATACACGCGCTGTACCCATTCTTCCGACGGCACCAGACCGGGCTCCTCCGACGGCATATCGATCCCCGTCCTTGCTCCCAGGCCCAGCATCTTCGAGTATTTGGAAATGGTGTCGATGCCCATGCGCTGACCGACATTGTAGAAAAACACGTCGCAGGACTGCACGATTGCCTCATGCAGATTCACCGTCCCATGGCTCTTTTTTCCATACACCCAGCATTTGTGCATCTGTCCATAAAAAACGCCGTATCCCGGGCAGAACGCGGTGAAATTTTGCGGCGGCGTCTTCGACTCCAGCATCGCCGTGGCCATGATGATCTTAAATACGGATCCGGGCGCCAATTGCGCCTGCGTCACGCGGTTCAGCAGCGGCTTGCCCTGATCTTCGTTCAGTCGCTGCCATTCTTCCTTTGAAACGCGAATTGCAAAATCGTTGGGATCCGGCGCCGGATGGCTCGCGAACGCCAGCACCTCCCCAGTCCGCGGATCAAGCGCGATCACCGCACCCTTTTTGTCTCCCAGCCCGTTTTCAGCCACCTGCTGCAAATCGTAGTCAATCGTCAGCTGAATCTGCTTGCCGGGAATCGCTTCCTGCTGCGAAAGCCGGCCCATCTCCTTGCCGACGCTGTTCACGATCACCCGGCGCATGCCGTCCGTGCCCACCAGCAAATCGTTGTATTGCCGCTCCAGCCCGGACTTTCCCGCAACGTCTCCGGGACGATACTTTCCATTGCCGGCTTCGATCTGTTGCTCGCTGACTTCACCCACATACCCGCTCGCATGTGCCATGAAGCCCCCGGGCAGGTACCTCCGGCGGTGCACCATCAGCATTTCCAGAAGCGGAATATCCGCGCGGTGCGACTCGATGAATGCCACATCGCCCGGCGTTGCTTCCGGTTTGATTACGATAGGTTGAAATTTCGGCAGCGCCGAGGTATTGCTCAACTGGTCTTTCAAATCGTCCAGCGAAAGGCCCAGTCCGTCCGCAATCGCGGGAAGATTTTTCTCCACCGCCGGCATGTCGTCGCGCAGGAGCAGCACGCTGAACGAAGGATAGTTGTCAACCAGCACGCGCCCATCGCGGTCCAGCATGCGTCCGCGCGGCGCGATGATGGGAATCGAGCGCACGCGATTGCGCTCCGCCATCACTCCATATTTATCCGAATCGATGACCTGGAGTTTCCAGAAGCCCAGCAACAGAAGCGTGATCATGCCCACGATCACGTAGGAGGCGGCGGCCAGCCGTTCTTGCGGCAGTCGATTATCGTTGCGAAACCAGTACGACACGCGAGACCTGCGCGCGAACAAATATAATTCTCAGGGCTGAGCGGCGCCCGCTCGCGCAATTTCATTTACTACAGCGTTGAAGTGCGAACTCTCCGGTCGGCGAGGCTCACAAAAAAACGCCCCGGTCCACCTGTGGAAGCTCTCGAAATCGTCGCCCGGCCTCCGAATCCGTCTCATTCCAGAAGCCTGTTTCAAAGTAGCACCCGACCTCAGACCACGCAACTCGTCCTGAGGTACAGGTAGCGGGCTGATTACTAGGTTTTTCGCCGCAAACGGAAGTCCAGAACGTGTGGGAAGCCTGCTGTGGAATAGAAACGCAAAGTGAAGAGAGTGGCCTGTTCACCTTTGAGCTTGGAAAAACTCCTTCCGATGTGCCGGGAGAAATAAGAACTCCCGGCACATGGTAGGAAAGGGTGATTAGAAGCCGCCGACCGGGCCGACAAGGTCGCCCATCGGGCGCACGCTTTTCCGGTCGCAGGTGTTCGCAAGGCAACCCAGGTGCCAGTTGTCCTCGATCGTTGCCATCATGGAGTAGTGATTGGCGGGATCGCCGGAACTCCGCGCAAAACGCTGCGTCCTCGAGATGACCAGCGTCACAACGTGCCCGCCGCCGGGATTCGCGTTGCAGCAACCGCTGGTGTCACCGAACCCGCTCGGCCCGGTGCCAGTGAAGTCGCTCTCGTCCCAGGTGACGAAGATCACGGAATTGCCGGTCCAGGCCTTCGAAGTCATGATGGCGTTCACGGTGTTGAGCAAAAACGTATCGCCGGTGGAGATCAGCGGCTGAATCTGCGAGAAGTCGCAAGGATCGGCCGGCGTGGCCCCGCGCCCGTGCATGTCATGGCACTGGTCGGGGCTGATCCAGTTGTAATCGGCCACGTTGCCGCTAGCCAAATCGGTAGCAAATTGGCCGAAATCAACAATCTTGGCCACGCGCGCCGGGTTGCTCTGGACGTCCTGATACGAAATGAAGGGGTTGTGCTTGCGTTCGTAGAGCTGAATGCCGCAAGCGTGATCAAGCGGCGTGCTGCAAAGCGAGAAAGACTGCATGTAGGCCTTCCAGGTTTTGCCGTTGGCCTCGAGCTGATCCACGATGTTGGCGACGTTGATGGTGGTGTCACTATCGCTAGTGACGCCGTTGGTCGAGCCGGAGGTGGCCGCAATGTAGTTCGGCTGGCTGGGATGGGTCACACCGAAATAGTTGGTCGCAAGACCGTACTGGGAGGCCGCCGCATTAATAAAAGAGGCGTTCGGGTT
>DATHOY010000249.1:0-15301 GCA_035484435.1 Vulcanimicrobiaceae bacterium | reverse complement strand
GGCTCCCGTGAACGTGCCTTGCGGCGGGCTTGCAAAATGAAATGCATCCGGTCGCAGCCGGAATTTCCCTCCGCCCGCGTTCAGAAACAGCAAAGGTCCGCTGGCGCGCACAACTATCAAATCCTGCCGGCCATCGTTATCGATGTCCGCAAAGAGCGCGCACGCCGTGTTATCCAGGATGCCCACTCCCGACGCATCCGTGATGTCTTCGAACGTACCGTCGCCGTGATTTCGATACAGCCGGTTGGGCAGTCCCGCGGGCTGGCAGACATACAAATCGTCGAATCCATCGCCGTCCATATCGCCGACGGCAACGCCGTTGTGGCCGTAAATATCGATGCCGCTGGCGCCATCCATTACCGTACGCCACGTATCCACGCCCGGCACAAATTGAGCGCCAAAGGAAGGACAACTGGCAAACACTTTTGTCGCAATATCTTCGAACGCCGGAACCTGCGACCTGCTGCGCGTTTCTTCCACGTTCCGCCAACTGTGCAGTCGTATCTCGTTGTCCGGCCCAATCTCCCAATCCAGATCCAGGTACCCGATCCATTGCTCGCGATAAAATCCCCCGCCCTCACCCACGAATTCATATCGCACGCGTGTTTGAACCCTGGCACCTTTTTCTGCTGAAATGGGCGAGGTCGCTTCGACGCGGATTCCGGTGATCTGAAACTCAACCGTTACCAATTTCGAGAGGCCGCTGACAGCAGAGCGCCATCCCGCCAGAAAATCTTCGCTCCCGATCAGCGGAGCAGCTTGGAATTGGGCTTCCCAAACCTGAAAAACACCGTCGTCTTTCCGGCGAGGCTGCAACTTCGCCGCCAGCGAATTCGCCAGAAACTTGCCGCTCATCGGACGTTCCAACGCGCCTGTTTTCTCCGGCGACACCCGGAGCTCGGTGGCCCACTGTTCGAGGACCTTCGCAATTTGATCCTGATAAATTTCAGTGGGATAGCTGTCGAACTCCGCCCGCGCTTTCTTTAGGACAGCCTCAATTGCGCGGGGAGTTTTGTAAACAGGATGAACGTGAAATTCCGGTGGAAGGGCCGAGTTCCGGGGAAGAGCAGGAGAATCAGTTCGCGGCAACCACAGGCCTGAAGGCAAAAACGCCAGCGCCGCTCCCTGGCTATACTGCAAAAATTCACGGCGGCTCAATCCGGCAATTCGCCGCTTCTTCCCCGGCCAGCTCAGAAAAATCCCTCCGTTTGTGCGGCGTGAAGCCCGAATCTAGCATCGGCCCACCCCTCGGTCAAGCTTAGGCAGCGCTCGTACCACCGCCAGCCGCGGAATCGTGTCAACGCGATCAGCTTCCACCACAAATCCACTACTTCGTGCATTTTTAGCTTAGAAATTTTGGCTGGGAGACCTGGACTCGAACCAGGATAGCCAGATCCAGAGTCTGGAGTCCTACCAATTGGACGATCTCCCAGCAGGGAGGGGAAATTGCACGCGGCGGGCGCAAGGCAAGCCTTAACACCACCACTGCAACCCTACTAGGTTAAATCGTCGCTCCACCCTGCGTCAACTCGGTGTGCGGAAATTGGTCTTTACGAGTGCCCTTCGATTTGGTGGAACCAGTTGCGGGACGCCACCCGCCCGTGATACGTTGCCACAACGTCTTGCATCAAAACGAAGCCTTCACGCATCAAAGCTCGGGAATGTCGCTTCGTCTTGGTCAAGAAAAACCGCATCCATCGGAATTCGCGAAGTAGGCACGGGCCTTCGAAAGGTATTCGAAGCACCTGTGAACCAAGCCGATCACCACATTTCATTCCAGGGCGGACATCCAGGGGGAATTTATGTTGCTCACCAATGCGCTTCGCATTCCAATTTTCGCTTGCCGCGTCGTAGCACTGTGGCTGGCTGTGTTGACGATCCCTGCGCTCACCGGAGCGCAGCAACCCTCGGGTGCGGGAACTTCCGGCTCACCCGCTTCGAAGCCGGACTCCCCGCAGCCCAAGCAGGATGCCAATCCGCAGCCCAGCGGTCAAAATAAGAGCTTCATCGGCTATGTCACCAGCCGCTCCATCGTGTTTCCTGATATCGCCACCAATCCCGAGCCGCTCTCTGCCGGCGGTAAATTCAAGATCTTTGTGAACCAGGGCATCTCTCCCGCATACGTCCTCGGCTCCGGTGTGAGCGCCGCGATAAATCAGGCGAACAACTCACCAAGCTCCACCGGCCAAGGCTGGGAAGCCTATGGCACGCGCGTGGGCTACTCGATGGCCCGCGCCTCCTCCACCTCATTCTTCGGCACGTTTGTCTTCGCTTCCATGTTTCATCAGGACCCTCGCTTCTTTCCGGAAAGCCATCCCAGTTTCTTTCGCGCTATCAAATATTCCGCGGAACGCATCGTGATTACCCGCAACGATAAGGGCAAAGACGTTTTCAATTCTTCCGGCTTGTTGGGGCCGCTGGCTGCCGAGGCTCTCTCCAACTCCTATCTTCCGCGCTCCGAGCAGACGGGCGCCCGCTCCATGGAACGCTACGGCAGTGATTTAGCCTGGCGTTTCGCTGCAAATATTTTCAAGGAATACTGGCCGACCATCTTCCGCGACATGCACTTGCAAAAGGTGATGCCGAGCCAAGGCGGCGGTTAGCCCAAGCACGATTACGGCTGTGATCAAGCGTATGGACTATTCTTTCTCCAGTTGCTTCCGCGCTGCCAGCAACGCCGCCTGCTTGTCTTCACTCACCTTCGGATATTCCAGCTTCATTTCCCAAAGCGCATCCACCACCGTGGCCACCACCAGCAATCTGGTGAACCACTTGTTGTCCGCCGGCACCACTACCCAGGGCGTGTTTTCCGAAGCCGTGTTTCGAATCATTTTTTCGTATGCCGACTGATACTCGTTCCAATGTTTCCGTTCCTCCACGTCCACTGCGGAAAACTTCCAGTTCTTCTGCGGATTGTCCAGCCGCTCCAGAAATCGGCGCTTCTGTTCCTTCCTGGAAATGTTCAGGAAAAACTTGCGAATCGCAATTCCGTTTCTGGTCAGGTATTTTTCAAACGCGTTGATATCTTCAAAACGGTGCTTCCAGAAATGCTTTCCGCGAAGCTCCTCCGGAATCTTCTCTTTTTCCAGCTTCTCCGGATGCACCCGCACGACCAGCACTTCTTCATAATAGGATCGGTTGAAAATCCCGATCTTGCCCCGCGGCGGCATGCAGCGGTTCGTTCGCCATAAAAAATCGTGCGCCAATTCCTCACTCGAAGGCTCCTTGAACGCGAAGACGTCCACTCCCTGGGGATTCACGCCGGACATCACGTGCTTGATCGTGCCGTCCTTTCCCGCCGCGTCCATCGCCTGAAAAATCAGCAATAATCCCCAATTGCTTTGCGCGTAGAGCTTGCCCTGCATCTCGCTTAGCAGCGCCACGCCCTCATCCAGCAAGCGTTTCGCTTCCGGCTTGTCCGCCGATTTCAGCCCCTGCGTGTCACCCGGATCGTAATTCTTCAGCCGGAATGAGTCTCCCGAAGCCACCAGATATGGCTCAATAAGTTTGTGAACGCGTTTGGCCTTCATCTTCTCCATCGCCGCCCCCTACATTCCAACTTGCTGCTGCCTTTGCTCCCGCGCTTCCTCTGTGCCCCCAGTGTTAATTCTTCTTATTTCCTGCGTGTTCTACTTCTCGCATCTTTCCACCGTCAATCGCGAACTCCACTCCGCCCCACGTCACTCGATTCGACACAAATCCGGCTAGCCAAACCACGAAGTGGATTGCATCCCTGAGAGGCACCAACCACAATTTCTGCCGCAGAGTCTCGTCGCCAACTCCCCATACTCCCACCACCCAAGCCATCAACAACCGCAACAACAGATACGTGCCCAAATATCCCGCGCCCACGCAGAGGGAAGGGGCCACCGCCGCCGCCAAAAGGCACCACGCTAATCCGTGCGTGACTACCAATCCCAAAAACGAAGCCGGCCGCACAATCCGCACGGTTCGTGCCCAACGCACCTGATGCTGCCAGAAACTCTTCATCGTTTGCGCCGGATACATTGTCCATACCGGCTCCCCCGACAAGAGCACGCTACCTCCCGCCTTGTGCACACGGTTCCCAATCTCGTAGTCGTCGGCCAGCAGATCCGCCAGGGCTTCATAACCGCCGATCTTGGCAAGCCACGTTTTCGTGGTGGCCACCGAAGCGCCCAGGGCAAACGTCACCTTGCCCGGGAGATTCGCCACGAGCGCCCCGGCAAAGAAGTCGCTGGCGGCTCCCACGACTTCCACTTGGGCCCAGAAATTCTTTTCCGCGATGCCGCGGTAGAAACAACTCACCACGCCGACCGCGGGATCTGTAAATTCCGCAACCACATTTTTGAGATAGTCTGGCGACACCCGCACATCGCCGTCGCTCTGCACAATAATCTCGTACTTCGCTTCCCGCGCGAGCAAAACCAGGTTGTTCACCTTTTGGTTGGAGCCGATCTTCGGGGCTTTCGATAAAATTCGCATGGAGCGGCCCGGAAAATTTCGCATTGCCTGCCGAATCAGCGGCACGGCAGGGTCTTCCATGTCATTCACACAAAATAAAATCTCGTATTCAGGGTAATTCTGTCCGCAGAAACTTTCGAAATTAATCCGTGAGGCAAAATCGACGCCATGGACCGGCTTTAGCAGACTGACCGGGGGTGCAAACTCCGCCGTTCGCCGCCGCTGCCTCCCACGGAAAAAGCGCACCGCCGCAACAATTGCAACCAGATAGTAAGCAAGCGGCGCAACCGCCAGCACCAGCAGCCCGATGCGCCAGATGGGAAGTTCACTCATGAATCGATTTGCGCCGCTCCGCCTCTGCCGCGGCATTCCATTTCACGAAGGATGGCTGGCATCCTTCCGCAACACCATCCGCTCACCCTGGAGTTCAAACCGGCTGCTGCGCCAGGCGATTTTCGTTCCGCCAAAACTCATGCACCACACCACAAAACCGAGCAAATCGCGCGTTGGATAAAGCCAGAGTTTTCGAAGCAGCGGCCGGTCGCGCAACACTACCCAGCCGACCGCAAAGGCCATGATCCACCGGTTTACGACGGCCCAGGCGAGCAATGCCGCCGCCAGCGCCCAATTCCCAAGCAACCCCGCCGCCAGCAATCCGAGAATTCCGAAAGGCATGGCGAAGATCAGCCCCATACCCAGATACCCTTTCGGGCGGCAGTATCTTTCCGTCACGCGCCAACGCAACTGGTTCTGCAGCATTTTTCGGAACGTGCTCTGGTTCACGATGTGATCGATCACGTGGCTCGACAGCACCACCTGGTAGCCGGCTTTGTATATCAGGTTGCCTAGAATAAAATCGTTCGCCGAATAATCGTAAAACTTCTCGTACCCGCCGATTTTCTCCAGCGCTTCCTTACGCACCGCGATCGTCGGCCCAAGCCCGAATTTCATTCCCTCCAGCAGATTGGCTACCAGCGCGCCGGCTGGTTCTTCCACCGACATCAACATCGCTGTCTGATTCGACCAGAAGTCCCCGACGTTCTTCCCGCGATAGAGACAGGTGGTCATCGCGATGCCCGGCCTCAGCAAAGGTGCAACGACCTCGCGCAAATAATTGGGAGCCACTTCCACATCGCTGTCCGAGGCCACGATTACGCCATACTTCGCGGTCTGCGAAAGGCTATGCAGAGAATAGGTCTGAGGATTCGGCCACGGTGGAAGCCCGTGCACGATGATTCGGCTCTCCACCTGCGGATAGCACGCGCTAACTTCACGCACAATTCCCAGCGCCGCGTCGTCCTCGGAGTCCGCCCCGAACAAAATCTCAAACCGTGGATAATTCTGCCGGAAAAAACTTTCAATATTCTCCCGGAGTTGCGGCTCCAGCCCGTGCACCGGTTTGATCATGGACACCGCCGGCAAATCGGCTTCCGCCAGCGGCGGCAGCAGCAGTTTCCGCGATTCCGCCCGGAACTTCCTTACGGCCGCTAACACTAAGCCCAAATAAACCGTGGAACTCAGCGTCCCGACAATCGCAATCGCCAGAAAAATGTATCCAACAATCTCCAACCTAATTCCCTCTTGTGGCACAGTCACTTTTGACTGTGTTTTTTGGATTTTGCCCGCTTCTATTTCCTACGCCTTCTGCTTCACATATAACAATTCCGCATCCCTTATCAACGCTATCATCGACTCTCGCAGCGCCTCTCGCGAATTCCGCTTATTCTTCCAACCTAGCCCTCGGATGCGGTCTGTGTTCAAGCGCACCACGGCAACATCGCCCTTCCAGCCGCGGTCGCCTCCAGCAAACTCAAACTTCACTTTGTTCCGATCCAATCCCACGCACTCCACGGCTAGTTCCGCAATCTCTTTCACCGTGATGTAGTCGCCGGTGGCCACGTTATACGTCTGAAACTTCTGCGTTGTCTTCTCATGCGCCGCCAACACCGCTGCAATCACATCTTCCACATAGATGTACGACTTGCTCTGCCCGCCATCGCCCAGGATCTTCAATCGCCCCGGCCCTTGCCGCAGCGACCGGACAAAATCGAATCCCACGCCATGCGTCTGCCGTGGGCCGACCACATTTCCAAAGCGAAAAACGCAAGCGGTCACGTCAAACATGTGGCAGTACGAACTGATGAGCATCTCGCCCGCCAGCTTGCTTGCCCCGTAGGTCGAGATCGGCACCAGCGGCCCGTAATCCTCGCCAGCTTCCACCATTCCCAGATCGCCGTAAACGCCACTTCCGGAGGCATACAAGATGCGCTTTGCCGAAGTCAGCCGCATGGCCTCCAGTACACGCTCCGTCAGATACGTCCCCTCGCGAAAATCAATGTCCGGTTCGCTCGCTGCCCGGGCAATATCCGGATTCGACGCCAGGTGGATCACCACTTCGCTGCCGTCCATTGCCCGCTTCAGCGCATCGATATCCTTAACGTCGCCTTTCACAAATTTGAATTTCGGATTCGCCAAATGTTTCGCAAAATGCCATTCCCGTCCCGAGGTCAGGTTGTCGTAAATCGTCACCGACTGGACGCCCTCCGTGCCCAGCAGCACATCCGTGAAATGCGAGCCGATAAATCCTGCCCCGCCTACAATGAAAAACCGCCCCATCCTCATATTCTTCTCCGTGCCCTCTGCGTTCTGCCCCCTGCGACCTCTGTGCTGAAATCCGATTCTTAAATCCGCGCAGCTGGACTACCGCTGCCCATAGGTAGGAAATGTTCACTTCGCGCTGAATATAAATTAATGATAGTCGACTCGCTCCCCACCGTCGACCTCAAAACCCTCCGAATTTCACGCGCTCATGTTCTAATAGAGAAATAATTCGAGGAGCTTGCTGAATGTCCGCAGTGCCAAATTCGCCGCACTCCACGCACGTCCTCATTACGGGGGGCAGCCGCGGCATCGGGCTCGAAGTCGCCCGCGACCTGGCCGCTTCCGGCCACCGGCTTTGGCTCGCCGCTACCTCAGAAAAAGTTCGCGAGGCTGCCGCGCAACTCGGCACGCTACTTGGCACGCAACCCCGCGCCTCCCGCGTGGACATCGCCGACCCCAGCTCCGTCGCCTCCCTCTTCGCCGAAATCCGCCGCGAATGGCAAGGCCTCGACGCCGTGATTCATTCCGCCGCCGAGCTTGGGCAGGCCGGGAATTTCTGGCAACTCGACGCCGAACAATTTGCTCACACTCTGCGCGTCAATTCCGCCGGCGTGTTCTTCATCGCAAAGATGTTCGTCCAACTGTGGCTCGACACCGCGCGAAGCGCCTCGACGAATCACGGCAAACTCGTCCTGTTCGCCGGCGGCGGGGCCGGCTACGGTTATCCGCAATTTCTTCCCTACGGCACTTCCAAAGCCGCCGCTGTCCGCATGTGCGAAACCATGGCCATGGAACTCGACGCCGCCCAAATTCCCATCGACGTGAACATCATTGCTCCCGGCGCCAACGAAACCTCCATGCTCACCGCCGTTCGCGCTGCGGGCGGAGAAGTCCGCACCGTCGTCCCCTTCTCCAAGCCTATTGCGCTGTGCCGCTGGCTGCTCTCCTCCGATTCCGACGGCGTATCCGGCCGATTTATCCACGTCAACGATCCTTATCCAACGCTTTCGCCGAATGCTCTTCGCGCGGAAGCGCTCAAACTGAGGCGCATCGATCTATGAAAGTTCTTGTCGTCGGCTCCGGCCTGATTGGCGCGCAGCGCATTCAAGCGCTTTCCAAGCTCGCCGCCATTTCCGAAATCACTGTATTTGATCCAAAACTCGCGGAAGGGGCAAGACTTTCGCCAAAAGCAACCGCCGTAAGCGAACAAGCTGCCTTCTCCAAAAAGTATGACGCTGCCGTCGTTGCTACTCCCCACGACACCGCCGTTGAGCTTCTCCCGAAGATCTTTCCCCTCGCTCCGAGCGTGCTCGTGGAGAAACCGCTGGGCCGCACCGGCACCGAAACCGAAAATCTGATTGCAGCTGCAAAGAAATCCGGGAGCCGCGTCTTTGTCGGCCTCAACTACCGGTTTCTAAAAAATGTCCAACATCTCCACAAGCTTTTGTCCTCCGGTGAATTCGGCAAAGTGCTCGGGGTAGATGTCGTGCTCTCCCACGGAGCGCAGCCTGGCTACGAAAAAAGCTGGAAGACCGATCCCATCCGCTGCGGGGGCGGTGTTTGCATCGATCCCGGCATTCACCTTTTCGATCTGTTCGTGTGGATGTTCGGCGGCGCCGAGCTTGCCGCCGGCTATCTCAGTCGCCAGTTCTGGCAAATCCAGGTGGAAGACCACGCCGGCCTCGTTCTTACCCTTCCTGGAGGCGCGCCGGCAAGCGTCAATCTTTCGCTCTCCAGTTGGCAATCGCGACTGGAGATCACCGTCGAAACCGAGAAGGCGCAGTTCTTTCTCCGCGGCCGAGGCAAATTCTATGGAGCGCAGCGCCTGTGCATCGTCACAAAATGGCCCTGGCTGCAGCCCAATCAGCCGCGCGAAACTCAATTTGACTATGGAATGGAAGACGTCTCTCTGCAGCAGGAGACCGAGGAATTCATTGTCGCTTGCACCAATCCAGGCGCAAAACCAACTATCGCTACCGCCGCCGACGCCCTGCAATCGATGCGCATTGTCGACGCGTGTTACACAAGACTAGCTAAGACTTACTAGATTTCGCCCCACGAGCGGCCGCCGCAACATCCAGCGTATAGCCCGCCTTCGCCGCGTCGTTGTGAAACATCTTTACCGTATCCAGCGAAAACTCAGCCAAATCCTTCCCGACATTCGTCAGTTTGGCCAGAATGTCGTTGGTTACCGTGATGATGTGGCAGCCAATTTCATCTGCCTGAAAAATATTCAGCAGTTCGCGCGGGCTGGCCCAGATCAATTCCGCATTCGGATGCGCGCGCAATATTTCCACCGCTTCCTGCATCATCGGAACTGGATCGCGCCCCGTATCGGCCACGCGTCCAGCAAACACCGATACATTCGAAGCTGCGCCGCCGTGCAGCGCCTTACCGACATCGCGCACCTGCTCCAGTGTCATCATCGCCGTCACGTTCACCTGAATCCCTTCGTGACTCAGCCGCCGGATCAGCCCGTACATGGGTTCACGCTTCGTGTTCGTCACAGGAATTTTCACGTAGACATTCTTCGCCCAGCTTGCGATGTATTTTGCCTGCGCCTCCATCGTCTCTTCATCGTCCGCGAAGACTTCGAACGAAATCGGTTGGGTCTTGATGTGCTTCAGTACTTCCGCCGCAAACTCTTCGTAATCCGCAACGCCGGCCTTGCGCATCAGCGTCGGATTTGTGGTGAATCCTCTGATATAAGGCAGCCGGCTTAGCTCCAGAATCCCCGCCAAATCTGCGCCGTCACCAAAAATCTTCACCTTCAATTCGGAAACCGCCTTCATTGTGCTACTCCCTTTCGGCTCGCCAGCAGAATCCAGTCCGCCGCTTCCTTCAACGAGTGTACCGTCGCATCCGCCGGCCGAGCCGGCTGTCGCTCTTCATACCCGCCATCAAT
Source organism: Vulcanimicrobiaceae bacterium (assembly GCA_035484435.1). Taxonomy (GTDB): domain Bacteria; phylum Acidobacteriota; class Terriglobia; order Acidiferrales; family UBA7541; genus Acidiferrum. The sequence goes on along the minus strand of DATHOY010000249.1, from coordinate 5,352 downwards.
AAAGACGGTGCGGCAACCCGCGTTCTGTCCCGCTTCGACATCGCGCCAACGGTCGCCCACCATGAAACTCTCTGCCAGATCCACGTTGTGCTGGCGCGCACCTTCCAGAATCATTCCCGGCTTCGGCTTGCGGCAATCGCAATGATCGCGATCCTGGTGGCAGCATACAAAAACATCATCCACAGGCAGTTCCGAGGACAGTTTCCGGTTAATGTCGTCTACCGCTGCTCGCGTCGTAATACCTTTTGCTACGTCGGGCTGGTTCGTTACAACTAGCAGCAAAAATCCTTGCGCCTTCAATTCCCGCAGCGCTACATTCGCATTCGGGGCCAGCACCAGTTCCGCCGCGTTTGCCGGCGGATACGGCATTCCATTCCGTACCACAGCCTGGTTCAAGACGCCGTCGCGATCCAGAAATACCGCCTTGTTCTTCACCGCGTCCCCGCCGTTGATTCCCACTTCGTCTGCTCCACCTTCACCGCCGGGTGCGACACCAGCAAGTGCCACACCACCGCCTGAAACGCCTCCGAGTGCGGCGTCACATGGACCGGATTCACCACCGGTATCAGTACGCAGGCGTCGGCCACTTTCGCCGTGTAACCGCCGTCCCGCCCCACCACGCCGATAATCTTCGCGCCCACCGTTTTCGCCAGCTTCAGCGCAGCAACCAGGTTCGGGCTGACGTTGCGCTCCACATCGCCGCCGCCCACCGAAAACACCAGCACCGCGTCGCGCGAGTGCAATTTGCTCGTCTTCAGCCAGCCTTCAAAAACGGTAGCCCACCCCTCGTCATTCGTCCGCGCCGTCAACTCCGACACATTATCCGTGGGAGCGTACGCCTCAATCCCCGCAATCTTCCGAAAATCATTCACCGCGTGCGAAGCGTTCGCCGCGCTGCCGCCCACGCCCAGAATAAACAGCCGGCCGCCAGTCGCGCGCAACTCCCCGATCATTTTCGCAGCCTTCTCCAGGCTAGCGCGATCGAGCCGCTGCAAAATCTCGGCAGCCTCGGCCAAAAACTTTTCCACGAATAATTCTCCCGCGCTCATGCCTTAGCCACTCCCTGGGACGCGATAAATCGCGCCGTCTCTTCCAGTCCGGCGGGCGATCCAATCTCATAAAATCTCTGCTTCATTTCCATTCCCGCCAGTTCTCCGTCCGCCAGAATTTCTCCATACAATTCCGCCAGGTCAAAGGCCTTGTCCGCGGGCACACGCTCAAACGCCTTCGCCGTGAATGCGCCCAGCCCGTAATCGATAAACTTCATCCGCGACGTCCGCTCCTTCTTGTCATAAGCCAGAATAACCCCATCTTCAAATTCCACGTTGCTCGTATCCCAAAGCCCTTCGTTTCGAAACACGGTCATCAGAGCCTGCTTCCGCGAAACCTCAAATTCCATCGCCACACGGGCATAATCACACAACAGATACGAATCCCCGTACAGCGTCAAAAACGCCTTCCCCAGCGCCGGCAGCGCGCGCTTCAATGCGCCGGCAGTTCCCAGCAGGGCGGGCCCGTCGAACGAATAGTGCACGTCCAATCCAAAGGCGTGCCCATTTTTCACGACGTCGCGCACCATCTCGCCTAAAAATCCCACGCACAAAACCACCTGGGAAACACCACCGGCCTTCAACAGCCGCAACTGGTGCGCGATGAAAGGCTCTCCATTCACCTCCAGCAACGACTTTGGTATTTTCTCCGTCGCCGGCCGCAGCCGCGTCGCCAATCCCCCCGCGAGTATCGCCACCGGCAGCATTTGTTCTTCTCGACCTCTGCGCACCCCGTGTCACTGCGAACTCTGCGTCAAATCTTTCTAGGAGTGCACAACAACCGAAGTCCCGCCAAAATCAAACCCCAGGCGCACTTCCCGTAATCCCGCGCCGCGCATCGCTTCCCGCACCCGGGTCTTTTGCTCCGTATACAGCAGCAAAAATCCCCCGCCGCCCGCCCCAACGATTTTTCCGCCGAGCGCTCCATTTTTTCTAGCCAGTTCGTAGAGCGAGTCAATCGGCCCGTTGCTCATCCCCGGCGAGCGTTTCTTTTTGTGCTCCCAATGCACGGCCATCAACTCCGCAAATTTCCGCAACTCGCCCTTGACCAGGGCGTCGCGGCTCTCCACGCCAAGCTGCTTGGTGAGATGCAGGTTGGCCAGCATCTCCGCGGCATTCTCTTTGCTCTTCGCATCCTGGTCTCGCAAAATCTCCGAAGCCGACCGCGCCGTCCCCGTAAAAAAGAGCAGGAGATTATCTTCCAGATTGGCCAGCGCCTCCGACGGCAAAGTCAGGGGCTCCACTTTCACATTGTCGCTCGGCAAAAATTCAAAACTCGTAATCCCGCCAAACGCCGCGATGTACTGATCCTGTTTCCCCACCGGCTCTTTCAAAATATCGATCTCAATCTTGCAAGCCTGCTCCGCCAATTCCTGCGGTGAGATAAACCGCCTCTTTAAGGTGTGCAGCGCGCTGAGCAGCGCCGTCGTAAAACTTCCTGACGAACCTAGCCCCGTCCCCGCCGGAATGTCCGACAAACTCACAATCTCCAGGTACGGCCCCGTCACCCCGGTCAGCTTCATCGCCTCGCGGATAATCGGGTGATGGATCTCCTCGACGCGCTCCACGTCTTCCATTTTCGAATATTTCAGGTGAATTCGTGGCCAGAACCCGTCGCTGATGGTGATGTACACATAGCGCGTGATCGCCGCGGAGACCACAAATCCAGTATGTTTCGTGTAGTACGACGGCAAATCCGTGCCGCCGCCGCCCAGCGAAATCCGCATCGGGCTGCGCACAATGATCACTCTCAGGCTCCTCGGTCCCTCTTCATCTCACGGCCAAAAGCTTTACTCCGGATTTCCGCGTATCGAACCCCTGCGGATTCGCAGCAATTCCCCGGTATTCCGTCGCGTTTCCGTCTCTATAAAGCGAGGTTCTAAATTCAAGAATACCACGCCTCCTGAACCTCTTCTCTGCGTATCTCCGCGAACTTTGCGCCTCTGCGTCAGTTTTTTCTGCCTCTTTGACACGTGCCAATAACCGCGCATGCTAAACTATATTTTTGCTTACAGACCGTTTTTGCAACCGTAATCCCTCTGAGGATCTCATTCGGAATGTTTCGAACGCTCGGACAACGCACCTGGCCCTCGCTCGTCATCCTTACGCTTCTCTGGCTCGCCGTCTTCGGCCCCGGCCTCTTTACCCCGCCTCTTCAGGATGACGTCGACGCGTCCCATGCCGACGCCGGCCGCGAAATTCTGGTGCGTCACGACTGGGTAACGCTCCACGAAAATAATATCCGCTACCTTGAGAAGGCCCCGCTCCCTTATTGGGGAGTCGCTCTCGGCCTGAAGCTGTTTGGCGTCCACACCTGGAGCGCCCGGCTTTCGCTGCACCTGAGCGTCCTCGCACTCGCGTTCTTGCTCTACTTCTTTGGCCGGCGCTTCCTGACGCCGCAATCCGGGTTCTGGGCTGCCGTGGTCTTTCTCGCTACCATCGGCCCGTATCTCTTCACCCGCATCCTCATCCCCGATATTACGGTCGGCCTCTGGATCGGCATGGCGCTCTATCTTTTTCTTGATGGCTGGCAATCGGAAAAGCCATCACTTCTTTCCTGCTGGGGCATCGCGGCGGTCGTCGCGCTCTGCGTGCTCACCAAAGGGCTCATCGGCGTAGTCTTCCCCTGCGCGAGCATCTTTATTTTTCTGCTGCTGGCTCGCGATTTGCGCCACTTGCTGAAGATGCATCTTTTCTCCAGCGCCATCGTCTTTCTTCTAATCGCCGCTCCGTGGCACATCCTCGCTGCGCGCGCCAATCCTCCCGCCGGCCAGGCCAAGGGCTTCCTATGGTTTTATTTCGTTAACGAACAGTTCCTGCGCTATCTCGGCAAGCGTTATCCGGTCGACTACGACACATTTCCCCTTTATCTTTTCTACGGGCTGATTTTCCTGTGGCTTCTGCCCTGGAGTTCTTTTCTTCCTCAGGCGCTTGCCCAGGTTCGGTTGCGCCTGCCGCACATCGCTGGGGTCCGCCGCTCCAGCGACGCTGCCCTCTTGCTCCTCTTCTGCTGGCCCGCCGTCGTGCTTCTCTTTTTCAGCTTCTCCACGCGCCAGGAATATTATCTCGCTCCCGGACTTCCGGGCCTCGCGCTGCTAATCGGCCACTGGATGGCGCAGGAATCCGAAGCGCCGATCGGGTCGTCCATCGCCCGCGCCGGCCGCCGCTCCGCCTTGGTCCTGCTGGTCTTCGGACTTCTAGTCGCCGCAATCACCGGGACGCTCGCCGTTACCTCACACAGTCCGGCTCCAAATCTCGAACTCTTCGACCTGCTTAACAAGAACCCCAATCTTTACGCGCTCTCGCTTGGACACATGCTGGACCTGACCGGAGACGCCATGGGATTTTTCCGCGGGCCGCTTATTGGAACGGCGCTGGCCTTTTTCTTCGGCACATTGCTTAACTGGTTTTTCCGACGCCGGGGCAAAATTCAAGCCGCAAACTGGGCGCTCGTCGCGATGATGATCGTCTTCATCGAGTGCGCCCACATCTCACTCGGCGTCTTCTACCCGATTCTCGGCTCCCAGCAATTTGCGGCCAATCTCAAGCCGCTCCTCCATCCGGGCGACAAAATTTTCATGGACGGGGAATATGCCAACGCTTCCTCCGTCCGCTTCTACACCGGCGAGCAAATCTATGTCCTCAACGGCCGTGTCAACGGCCTCTGGTACGGCTCGCTCTTTCCGGATTCACCAGCCATCTTCTTCGACGACGCGCAATTCGCCCAGCTGTGGGGCGGTCCTACGCGCATATACCTGATCACCCGCAACGAAAAAAAGCGCGACATCCTCGCGCCCAGTGGGCCTGTCTACCTGATAACAAAATCTGCGGACCGCTACGTCTTCTCCAACCGCCCGTAACTTGATTTAAAGTTCAATCATTGGGGAATATCGCAGGAAGGGTGTGCAGCTAGAAGCTGTGCTCCTAATTCTTGCCGGTTAGTAATACGAGCGTCACGCCAACACACACCAGAATCACGCCGAGCCATCTCTTGAATGAGACATCTTCCTTCAACAGATACTTCGCGCCGAACGTGCCCACGATGTAGTTGGAGGCCGACGCCGGGATCACCACGCTGACCGGGGCCCAGGAAAACAAGATCAGGAGGGAATAAAAGGAAGCCGCGAGCAGCGGCAGCGCCACCCACAGCCAGCTATTGCGCGCCGCGGCCCAGATAAATCGCAGCAGCGCCATGGGCCGGAAACTCTGCGGCTCGCCGACTTGCTTCACGCCGTAGGACATCGCCAGTTCGCCGCCGGTGTTGCACAGTACAAAAAAGACCAGCATGAGGATCACGCGGGTC
>DATHOY010000248.1:0-5682 GCA_035484435.1 Vulcanimicrobiaceae bacterium | reverse complement strand
TCGAGCGTGAACTGGTATTGGGTGCGGCTGACGCGATCGTCAACGGTGATGTTCTGCACGGGCTGCATGAAGAGCTGAATGCCCTGCACGCCTTGCAGCTTGGATTGAAGGCGGCGGATGACGTCGGAGGCGTTGATGTTGCGGTCTTCAAGCGGCTTCAGATTTATGGACATTCTTCCGCTGTTGGTGGTGATATTTGTGCCATCGGCGCCGATAAAGGAAGAGAGGCTTTCCACAGCGGGATCCTGAAGAATGATATTGGCGAGTTCCTGCTGCTTTTCCGCCATGGCCTTCGAACCGATGCTGGGCGGGGCTTGAGAAATGCCCTGGATGATACCGGTGTCCTGGACGGGGAAGAATCCTTTGGGGATGTAGATGTACAGATAGATGGTGAGAAGAAGCGTGCCGAGAGCGACAAAAAGAGTAACGGTCTGGTAGCGAAGAACAACTTTGAGTGTGCGGCCGTAGAAAGCGATCATGCTTTCGAAGGCATGCTCGGAGGCGCGGAACAGGCGGCCTTGTTGTTCTTCTGGATTGTGTTTGAGGATGCGCGACGCCATCATCGGCGTGAGAGTGAGAGAAACGATGGCTGAAACGACGATGGTGACGGCGAGGGTGACGGCGAACTCGCGGAACAAGCGGCCGACTACATCTCCCATGAAGAGCAGGGGGATGAGCACCGCGATCAGCGAAACGGTCAGGGAAACGATGGTGAAGCCGATCTGCTCGGCGCCTTTTAATGCGGCTTGCATCGGCGGCTGGCCTTCTTCGATGTAGCGAGAAATGTTCTCGACCATGACGATTGCGTCGTCGACGACGAAGCCGGTGGAGATGGTGAGGGCCATCAAGGAGAGGTTGTCGAGGCTGTAGCCGAGCGCGTACATGGCGGCGAAGGTGCCGATGAGAGAGAGAGGGACGGCGACGCTGGGGATGATGGTGGCCGAGAGGCTTCGCAAGAAGAGGAACATCACCATGACGACGAGGCCAATAGTGAGGAAGAGTTCGAACTCAACGTCGGAAACCGAGGCCTGGATGGGGGTGGTGAGGTCGGTGAGGGTGGTGACGTCGATGCCTTTGGGGAGATTGCTTTCGAGCTGCGGGAGAAGCGCCTTAATGCGATTGACGACGCTGATGGTGTTGCCGCCGGGCTGGCGCTGGACGTTGACGATGACCGCGGGGGTTTTGTCCATCCAGGCGGCCTGGCTTTTGTTTTCGACGCCATCGACGATTTTTGCGACGTCGGTGAGCATGACGGGTGCACCGTTGCGATAGGCGACGACGACGGTTCGATAATCCTGGCTGGTGACGAGCTGATCGTTGGCGTCGATCTGGTAGTCCTGGCGGTCGCCGTCGAAATTTCCTTTTGCGGCGTTGACGCTGGATTGGGTGACCGCGGTGCGCAGGTCCTCCAGGTTGATGCCGTACGAAGATAGAGCGGAGGGATTGGCTTGAATGCGGACAGCCGGCTTCTGGCCTCCGCTGATGGTGACGAGCCCGACGCCGCTGAGCTGGGAAATTTTGGGAGCGAGGCGCGTGTCCACCAGGTCTTCGACTTGGGAAAGCGGGATGGAACTGGATGTAACTGCCAGGGTGAGGACGGGGGAGTCAGCAGGATTTGTTTTGCTGTAGATTGGGGGCGCGGGAAGGTTGGCGGGAAGAAAACTTTGCGATGCGTTGATTGCGGATTGAACTTCTTCTTCCGCGATGTCGATGTTCAGGTTGAGATTGAACTGCAGGACAATGACGGAGGTCGCGCCGGAACTGCTGGAGGTCATCTGGCTGAGACCCTGGAGTTGGCCGAACTGCCGCTCGAGCGGGGCGGTGACCGTGGTGGCGACGACGTAGGGGCTGGCGCCGGGGTAGAAGGTGAGAATTTGAATTGTGGGATAGTCGACCTGCGGCAGAGCGGAGACGGGCAACTGCGTGTAACAGACGATTCCGACAAGCAGAATCGCGGCCATCAGGAGGGATGTCGCGACAGGCCTGAGAATGAATGGAGCGGACGGACTCAAGGAGCGGGGCTCCCGGCGTTGTTCCCTGCAGCGGGTTTGGAGGAAACGACGACTTTGGCGTTGTCCTGCAATTTGTCAAAACTGCCGTTGGCCAGGACGTCGCCAGGAGAGATTCCCGTGACTTCGGTGATGCCCGCGTCGGTGACGATGGGTTGAATGACGCGCATGTGGGCGACGTTTTCCTGAATGACGTAGACGAAGGCGGTCTGGCCGTTGTGCTGGATAGTGGAAGAAGGGATGAGCGTGGCGGCATGGTGAGTGTCCACAAGAAGACGGACGTTTACGAATTCGTTGGGGAAGAGAGCGGTGTCCTTGTTGTCGAAAGAGGCGCGGGCTTTTACGGTGCCGGTGGTGGTGTCGATCTGGTTGTCGAGAGTTAACAGGGCACCAGTGGCGATGTGTCTGAGCGCGGAGCGGTCGTAGGCGTCCGCGGTGAGTTTTGCGTTTTTGTGAAGGCGCTGCTGAACCTGACCGAGATTGTCTTCGGGAACGGTGAAGATTACGGTGATGGGTTGGATTTGGGCGACGACGGCGAGGGTGAGACCGCCGGAAGATTGTACGACGTTGCCGGGATCCACGAGGCGCAAGCCGACCCTGCCGGAGATCGGTGAGACGATGTGGCAGTAGTCGACCTGGATCTGATCGAAGCGGACGACCCCTTCATCGATTTTGATGGTGCCTTGCTGCTGGAGGACGAGTTTTTCCTGATCGTCGAGCGTTTGCTTGGGAATGGCGTTGCGGTCCCAGGCGTCGTGATAACGCTGGAGATCCATTTTCGATTGGGCGAGGAGATTGGTGTCGCGCTCGAGCGTGCCCTGGGCCTGGAGAAGGGAAGCTTCGTAGGGGCGTGCGTCGATGTCGATCAGCGAATCGCCTTTGCGCACGAGTTGGCCTTCTTTGTAGTGGACCGCCGTGACGATTCCATTGACCTGACTGGTGATCGAAGCTGTGTAAACGGGCGTGACCGTGCCGATGGAATCCAAATAGACGCCGATGTCACCTTTTTTTGCATTTGCGGTGACCAGACTGACGGGGCCACCGCCACCGCGCGGGGATTTCGCGGCGGTCGCAGAAGCGTCGCGCTTGCGCAGGACAAGATAGAATCCGCCGGCAAATACCAGGAGCAAAATAATCCACACGAGAGCGCTGACACCTTTGTGCCGGGTGGGTGCATCGGGTGCCTGGTGTTCCGAACCAGAGGCAGAGCGAATGTTTTGATCAGTCGGCAAGTTGGTGATCCTTTGTCAATACGGTGCTACGGGCTTCGGCCTGAAAGTCCGTACAGTATTGACGGGAATTGTGGCTTTTTGGATACAGTCGTTTCCGTAAATCCCGATGCTGGCAGCTTAAATCAGTTGGGGGCAGCCTCGCTAGTTTGACTTTCGTGCGGCACAATCTAGTTATGAAGACGGCGGGAGATACGGCTTGGATTGCGGAGCGGGCTGAGATGCTTGGCTTTTCGCTTTGCGGCGTAGCGCAGCTGGAGCGATTTCCGGAGCACGCAGCAATTGAGGAATGGCTTCGACGGGGATACGGCGGTGAGATGGGATATCTTGCCGACCCGAGACGGCGAGAGCCGGAGCGGGTGCTGGAGGGAGCACGGAGCGTGATTGTATGCGCGCTGAATTACAACACGGAGCATCCTTATTCGGACGAGAGCGCGGCTTTGGAGGGCAGCGGCGAGGCGCGCGGGTGGATTTCGCGTTATGCGTGGGGGCACGACTATCACGAAGTTTTGTGGGAAAAACTGAACGAGCTGGCGAAGGCGCTAGGCGAGCGGTTTCCAGGCGAGCATCGATTTCGCGCTTATGCGGATACCGGCCCGGTCGCGGAACGATTGTTCGCCAAGTATGCGGGGCTTGGCTGGTTGGGAAAAAACACGCTGCTGCTGAACAAGGAGATGGGGTCGTGGTTTTTTCTGGGAGTGATTTTCACGACGCTGGAGCTTTCGCCCTCACTCGCGCGTGAAGGAATGCCGGCGGCGGATCTTTGCGGGAATTGCCGGCGATGTCTGGACGCCTGTCCGACGGGTGCGCTCGTTGAGCCTTATGTGATGGATGCGCGGAGATGCATTTCTTACTTGACGATTGAGTTGCGCGGGAGTGTGCCGGAGGAATTTCGTGAAGCCATCGGAAACAATGTGTATGGCTGCGACATTTGCCAGGAGGTGTGTCCGCACAACCGGAAGGCACCGGTAACCAATATTCCCGATTTTGAGCCGCGACGATTTTCGGCGAATGAAAGTTTGTTGGAGCCACGATTGGAGTGGCTGGCGGGGATGAGTGAGGAGGAGTTTCGAGAAAAGTTTCGCGGGAGCGCGATGAAGAGGGCGAAGTGGAGGGGACTGGTGAGGAACGCGTGCATTGCTTTGGGAAACGCCAGTTTGGAACGCGGATCGGCCGAGCAATTGAGGATTGTGCAGTTATTGGGGAGGCTGGCGGAATCTTCGGAAAATGCGATTGCGGAATCTGCCCGTTGGGCGCTTGAGCGCATCCAATGAATGCCGATGCTCCCCTAGCGGCGGCGTTGATTCCGACGTGGTTGAGCGGGGGCTGCGGAGGCGCTATAATCGCGCGCGGAAGTCCACGCGCCCACCGAAGCTGAGGGCTTCCATGGATCGTCGTAAATTTCTTGCAACCAGTAGCATGCTTGGCGCTGGCTTACTTGGGGCAGGCAACGCCGCTTCGAGTTTGCTGCACGCTGAACCCAGATCCGATTTCGAATCAAATCTCAATTTGGAGGACATACCCGTGGCATTCTCAGTGCCCCCTTTGCCGTACCCGAATGACGCACTTGAACCATATATCGACGCTCGAACGATGGAAATCCATCACGACAAGCATCATGGCGCTTATGTGACCAATCTGAACAAGGCCCTGGAAGGGCATCCGGACCTGCAAGCGAAATCGATTGACGACATTTTGAAGAATCTGGACAGCGTGCCGGAAAATATCCGGGGCGCGGTGCGGAACAACGGCGGCGGCCACTGGAACCACTCGCTCTTTTGGCAACTGATGAAGAAGGGCGGCGGAGGAGAGCCGAAGGGAGACCTAGCTGCGGGGATTAACGCGAGCTTCGGTTCCTTTGCGGGGTTCAAGGAGAAATTCAAGGCCGCGGGGCTTGGACGGTTTGGATCCGGGTGGGCGTGGCTGCTGGTGAAGGATGGGAAGCTGGCGATCGACTCGACGGCGAACCAGGACACGCAATACATCGCGGGCGGCAAAGCGGTGATTGGGATTGACGTGTGGGAACACGCGTACTACCTGAAGTATCAGAATGTGCGCGGGGATTATATTGATGCGTGGTGGAACGTGGTGAATTGGGACAAGGCGGCGGAGCTTTATGCCGCGGCGAAGAAGTAGAGAGCAGGAAAAATGAAGTAAAGAGGGGCCTGGGTAAACCCGGCCCCTACAAGTAGATGAGAAAAGTAAAAGGGCCGTTCCGGGTTGACCGGAACGGCCCTTTTTTATGAATGCGTGGTACGTGTTGCGGGTTACGCCATCATGCGATGGCGGGCCAGCGGAAGCACCTTGCTTGCGTTCGCGCTGCGGCGAAAGCTCTCAGTTCGGTCCTGGTAGGGACCGAGTTGCGGAGCTGGGCCGCCGACTGCGGGCGGAATCGAGTTCAGGGAATGACGCGAAGCCTCGCGCATGAGCTCGAGGCGGCCGCG
>DATHOY010000247.1:0-4645 GCA_035484435.1 Vulcanimicrobiaceae bacterium | reverse complement strand
CATTGTGAAGGGAGAATCCGAAGGGGCCGGTGAGGAGCATTCCTCAAGTCCCGATTAGCGACGGCCGCGCTTGAATCAGACCCGAGTGCGGGACATCCGGGAGGATTTTATTTTGTAGGCAAGCCGGAGCTGGAAGATTGGATGCGTCCAGTGGCGCAGGTGTTGGCGCCGATCGGCGCGAGCACTGTGACGTACACGCGGGATGTTGGCACCGACGTGAACCCGCTGAACAAAAAGGACGTACCGGGATTCAGCCCGGCACAGGACAGCCGGTTTTACTTCAACTACCACCACACGGCGGCTGATACGTTCGACAAGGTAGACGCGCGCGAGTTGAATGAAAACGCGGCGGTGATGGCGGTTCTGGCGTATGCGCTTGCCGATTCGGCGGAGGCTGCGCCCCGGTGATTATAGCGGCTTATGGCTGCTCGGGCTTTGGCGCGGGAGGTTCGGCGCCGACGTGATCGCGGACCGCTTGGCGGCAGTAGTCGCGGACGCTTTGCCGGAAGCGGTCGCGTTCTTCGGGGGACATGCGGCCGAAGCGGCCGCCGCCCATCCCGCCGCCGAATCGGAAGCCTCTGCGGCGATGCCAGCCGAAACCGCCGAAGAGGACGCGGCAAAGCGCGAGCAGGCCGAGGGCTTGCCAGAAGGTAAGTTCGTGCCAGCCGAAGAGGGCCGGCATGAGCCAGTTCCACAGATGAAGGACGATTTCGCCGCCGATGAAGGCGAAGAGAATCATTCCCAGAATCGCGAGGGGAATGATGAAGAGCATTTTAATGAGTCTGCCAGCCATGTTGCCTCCTTATGTTTCTGAAAAGTCGTCGTAAATGTCTTGCAGCCGTTCGCGCAGATGCAGGACCGCGTAGCGTTTGCGCGATAAAAGTGTGTTCACGCCAACGCCGGTGCGGGCGGCGATTTCCTTGAAGCTGAGCCCTTCGATTTCGTGGGCGACGAAGACTTCGCGCTGCTCCGGGGGAAGTTCGTCGAGCGCCAGGTCGAAGGCGGCGAGGAGAACGCCGCGGGCGTAAACCGCGTCGGGGCCCGCATCGGGTGAAGGAAGCGAGTCTTCGAAGTGGAGCATCTCGTCTTCGTCCGCGCCGTCGTACGCGATTGCGGCATCGCTGAAGAGCACCGGCTTCTTCTTGCGGAAGAGATCGATAATCCGATTGCGTGCTACGCGAAAGAGCCAGCCAGTGATGTGGTCGATGGGCATCAGCAGGCGGTTGGCTTCCACAAGTTCGTAGAAGACGTCCTGGAGGATGTCTTCGGCGTCGCGGGGATCGGCGACGCGCCGGCGGATAAAATTCAGGAGCCGGGAGCGTTGCTGATCCACGACCTGGGAGATGAGCTGATCCTGATCCGCCATCGGTCGCAGTTTACTGAGCGCTTCGTCCATCTACCAGTGAAGACGGGTGGGGGGTCGAAATATTGTGGCGTGACGCGGGCGAGGAGACGAGCAAGTAGCCACGGGACCCGGTAGATGTTCACGGGTCGAGGGGTGGACGTGCTTTAGAAGCGTTTAGGGGCGCTGCTAATTGGTCGCGGCGCGGGAAGTGGTAAAGCTGCTGACGGCGGCCGCTTCGGTGTCGTAGACGTCGAAGATGGTAATGAGCTTGGTCAGTTGCATTACTTCATTGAATTTATGGCCGAGATTGCAAAGGCGCACGGAGGCTCCGGCGTTCTTCACGCTGAGATGAGCGGCGACCAGGGTGCCGAGGCCGGAGCTATCGATGTAATCGATTTCGGACATGTTGAGAACGATTTTGGTTGTTCCGCCGGCAGCGAGGCTCTTGAGCTTTTCGCGGAGAGCGTTGCTTTCTTCGCCCAGGACGATGCGGCCGGACAATGCGAGGATGGTGACGCCTTCGACGACGTTTTCGGTGATGTTTAGAGACATGGAGAACCCTCCGTCGCCAGCGACAGGGGACGCGGCGACATAGGAAGTAGAGCATATAGTGGCGGGGGCGGATACGTAAAAAGAATGGTGGGTTGGGAGGGATCGGGGGCGGGGGGAAGCCATGAGCAACCCAAGAGAGCCGGGCGAGTCCGGCTCCTACAAGGCTGCGAATTAGATAGCCGGTGCGCGGGGATTTTTGCGGCGGAGCAGGGCGGCGGAGATGAGAGTAATGATGAGCCCGACGGGCAGGGGCTCCATGAAGGTGTAGGCCATGTTGACGAAGGGGTTCTGGTAGAACCGCTGAAAGCGCTGGATCTCAGCAACCCGGGCGGCAGTTTTGGCGGCATCAAATCCGGAGGACTGGACCTTGTGAATCTGTGCGGCGAAGTAGCCGTCCATGAAGTGGGGCATGAAGTTGAAGTAGAGAACCTCCCACATGGCGACGTAGCACACGCTGGTGATGAGGGCGATGAGGATGCCGCAGGCGAAGGCGCGCCCGAAGGAGATTTGGCCGGCGAGGGTGTTGTCGCGGTAGCTGCGGATGCCGAAGTAGATCAGCAGGAACGACGCCACCATGATGGTGTAGCCGAGAGCCATGTTGTGGCCGGAGCCGATCTTGTCGGCGAGAAGAAGCGATCCGCCCATAAGGACGGAGATGATGAGGCCGGCGATGAGGCCGAAGGTGAGGACTGTCTTTTTCATGGGAATCAAAGCTCCTTAGAAGGAAAAGTGCGTTCAAGTGGCGGAAGTGTAGCGGGAGCGGCGGGGGATGTCGTCATCCTTTTGGATGATTTTGCGTTGGGAGGAAGAAAAATCATGCTTTTGGGTGAGGGAACGGCTAGGGAATGAGGCGGGAGGTTTTGGCGATCTGGACGGCTTGGGTGCGGCGCTGTGCGCCGAGTTTGTCGAAGAGGCGGCTCGAGTGGGTTTTTACGGTGTTTTCGCTCACGAAGAGGCGGGCGGCGATTTCGCGATTGCTGAGACCGGTGGCGATCAGGCCGAGGATCTCGAGTTCGCGCGGGGTGATGGCGAGTTCGGCGAGGCGGGCTTCATTGGGGACGAAGGGCTCGGACGGTTGGGCGGGGATTTCCTTAATGATGATGGAGGGCCTTTTTCGGGTGAGGGTGAGGCCGAGCCAGATGCCGAGGGCGGCGAAGATGGCGGCGATTAAGGCGCCGTAGATTTCGACCGAATGTTCGATGACCAGGAAGCGGTATTCGGTGAGTTTGAGGACGAGAATGAGCAGGCCGCCGGAGATGCCGTAGATGAGGATGTCGCGGATGGCGCGGCGCCGGGAGTGCTGGGGAGAATCAGTGGAGGAGTTCACGGGAAGGAATGATAGCTTCCTTCGGAATTAAAACCCAGTTTTGTGATTACGGTGACTCCTCTCGGCGTCGAAACAGCGAAGGTTGATTTCGCATAGAATGGCGGTCCCCGAGTTCGGTGGGAGTTAAGGAATTGGGCGGTTCCGCGCGTGGAGGCTGCGATGATCGTGTCTGTGTTTATCGGGACCAGCGTTGACGGTTTTATTGCGCGGCGGAATGGCAGCTACGATTTTCTGCCCGATGGAGGTGGCGAGCCGCACGGCTACAGCGAGTTTATGGCCAGCGTGGATACGCTGGTGATAGGCCGCAAAACCTTCGAGGCGGTTCTGGCCCTTCCGGCCTGGCCGTATGGCGGCAAGAATGTAGTGGTTCTCAGCAGCAAACCGGTCGACTTTTCCGGGGTACGGGGAAATACGATTCAACATATGGCGGGGTCCCCCGCGGCAATCGTTGCCACCCTCGCTGCGAAAGGCGCCCAACATGTGTACGTGGACGGAGGGATTACGATTCAAAGATTCCTGCGCGATGGACTTGTTCAACGTCTGATCATCACCCGGGTTCCTGTTCTTATCGGAGGGGGAATCCCCCTCTTTGGCTCATTGCCACAAGATGTTCAATTGCGGCACGTCGCAACGCAGCAGTATAAGAGCGGCCTGGTTAAAAGCGAGTATCAGGTCATTTCCTAGTTAGCAGAAGATCTCCGTTCTATTTCGGCGGTGCCAATCCTTCAAAACCTTCTGCCAAGCTCCACCGGTGCACACTGCTCCTCGGGTAATGACCTGCCTCACTTTACAGTTTTCACCTCCTTGTTGTTTTTTCTGTGCAGCTTATTGTGGCTACGGGCTGGGCGCCGCTCCCCGGTCTTGTAGGTAGATTTTCCCGATGGGGGAAATCGGGTCCGGGGAGCGGCGAACAATGTGTCCAAGGAGAGCAGATGAAAATCCCAGGGGGAGGTCAGCAAACCGAAGGTCTCGCCACCGAGGAACAGGAATCATTCCTTGCACCGGTCGCGGATTGGGGAAGTTCTTCCAGCAGTTCTGTCGTAGAGGGCCTGCACGGCCAGGTCGAAGTACTCCATGACGGATCCAGTTTCCTGGCCGCCAGCAGCGCCATGCGCTCCATCCGCGAGCAGATCGAGAAAATCGCCGATTACGACGTTCCCGTCCTGATTCTGGGCGAAAGCGGCACCGGCAAGGAAGTCGTCGCGCGGTTGCTGCATGCCCGTTCCGCACGGGCCCGCCAGCCTTTCCTGAAAGTAAATTGCGCCGCTCTTCCCGGCACCTTGCTGGAAAGCGAACTCTTCGGTTACGAACGAGGCGCCTTCACCGGCGCGGTGCGCAGCAATCCCGGGAAATTTGAAATTTGCAAATCCGGCACCATCCTGCTGGATGAAATCGGCGAAATCTCCCCCGCGTTGCAGGCC
>DATHOY010000246.1:0-76973 GCA_035484435.1 Vulcanimicrobiaceae bacterium | reverse complement strand
TCGTCAACCGAAGCCCTCCGATCAGACCCTGATTCCGATAAACACAGCGGTCGAGTTCACCCTGGACAAAACTAAAGTGAAGTTCAAGGTCAACGGAAAATCGTTCGAATTCATCGTCGTCGGCCAGGCTGCGGCATCTTCCGCCAAACCCTGAAGCTAAAATGGCGGTTGGCCCAGGTTCCCGTTCGTGGTGCCCGCGTCTTGGGGGTGGACTGGTGATCCATACTTGCAGGGTTTGCCGGTTGCCGCATCCAAAAACCCTCTTGGGTGGCCTACCCTTTCGATTTTAAAGGGTGGGGCACTCTTCGCTTTCGATGGATCGAAACCGGAGGGGCGCCTTTTGCATTCCCTCATCTTCGATTTCCAATTTCCATTTTCGACTTTCCAATTTCCCTCTTCTCTCCAATCCGGCCACAGTTCTAGAACTGTCCCATTTTTGTCCCTTAGTACCGTAGCGCCAATATTCACATAACGTTATCATTTCCCAAACGTTGCCGTTGACGTTCCCCAGGCCCGGACCTTTTCCACCCCCCGCGCCTCGAAAGGCCCCGCCTTGCCCGCCCCGCATCAACTGGCCCCCGATCCACTTCCCAATTCCGAAGCGCAGTCATCCCGCCTGCCCCGAGCAAAGCCGAGGGGACCGGAGTGGCCGATTTTTTCTTCGTTCGCGCCGCGCGAACGTCGGCCGCGAAGTGGAGGGACCGTGGCAACACCCAAAATCTACCGCGATCACTGGGATAGCTTCCTCTTCGCTCTGCGAACCTCCGCGCCCTCTGTGCCTCAGCGTTATCTTTCGTCTTTCCGAAACTGTGAACTGTCGACTGTAGACTGTCAGCTTCCCCTAAGTCCTTTCACCACGTCTCTTACGCAAAAACAGGGGGGTACCCCCCAACCAAGCAAGGAGTCCCAAAATGAATCTCAATTTCTTCAAGTCTGAATCAAAACTCGCTTTCCCCCGCTGCGAGCATCGCTCCCCCTCCGGACGCCAATGCTCCCAGCCCGTCTGCACCACCGATCCCCAATTCTGCGGCACCCACAAACCCACGCCCGAGCAACTAACCACCGCCGAACTAACCGAAGCCGCCGGCACCATGGCCTCCCCCGATGAAGTCCACCGCTTCCTCAAGGCTGTCCTCCTCAATCGCGTCCGCGGCCGCATCACTCCCAAGGAAGCCAGCGTCTACTCCTATCTCTGCCAGAATCTTCTCCGCTCCCTCCGCGAAATCGACCACTTCCAGCAACTCCAGTCCGAACGCGAAGACCTCAACCGTCCTCGCCGTCCGAGCACGTGGAACGTCCCCACCGGTCTTCGTCCCGTCGAACCTGGACTGCTATGGCATCTCCCCCGTCCCGACCGCTCCGATCCGCCCGAAGCCACCACACCCAACGCCGTAATCGACCCAACCCCCGTCGCCGCCGACAATGTAGGGGCGGCTTCAGGCCGCCTTCCCCTCCCCGCCGAGTCCCCTGCGACGACCGCAGTGCCGGTCTCTGGCTCCTCAACAAATTCGTCCAGTTCCAATGAGACCCCCTCCGCCAAGCCGCCAGTCTCGATCATTCCCCCAACTCCCAATCCCCCCTTCGACCCGAGCCACTTCTACCCGCTCGACCCGACTCTCCGCCGAGGCTCCCAAAATCCCGACCGCAACATCCCTCCTCCCGACGAAGCCGAATGCCGCCGCCTGGCAGCCCGCCGCGGCCTCCTCTTCAACCGCCGCCCCACCCCCTCCGGCGCCCTCCGATGATCCGCTTTTTCCAAACTTCTCCGCGAACTCTGTGGACCTCTGTGCCCTCTGTGGTGAAATCTTTCTTCTCAAAATACAAAAAAGCCCCGCTTCCCTTCCGGGAAACGAGGCTCAAATTCCTTCTCGCTCTTTCTCTGCTCTTACCGATGCCCGCCGTGGCCGGCTTTCTGGTGCTCTTCCGGCGCCGCGGCAATCCCCGCCCGTCTCAACTCATCGGAATAATATTTGCGGAACAGCACGTCCCACTCTTCGCTGCCTTCGAGGATCTCTTTTTTCTGCGAGGTGATTTTCTTGCGGACTTCGACTTCGATCTTTTCTTCCTCGCGCAGGATGTTGGTCATGGTCTGGACCATGTGCTGGCGGATGGTGTCGCGGTCCTCGACGAATTCGACTTCATTGGTCTGCACCAGCAGGTCCACGATCTGGTGAGAGATGCGCACGATTTTTTCCCGGCTCAATCGCATTCTGTTGGTTCGCCCCTGTCCTGTTGCCGCTGCAAATTCGTTACTAGCTCAACGCAAAATCAGTTTGCGGTCCCTCGCCAGCTGCCCCTTCACCTTTTTGAACATTTCCTGGTACGAAATTCCCGCGCGGCGCATCTCGTCCTGGTGTTGGGTGAGGATGGTACGGACTTCCTCATTGATTTTGTCTTCGATGGTGATCTCTTCCATCATGCGGTTGCGGACTTTCAGGATCACCGGCTCGACGTCTTTTTCCTTGACGGAAATCTGCTCGTCTTCGACAAGCTTCTTGACCACTTGCGAGGCCATATGGGCCACATAATCGCGGTTCAGCAGCATCTCTAGGATGTTCCTTTAGTGGATAGCAAGCTATTGAGTTTACTGGGTGAGCGGATATTTCGCAACCGAGGCGCCACGACAAAATCCGCGCGAAGGGCCGCCAAAAGAGGAATAATTTGGCGTTTCGTTGACGATGCGGGCGGGTTCCTGTAGCATGGAGAAATGTGAGCAGAGGGCGGTTAGCTCAGTTGGTTAGAGCGCCTGCCTTACAAGCAGGAGGTCGCAGGTTCGAGCCCTGCACTGCCCACCATCCCAGTGACAGCAATTCCCGCGGGGACGTAGTTCAGTTGGTTAGAACGCTGCCCTGTCACGGCAGAGGTCGCGAGTTCGAGTCTCGTCGTCCCCGCCATTTCTCTCTGGAGAGCGTGGTCCAGTACCCACTTTACCCGTAACCCTCAAGGTCTTAGAGATCAGCGCTAAATCAGAAAATCGATTCAAAGGGGCTTCGAAGCCGCTACGCGCGAACGGAGGCGGCCATATTCGGTGGCCCGACATGTCTTTCCGCAAGACCGCGAGGAGATCAGCATGCGGCGGCACAGGCGGCGTACGATTTCCGGGCCTAAAGGGATTCTGCTCAGGCAATAGGAGTTGTACTTGCACGCTTGCGGAAGATGCCGAGACCAGCAAGGCCGGCAGTCAAAAGTAAAAGTGTTTCGGGTTCGGGTGTTGGCACGGTCCCAACGGGAGACGCAGAGACGATGGATGAATAGGAGTTCACTGTGGGGCTCGCGGAGTCAATGTTGATGAGTAGCAAGCTGTCAAAGCCCGAGGGATCGGCACTGGCGACGAGGTTGCCGGTGGGGTCCGCAATGTAAATTGCCAACTGATCTGGTGCGGGCGCACCTGGGGCCAAATTTGTGGTCAGATTTAGCAGGAAAGAGATCTCGCTGCCAGCGGTAAAGAAACCGGCAAACTCGTTTGTGAACTGATCGCTCACCATCGTTGCACCATCTGCGAGGTTCGTCCCAAACGTCACGTCGCCAAACGTGTTCAAGGTGTCGACCAGGCCGCCGGTACCGGCCGTGCCAAAGGCAAAGGTGCTGAACGTGGCGGTGTTGCCGCCAGCGGCAGGGGCATTTCCGTCCGTTAGCACGAAGAAGATCTCGGACGGGCCGCTCTGCCCAAGCGTTGAAGTGTCAACCGAGACGTTGAGCGACAAGCCGTCGGCTCGTGCTCCCGCTGGAGCTAACAAAAACATCAGGGCCGCGAGCAAGGTCAGCGAACTGGCAATTTTTCTAATCATCGAATGTTCCTTCTTTCGAGTCTCGCAATGTTTCGGCCTTTATTTCTTCACACGCTACTCAGTTCCTTATGGAGCTCCGCTCCCAGCCGTCACACTCGTGCTGAAGGTAATTACCGTCCTGCTGGGGTCGGCGAAATAAAGCGTGATAGTTACCGTCCCACCCGGGGCAAGTGAGGCAACCGGCACACTAACATACGGAGCTCCCGCTGCCAATGTACATCCTGCCGCGATCGTGCCGGACGGGTGGAGTAGCGAAGCATTGGTGCTGAGCCCGCTGATCACCAGCGCCAGCGGGCCTGGAATCGCTGTGGCGCCGTTATTCGTCAGGGTTAGCGTTCGAGCGTATTGGTGCGAAATCGGATTGTATTGGAAGCCGAACCCGGTGCCTGAAACGCCAACCTGGCTGCTCACCACCGCCTGGCAGGGCACATTCAGGTTCGGCGCGTCGGTGACGTTAATGTTCTCAGTGATGGTGGGGATGCTGACGGTTGCTGAGGGCGGGTTCAGCAGGACGGAGTTGCTGCCCGCGGCATTCAATTGAATGGTCTGCGAATAGTTGTTCGCGCCGATTGCGGGCGAGCTTGGGGGATTACTTAGCGCGGCGTTGTCAAAGAAAACGATTGATCCACTTGTCGGTGCTCCGGGCCCTCCCGTGTAGACAATCGTGAAGACACATTGACCACCGCTTGGCAACGAAACAGACGCGAGGGAGTTTGGGACTGAACAGACTGCAGTGGCCAGCTTGAAGCCAGACGAAACCTGCGGAGCGCTAGTGAAACCCAGAGGCGCCCCGCCGACATTTGAGAGCCTAAGCGTCTGCGCCGATGCCAATCCGGTGGTGTTGCCAAAGCCCAAGCTGGAGTTAGAAAAAGCAGCGGCCGGGGGCGCGAAGGTGCTCAGTAGCGGCGTGATGAACACCTGATCGCTTACGGTGATCGGTTCGCTGACCGGAATGTCGGTGAACGTTGGTGCATCACTCACCATAATGTTTTCCGTGATGGTGCCAAGGTTGACCGTAAGCGAACTGAGAATGTTGAGATTGTAAAAGGCAATGATGGGATTGGCGGTTTCATCGTAAGACAGACTGAATGGATTGGCCAACGCACCCGCCACGGTCGGAGTAACCGTGAGGGTAATGGTAGCTGAGGAGCCTGAAGGTAAAGTCCCAATGTTGCAGGTCACCAGGGTGCCGAGCGTCGGTGTTCCAGTGCAACCTGTACCGGTCGTGGTAACGCTCAGGAGCTGAAGGGTGGACTCCAGTTGATGGGCAAATGTTAGATTGGTGGCGGGGCTGCCGGGTGGGCTGTTTGCAATAGTGATCGTGTACGTGAAAGGAATTCCGACGGCTAGCAGTGCGGGAGAACTGGCGAAATTGATGGACACATTCGCCTGCGAGGCAATACCTGCGCCGTTCAGACTAATGGTCTGCACGTATGATCCGGCGCCTGTGCCCGCAACATTCGGGGCATTGCTGGTGGGCGCGTTGTCGTAGATAAGCAATTGCGCGTCAGCGGTTCCGATGGCGTTTGGCGTAAACGTGACATTGAACGTACAGCTGTCCCCCGTGGGAATAGAAATATGTTGGCCCAAGGAGCCGCTGTTAAATACGCCACTGCTACACTGAGAGAAGGCGAAGGAATACTGGTTCCCCGCGTTGTTGTTTAAAGCAAGGTTGCCCAACTGGAGATCGACCCCGCCAGTGTTTTCGAGAATCAGCTGTTGCGTTGTTGGCGCGCCACGCGCGATCCCTCCGAAGTTCAAGGTCGGGGAGAGCTCGTACTGAGCGACAGGATTTCCCGAGCTAACAGATGAGCCGTTCAGCAAAACCGAGAACCCCAGAGAATTGTTCACGAGCACGTCTGCAGTGCCATCGCCGTTCACGTCGATAGCTCGCATCTGGTTTGAGTTCGGCCCAGAAGCGAAGGCCTGCACCGGAGTTGTTAATCCTCCCTTGCCATCGCCGGGAAAGATGTACACGATCCCGTCGATCGCTGCCGCAACATCCAGCGTGCCGTCTTTGTTGAGATCGGCAATGTCTATTTGCGCCGTATTGGTGATGATGTCCTGGAAACCCAGCAGGGTGCCGTACAGGGGTACAGCACCGCGATCGGTGAACGTTCCCCCAGCGTTGATCAGGACGTGGAGGCCATCGGAGGCGGAAATGACGACATCGGGATGGCCGTCGCCGTTCATATCCGCCACGGCTACAGCGGAAATGTTTGGTGCGACTACGTCGGAAGGCTGCGGAAAAATATTGTTCACAGGGCCGAAGTTCAGCGTAGGGCCGAAGCTTTTGC
The DNA here is from genome assembly GCA_035484435.1 of Vulcanimicrobiaceae bacterium. Classification (GTDB taxonomy): domain Bacteria; phylum Acidobacteriota; class Terriglobia; order Acidiferrales; family UBA7541; genus Acidiferrum. The sequence goes on along the minus strand of DATHOY010000246.1, from coordinate 70,888 downwards.
CGCCAAGGTTCTGCAGCAACGCGGCGCCTACGGAGACCTGCGGCCCGGTAATCGTCTGGGTGCCGGAGCACATCTCTCCGCCATTGACGACCACCAAATCCTGAAACCCGAGGCCGAACAGATTGCCAGCCGCCAGTCCGACGGGATTCACCACCGGCGATTGAATATAAATGGGCGTTTGAAAAGTTCCGTCATGATTGGAGAGGAAGACGTAGATGGCAGACTTGGTGCTCGCATTGCAGTTTTCGGGGAAGGCGACCACGACATCCTGATAGCCATCGCCATTTACATCCACGGCAAGAATCGGTGGACGCGGGCTGTTAGGGGAAAAGCCGAGGCCGGGAAAGTGAGGATCGCCGCCGAGGTAGCAGTTGTTCGGCGGGGCCCCAAAATATCCCTGACAGTTGGGGGCCAGGGTGAAATTGAATGGGCTTGTGGTGTTGGCTCCCTGATTCTCCAGGAGAGTGATGCCCTGCGAAGTCACAAGCACAATGTCTGGGTCGAAGAATCGGAAACTGCCCGCGACTAACGCGTAACCAGCCGATGCTCCAGAGCCGATCGAACCGCCACCTTGGCCCGAGAGAGTACCCAGATCGATGACCGTGGGTGGCTTCGCATATCCCGGTGGAGTCGCTGTCTTGTAGGCATTCTGAAAAATAGAAACGGTGGCAGCGAAAGTTGATTCATTTTGCCCGAGCGCCGCTACGTCCGGAGCGCCCACACCATTGAAATCAGCCACCGCGAAGGCTCTTTGCGTGCCCGTAGTTAGGAACGGAGATTGCGAGTAGAGCGGAGCGAGCGTGGGCTGGCCAGTTGTGGGATCCACCAGATAAACCGCCACCGATCTGGTTTCGTCTATTTGCGCGAACAACGGGTTGAGTTGCACAAAAACGCCGGCGTCCACCAACACCCATTTCCCCAATCCGGTCGAGAAACCGGCAGTTACACCTTGTCCAGCGGGCCCAAAGGGTCCGATTTGGGAACTTGTCGTCGAGCCAGGATTCAGGCTGATATTCAAATTTTGATTGGTATCCAGGAAGGCGAAGTCGGGAATCCCATTGCCGTCAAAGTCAGCCGAGGCAAGCGCGAGTCCGCTGGGGCTAGACGATAACCTGGCAAAAGTACCCACGAAGGGTGTTGCGATGCCGATGGCGACGCCACCCGCAGGCGCGTATTGCAAACCTTGCGCCCCGATACCCACCAGGGATCCACTGCCGTTTCCTAAAACGTCCGCCAAGGCAATATCCGAAAAGTTTATGGGCGCGGCCACTGCTACGGATGGGAGGAACGTCAGGCCCACCGGCTTGCCATTTTGTTCGAGTGCTGAATCTGTTTCGATGACGCCGACATACTGGGCAAAAGGACCTGTGCTGGCGAGGAGCGCAAGACTGGTGGCAGTTTGCCCCGGAAGATTTCCCGCCACGATCGTTCCGTAGAGTATGGGGGCGCCCAGGAACAGTGGCTTCACCGAGTAGCTTCCATAGTTGGAAAAACCGCTCTGGTTGGTGGTCGAATTCACGCTGGCGGCGTTAAGGTACACGGTGATGGTACCGGCGGTGGCGCCGCTAGCGTTGCCAACGGCGATGTCGTCGAAACCATCGTTGTTGAAATCAGCCACGGCAACAGAAGTTACGCCGGTGGGGTTAGCCAAGCAGGTTGGCGGTTGAAACGTTCCGTCGCCATTGCCGTAGAGCAACACCACGCCCCCCGAAGCGCACCCTGGAGCCTGATTGACCGCAACGGCAATCCCCAATGGCCTGCCTGGTCCGTTGAAATGGCCCACGCCGATCGTATGATTAGTGGCGAATGGCTGGCCGGAAATGGTGCCGATCGTGTAGATGTTGCCTGCGGTGAAACTTCCGTCTTGGTTGCCGAGGAAGATCTGTACCTGCGAACTGTCAGGCAAGAGGGGTGCATACTCCACGACGGCAAAATCCAGCAAACCGTTTCCCTTGAAGTCACCCATCGCGACGGCATTGGAAATCGAGAATAGAGCGTTGGCGCCGCCGCTATAGACTTGGGGCGCCTGGATAAGCGTTGGCGCCGGACCTTGCGCCATCACCGCTCCGCCAAACAAGCACGCGAAGGCCAGTATCAGTCCGCTGCAACCGAGCCGGCAAAGATCGGACGCCTTGTCCGTCGTGAATTTTCCTGTCATAAACTCAGCCCTCTGGTAGTGGTTCGCCGCCGTCGGTTAAAAGGCACCTTGTCTTGACGGACTCTTTCCTTCTGTCAGTCAATGGATTTGCAGGGAGCAAGCAACAACCGCTCGAGGCTAACGAGTTTCTGCCTAGCTGCCGGAGAAAGTAATGACCACGGTAACCGCGACGGACTGGCCAGCGGTTACCGCGGGTAACGTTACAAATCTGGCTGTAAGATTAAAAAAGCCGGAGCCATCAGGACTCTGATTGTTAGTTGGTACGCCGCATGAATTTCCAGCAGTTATCGTTTGGTCGAGAGCGGTCGAGGTCGTAGCGTTTCCGATCGTTCCCAATGCGACACCGATAGCTGGAAATTGCACGATAGCACTTGGCAGGATGCAGGCGTGTAAGCCAGAAAAAACTTCGGTTATCGTGCCGCCGTTTGAGAGGTTGGGAATCGTACCACTAAGTGTGTAACCGGCGGCGTTGTTTAGTGTCCCACCTTTATTTGGAACATAAGTTAGGAGGCCCCCGCAAGGAGAACCAGGCGGCGTGGGCCTTCCCGGAGTTCCACCAGTACATATAGCTTGGGGGTCCCGGCTGTCAGCCAGAAGACATGCACCAGTATTTCCGCAGAGTCCGGTGCTCGTGCCATTGGAAAAGTTGAGGAGGGTGATGGTGAAACCGAGCGGAATATACTCTCCCGATAACACCCCAGTTAGGAGATCCGAACCTTCGTTGCCATCAAGGGTGTTCTCAAAATCCGAGTGAGACGCAACCGTTCCATCAGGATTTTTGACGTCAATGGTCCAGTGGCCATGTACCATGATTCCTTCTCGAGTGCCTTTCGCGGGAGACTTTTCCTCTGGTGATACTGTCTGCACATGAACCGCTGCTGGCTTCGCGACAGCTGCCGGCTTTTGTGCAGGCACAGTGGGTGCCGCTGTAGGCTTCGCATCTTGAGCCGACGCAGCTGTCACGCTCGACTGTGCACGACCAGAAGTAGCGCAAATCAGCGCCATGGCGAGAAGGGCGACCACCAAACCCCGCCGGGCCAAGTGTGCAAGCATTTCCTGTCTACCGTTGATCATCATGATGCCGTGTCTCCTTGGTTGCATTTTTCCTTTGCCACTTCAAAATTCATGTGCTTCAGAGATTCGCGTGCCGCTGCTTTCTTGCGGAGCCGTTCGCGCTCGGCTTGCAACACCCGGGCGAGCCACTGTTGAAACTCCGTTTCATTGCGGATGGGCGAAGACCGTTTCATGGGTAGCCGAGTTCGAGGACAACGTGCGGGAGTGTGCGCGGAGCGGCAAGGAAGGTCAATGTACGGAGGAAAATTTAGTTGTGTAGTAAGTCTTATCGGCCAGCCATTTGATAATAAGAAGGTTAGTCCCGTTTCACTGACTGGGCTTGCAAGTACTGGTTCCATGCTACACTCTGCCAGTCCCCGGGGTTTCCTTTGAAGGAACTTCATGGAGCAGGCACCCAGCTCGCCAATGCTCAAGTTCGGTCCTTACCTTGTGGACCTGACAGCGGGCGAAGTACGCAAGAACGGCTCCCTGATCCGGCTGCAGGAAAAACCCTTGCGGGTGTTGGCACTTTTGGCCGAACGGCAAGGCCAGCTCGTCACCCGCGAGGAACTTAAGAAACGTCTGTGGCCCGAAGACACCTTTGTCGATTTCGAGACCGGGCTGAACACCGCCGTCAGCAAGCTTCGCGACGCACTTTCCGACAGCGCGGAAACTCCCCGATACATCGAGACCATCCCCCGACGCGGCTACCGCTTCCTGGTAGCGGTGGAGAAGCTGGGCGGAGTTATCAGGGCTGGGCCAACTTCTCCCATTGGGGTGTCTGCTATCCCTGGCACACCTGCCGCCTCGCGCGGAGAGTCGGCCGAGGAAAAAACAGGGTCTCCTGTCGCCATTTCAGGGGCAGCAGCAAGTTCTTCGCCGGGCCGCCCAGAGAACTCATCCACAAGCCGGACGGCGTCAAAGCCACCGAACTGGAAAATCGTTGCGGCAGCGAGCGCTTTGATTGCCTTATTGGCGACGGGCGGCTACTTCGGGTACAGGAAATTCTGGAACGGGGGGCGCGATTCCGCTGTATCGATTGCGGTGCTGCCGTTCACAAATCTTACGGGCGACTCAACGAAAGAATATCTTTCCGATGGCGTCACCGAGGAAATGATTACCAGCCTGGCGCGAACCCAGGGAGGGCAATTGCACGTGATCGCACGCACTTCGGCGATGTCCTACAAGTTGTCTCACGAGACGGTGAAGCAGATCTGCGGGGAGTTGGGAGTGCGGTACGCCCTGGAAGGAAGCGTCCAATCCGAGGGAGAGCGACTCCGGGTGACGGCGCAATTGATTCGTTGCGAGGATCAAATTCACATATGGGCGGATACGTACGACGGAGACTCCGGCCAGATACTGAAGTTTGAAAGCAACCTGACGGATTCCGTTGCCCAGACGCTATCGCTTAAATTGCTGACGGGAAGGAAGCCGGAGTACGTCCCAACAAACGCGGCAGCTCACGACGCGTATTTGCAGGGCCGGTACTATCTTTCGCTGCGATCGAAGGAAGGGTTTGAGAACGCACTCCAGAGTTTTGTGTCCGCGATTTCCGAAGATCCGCACTATGCGCGCGCCTATGCTGAACTGGCGGTCACATACAATTTGATGGGGCAATATAACTGGATAGGAACGAACCAAGCGCATGGACAAGGCAAAGCAGCAGCTCTGCAGGCGGTTGAGGCCGATCCTAATTTGGCTGACGCGCATGCGGCGGTGGGATTCAACAAATGGTTCTACGAGTGGGATTCCGCGGGAGCGGAAACGGAACTGCTCCAGGCCATCCAACTGGAGCCCAGTAACGTGGACGCGCACCACTGGTACGCAATGGTGTTGATGACCAGCGGACGAATCGAGAATGCCGAAAAAGAGATGCGCCTAGCCTTGGCGCTGGATCCCAGGGCGCTGATCCTGCGCACCAATCTGGGCTGGGTGCACTACATGGGGCGACAATATCCACTTGCGATTCAGGAACTGCAATCGGTTGCCCACGACAATCCCAATTTCCTGACGGCGCATTACAAACTGTGGTGGACCTATTCGGTGACGGAAGACTTTCCTCGTGCGTGGGAGCAACTCAAGACGATCGTTCACGTAATTTCTACGCCGGAAAATGAGAAGAGAATTCTGCTGACCTATGAGAAAGAGGGATACGCGGCGTCGCTACATGCCCTCTCCACTTCTTCCGGCACGACATACACGGGAAGCATGGTCGATGCCGCACGCTGCATGAATTTTGCTGGCGACAAGGCGGAAGCGCTGAAATTCCTTCAGATGGCGATGAAACGGCATGAGGGGTGGATGATGTTCGTGGAGAGCGACCCGGCATTTGACCTGTTGCGCTCTGAGCCCGAATATTCCAGGTTGTTGCAGGAAGTCCATGCGGCTTCAACTCAACGACACTAAGGACAACTGTCCGATTGCTCGTTCGCGGACTACATTCTTGCCACAGCCGCGCCTTGGGAGGGGAATATGCGGAAGGCAAATTGAATGCGATCGTTCTAAGAAAGGATGCCGCAGGTTATTTGCCGAGTTTTGCGCCGATCACTTCGCCGGAGACGATGATTTCAACGCGGCGGTTCTGCTTGCGTCCGGCCGCCGTGCTGTTATCTGCAACGGGGTTGTCCTCGCCCATCCCTTTTGCCGTAATCGTGTCGGGAGAGAGTCCCTGCGCGATCAGAAACTCCCGGACGGTATCGGCGCGCTGCTGCGACAACTTCATGTTGAAGTCCGCTGCACCGGTCGTGTCGGTGTGGCCTTCGATAGCCAGATTGAGGCCAGGATGGGCCTGAATGATGCCGGAAAGTTTCGCCAGCTTAAGCTGCGCGTCCTGGCTCAAAGCGTATTTGCCGGTTTGAAATAGGACATCCGCCATATTCACAACCAGCCCGCGTGTGGTGTCCGTCGTTTGCAAGACTTCGTTAAGCTGCTGTAGGAGTTTAGCGCGCAAGGCAGCCGTGGCGGCCTGAGCGCGTGCCGCCTCTTCCCTTGCCGCCTGTTCCTTGGCTTGCAAAGCAGCTTGTTCCGCTGCAGCCTTTGCCGCTGCCTGTTGTGCCGCGATTTCCGCGGCCGCTTTCTGCTGCGCGGATTGCGCTGCAGATTCCGCCTTCATTTGTGCTTCCCGAGCCGCGGTGAGTTCCGCTTGCCGCCTTGCTTCAGTCGCAGCGGCAGCGTCGGCTTCGGCTTTGGCCTTTGCAGCAGCAGCGGCAGCCGCTGCATTCTTCTCGTTCTGAATTCGTTCGGCTTCCTGGCGTTCTGCAGAAAGTGCGCGGGCATCTTCCGCGAACTGGATCGTCTGACGCGCGTTGGTAATGATCTGGGATTTATCAGCCTTTGAGGCCAGTGAATTCTCCGCCATTTGCAAGCTGCTCGCCGCCTTACTGAAGATTTCCGGTGCATACTGCTCAGCTTTTTGAGATTTAGCGATGTCAACGGCGTTGCGCGCTTCGTAGATATCCAGGGGTATCTTCTTCAGGTCCGGGGTCAGAGCCAAGGGATTTCCGAGTTTGGAATATTGGGTTCGCTTCATCAGCTTGTAGTCATTATCCGGATAGATCTTGCCCTTGGTGTTCTTCTTAGTGTCGTTCTCCAGGACCACGACTTCGCTTGGGAGTTGCACGGCGAAGTACGGTTCGGCCGTAATGATCATCGCAAAGGTTTGCGACTGTGCTCGCGTAGAAAGCTTGCCATTTCCCTCTTTATCGATGGGGATCTCGGCAATGTTGTTAGTGGTGCCGTCTGGTGTGACAGTCCAGAGGACATAGGTCAGGAACTCTGCGCCTAACGTGGTGGGCTGGGGCATCGAGGTCACCTTGAGTTCTATGCTGGTCCCACCCGTCTTGGCCTCCACTTTGGCTTCACCGCTAGCCTGGGGCGCGGCGCTGGTGCCGAGAAATATCACCTTGGTCGAACCGCCACCAACCTCGTATCCGACGGCCTTAATCGACTTGCTGACCACATCCGCCGCGGGAATTTCCTTCTTGTTTTGTGCATTCGCAAGGCTTCCGGCAACGGCCAGGGTGCTGAACGCGCAGAACCGAATCCATCTGGGAATGTTCATTTTATCTTCTCCCGAAAGCCACAGATTCCAATTGCTTATGGAACGGCAAAGCCAAATACTCACGGTATCTGCAGTGGACAGCCGTTGCAAAGCACGAAGCAAATCTTTCGCGGAGCAAGCTACTCCCTTTGCTCAGCCCGCCAAGGATGCCCCCAGAGGATATCGCCCGCAACTGTCAAAAGTAACATACGATTTCTCCCGGGCTGGGGAGTCTGCCCTGGCGAATGCGCGTGCGGAACGGCATCAAAACGATCTGACCTGTAATGCGGACTTCCCGGCCCCGGCCCGGGGGCCCAAGTGGAGAGGGGTGGACCTTTCATCAGCGGCCTGGCAGGGATTGCGCGAGACTCAGCAGATTTTGCGGGAGTACCAGTATGGCGCCTCGGCGCGGGGCGTCAATATCCGCAATGAGAAAGAACGCAATAGTTAGAATAATCGGCAGAATCAGCAACCGGATATGCCCCTCCAGCGCGCGGTGAGCCGTATAACCGACCAAGAGGCAAGCGCAGATGGCGACCGCTGCCATCAGGCCCCAGGCCCCAATGGGTATTCGGTTCCACCAGGCGGCTTGTGTATATCCCTGCGAGTTCAGCACATCGTTCATACCGGAAAGGGTCAAGGCGAGAACGGGAGTTTGCTGGGCCGTAGCCGGAACCTGGACGGCAGACCATAATTCGGCTTGCAGATTGGCCGTACGCGCATTGATCTGTTGAAGGTCGCGAGCATCACGGGTTTGATAGAACAAAATGCGCTGGTCGAGATAATCTTTCAGCAGTTTTCGCACTCTTGCCGCGTCGGACGCCGACAGAAGATCTGCCCGGACGTATTCCGTCCCGATTGAATTGGCCTCCGCTTCCTCATAATTCTTGCGCTGATCGTAACGGTTGATGGCCATCGAAAAGGTGAAGCCAATAATGAGGCCGAGAAGTGTCAGCGTGGAAGCCGTAATAAGTTCAAAATCGTGGCCGACGTCTTTGTCCATGTCTTGATGGCGCTTGCGCAATAAGACACCAATCCAGACCGAGAGCCACATCGCAACAAATGAAAGAGGGAAAACAAGAAACGGGGATCTCCATGGATCGTTCATATGAACTTGCCTCGCGAGGTTCGCAGGTCAGCTGAATGGCGTATGCAAGCGATCCGCCAATCGGATGTGCAGTGAATTTCAGGATGGCCAGACCTGTGCATTCACATTTCCTCTCTGTGAAGAATAACCTTTCTCTTCGTACACGCATCGTGCGATTGGGCCTGACTAGCCGGCAACGGGCAAAGACACCGGCTGCTGAAGGCGAAATTCGAGTAAGGATTCGCTGGGAATTTGGAGTTGTTGCCCCTTTTTAGAGGCGGCTACTGCGGTACCAGCTCCTGCACCGGCAAGTGCGCCGATTCCCGCTCCCTTTCCTCCTCCGGCTAACCCACCGATGAGCGCGCCCAATCCGGCACCGCCGACGACTTTTTTCGCCGTATTCCCACCTTCACCTTTGCCCTTCACCTCATAGGTGCTTGTCAGGAGGGGATAAGCAGTCCCATTGATGAGGATGTCGGTCAGTTCCAAGGTAAGTTCAGAGCTTCCGGACATTTTTCCGGCAGAGGAAGCTGCGGCGAGACGCCCGTACAACGTCGCACCGCGGGGCGCGACTACGGTGTCTTCGACTTGCAGGTTGGTCTCAAGGGTAGCGGTGAAGCGGTAGCCTGTTTTTTGCTTCGACGAGTCGATCGAATCGACCATTCGAATCAGGATTCGTGTTCCCGCTGGAACCGTAATTTTCTTCTTATTTTGAGCGGGGGGATCAGCTGCGGGCTGTTTCCAAGAAAGCCCCTCCAACCTCGCGCCTTCTCCGGGAATCGGACAAAACATTCCCGTTCCCCAAAATAGAGCTACTGCCCAAATGAATGCCTTCCGCATCGGTGTATCCTCCGGTTTCCTGAAATTTATGAACCTTCCCCGACAAGAGGCAGGGACGAATCAATTTGCAGATCGATGATCAAGAGCAACTGGTGTTCTACCTGGGCGAAACGCGCGGCGGTAGTTGCCCCCAAGGCTTGTTTGACCTTGTCATAGGTTTGCACAAGCAGTTCGGCGCGTTGCTTTTGATACACAAGCGATTTCTGAATCAGTTCGTCCGCTTTTTCGTCCGTCATCTGCTGGTAGGTCCGCGCATATTCCTTGATATTTTCCACCCGCTGGTCATTCAATTTAGTCAGCTGAGCGTCGTACTCGCTGTAAATTGGCCAGAATTTCGTCGCATCTTGTGCGCTCAATATCATCACCGATCCCATGATTACGGCCTTCTCTTGCCGCACATCCCTGCGAAGAAGGTCAATGTAAGCTTGCATATTCTTCTGCTCATCGCTCTGAGGAGGCGCCGGAGTCTTGCTTTTAACGGTTTGAGTTTTCGTTTGAGCCTCGCCAGCGGGGGCCGTGATTAGCGCCAAAATAAAAAACGCCGCCATGAATACACGATTCAGAAATTTCATGTCTTTTCATCCTTTCGAGTGTGTTCGCCCATAAATAAACTGGTTCAGAAGATTCCTAAAGAGAAATCACTTGGCTGCACCTACCCAGACGTTATTGGGTGCTGCGATCTCGGAGTTGGAAATTTCCGTCAAAATATTCACGCGTTGCAGACCCGCGTTTTTCTTCGGAATAGCGAGGAACACGAGGTAGTACTGATTGTCGAGAGTCCGTTGAAGCCGTTCCAAGTAAGGTTTGAAGCTGACAGGATTGGAAGTGCCAAGCGAATAACATTCACCACCAGTCTCATCTGCGATTTTAGAAAGTCCGGATAGTCCCATTTGCAGATCCCAGGAGCTTCGGCCAGCCCGTCCGACTCCAACTGCGTACAACGAGTGAACAATGACGTTGTAGCGCTGGCTGATTTCGCTCGCCGAAGTAGCGTCCGCGCTGAGGGTCGGCATGCTGTGATAGACGCTGCCAAAATTAGGACCAAGACGAGAAGGCGTTGGAGTTTCGCCACGTAGCCGGTCAATTCCATCACTGACCATCAGTACCTCACGCCGTACGGTTTGCTGCGTCCAACCCTTCACCAAGCTAATGAGCGACAGGTAGGGGCTATCCATGGTGGAAAGGAGGCCTCGCGGCAAGCGCACAGCTTTGACGGCGAGATCGTGATCCGGGGTGAAATTCTGTACGACGTTGACGCCCGCGTTGGACATGTAACCGATGCCGATCACGGTCGAAGGCGGTTGTGCCTTGATGAATTCCTTGAGGTCATTGAGGTTGCCTCCGATGACCGGGTTGAGCGTGTCGTCGATCAGGATCATCAACTGAAGCGCCGCGTTGTCTCCCTGTGCAGGAACCAACTGCGTGACCTGGAGAAACGTCTTGCCCTGCTTTACCTTTACCTCACCCTCCCGTAGGCGCGGGAGTTCGCTATCACTCTGGACGGCCATGTCTGTAATGACTACGTGCACTTCGGCGGAGCTCGAAGGCGCCTTCTGTTGTGAATTCAGAATTTGTCCGGTAAATGCAAAGACACACACAGTGCCAAGGAAGGCCCGGAGCATTCGTCTGTTTCTCATGTTGCTTTCTCCCAACGAGCAAGTGATTTTGCGATCATCCACAATCAGCTAACTTACGAAGTCCACGATGCCATTCGCGAGGTTGTACATCGCACCGGTGATCTGGATCGAGCCCTTCTTCTCCAGGTCCGCCAATACTGAACTTCGCCGCCGAATGTTTTCGATTGCCAATTTGACATTGGTTCGGGCCACAGCGTCGACGTAAGCGGGATTCTTGCTGGACTGTTCTCCTTCAAACTTAGTTGCCGGAATGGCTGGTTTGATTTTCGCCAGCAATCCCGTGAGATTGCCTAAAACCACGTCGTCGATTGCGCCTTTTATTGCTCCACAAGCCGTGTGACCCAGGACTAGGACCAGTTTTGCTCCCGAAGCAGCACATGCAAACTCCATGCTCCCGAGCAGGTCGTCGTTGACCACGTTGCCGGCCACGCGCCCATTGAACGTGTCGCCGATCCCGGCGTCGAAAATGATTTCCGCGGGCACACGCGAGTCGACGCATCCCAGGATTACAGCCGCGGGATACTGGCCGGCGGCACTTGCGCGTTTCTCAGCTAAATAATCCCGGGGAGCCATCTTGCCTGCGCGAAATCGCTCATTCCCCTTTTTCAATTCGTCAATAACCTGCGACGGAGTCATGCTGTCACGTTGCTCTTTTGTCAGCGACCCACTCATGCTGGCCGCAAGTTGCGTAGACCAAGAGCCAATTGGGCTGATGGCGCAGGCGCCGAGAGCCGTGCCGAAAAATCTGCGGCGGTCCACAGCTAGTCTATCCCCTGATTCAGATGGTGTTCTTCTCATAGCCTTCCTCCTGGCTCTTAGAATGTGCGCCTCGCCGCCGTGATTCGTGGAACCGACCAATCGGCCACTGGCTGCAGTTATCGCTCAGTTGTTGCCGCTGGCGGCTCCTGCTGACAGCTTCTCTATTACTTGTCGTAGGTTGAAACTGGCTTGCCGAAGGTGCTCCAGCGAAACCGAAGAGTGTGGCAACAGTTACCAAGGCGAGGTTTATCTTCCCTGTCCAATGCATGGTTTGTCTGCTTGTCTCCTTCTTTCTTGCCGTCAAACAAAAAAACCAGTTGTAATCGGGTGCCTCATGAGGCGAGACAAAACGAATCTCTAATCACGGGAAAACTACGACCGGTAGGCGCGGATTGCCATTGTCAAAAGTAACAGTCTATTGGGCGCCTCGAAGCGTTTGTGGCCGACTCGAGTCGCGCCACGTGACGGTAATTATGTGTCCCGTTAAATCGAACCATTGCGCTCCTTGTGAGTAAACCGAAAATAAAGGTAACCAAACGATCCGGCTGCTAAGGAGGCGACCAGAACCGCAACCTTTGCCGTGGCGACGATAGACTCGTCGTCGAAGGAAAGGCCACTGATAAACAGGGCCACGGTAAATCCCAATCCTGAGAGAAGGCCAACTCCCAAAATCCCGGACCACGTTAAATCGTCTGTCATCCCAGCAATTCCTGACTTCACTGCCAGAAACGAAAATGAAGTTATTCCGATCGTTTTCCCAACGATTAGGCCTACAACGATCCCAATGGCAATCGGGCTGGTGATCGCCAAACGGAGTTGCTCGGTGGACAAAGCGACTCCTGCACTCGCCAACGCAAAGAGCGGTAGAACAAGAAAAGAGACCCATGGGTGAACGCTCCTTTCCAGGCGTTCTCCAATCGAGTCGGTGTCAGCGAGAAGCTGGTCCAGTTGCGTGAGTGTTGCCTCCGCCGACGATTTGTCCCCGGCCAGTAACTGGGTCCGGAAGTCCTCCAGCAGAGGTTCCGCATTGCCAGCCAGGTCCTGCGGACGTAATTTTGTGCTGATGGGTACGACTAGCCCCAGAATGACGCCGGCAATCGTTGCATGGACTCCAGAACTCAGAATCGCGGCCCAGAAAAAAAAGCCCACAACCAGAAAAACCGATAGAGGAGCGCGGCGGATTGCGGCCGCTACAAGAAGTATCAAAATGCCGCCAGCCAGGGCTAACGCGGGCAGAGAGATTTGAGGGGTATAAAAAAATGCAATCACGAGAATTGCCCCGACATCGTCCACGATGGCCAAAGCCAACATGAAGACGCGCAAACTGGATGGGATACGTTTGCCAAGCAACGCGAGAACACCGAGTGCAAAGCCGATATCCGTGGCCATCGGGATGCCCCAGCCGTGCATTCCTGTGCCGGAGCGATTCAACGCGGAATAGAGAAGCGCCGGGAGGACCATGCCACCGAGTGCTGCCACGATGGGAAGTGCCGCTTGGCGAAAGGATGACAGTTCACCCTTCACGATCTCGCGTTTGATCTCAAGGCCAACTACCAGGAAAAAAACAGCCATGAGGCCGTCATCAATCCAGTGATGCAGGTCCATCGCGAAAAGAGGGCGGAGGCCAATTTTCAGCGGAAGTTTCCAAAGCGCGAAGTAGGATGCGCTCCAGGGCGAATTCGCCCAAACGAGGGCCACGACGGTGGCCCCGAAGAGCAGGATTGACCCGGAAGTCTCACTGTGGATGAAGCCCTCGAGCATTGACCTCGGGTGGGCAAGAAATCGCCTTTGCGTTGTGGTTGGAGAAGAGTTTTCCATCGGGGTCGTGTCCCTTATTTATGCCGGCTCGACGATGATCGGCTTGGATTCGCTTGATCACGATCGCCGTCAGGTCATCTTTCTGTGAAGTTCCGCCCGCAAACTGAATCACATCCTTGTAGAGAATGGAGATGATCTCCGCCGCGGATTTATCGCGAGTGCCTCGCACGCTGTGCTGCAGACGTTCGTTGCCCAAAAGTTCCTCGGCGGAATTGGCCCACTCGAAGAATCCGTCGGTGACCGGCATGAGGAGGTCGCCGCCGGCGAACTGCAAAGTCCGGCTATTGACCGCGAGAGTGGCGGCGGAAACATCGCCGAAAGGATGGGCGGCCGGAGATCATTTCCATGGGCGAACATTGGTGGCTTTGATGTACTGGTTGCCGAAGCTCTCGATTTCGTAGTGCCCTTTCTTCTTGTCGAAGCGGATTTTGGCCGCAGCCATGATCTGTCCGGTGCCTTCGCCTTTGGCGTTGAGCGTCACCTGAAGAAAACCGAACGGGTAGTCGGTGGTGCGCCCATTGTTGTACAGCTCTACGAAGGGCATGGTGCGCGCCGTGACGATGGTGATGATAGTGTCTGTCCCATGCTGACGTTTGCGCGCGACAGCGATCTGATTGCCCGTGGAGCCCACCGCGTTGATGCGGCCCTTATCTTCTTTTTCCAGTGCCCGACGGAGTGCGTCGGTCCCTTTGTCTTTGACAAGCTGGGCGAAATTCTGGACTTCTTCATCGGTGGTGAACTGCGAGATCCGAAAATCAAACTGGATTGTCTTGCCTCCGACGCTCCCGCCAGTGCCGATGGCGACACCGGAGTAGGCCTCTGGAGAAGTTTTATCCTGGGCGACGCCGACAAGCGACATGCACACGAATAAGCAGGCAGCGACAACAACGATGCGAGAAAATTGCCTTCTCATCTATGGATCTCCTGGAAAGTCATGAACTCCACGAGCAATCATGTTCACCCCACCACGCCATAGAGTCCCATTCGCGTGCGCGAGCCGACGATGACCGTCCGCATTCTGCTTTCAAGGCAAAGGGGTGGGTATTGTCAAAAAGAACAGGGGACTGCAGCCTGCTGGGGAGATTGCTCGAAATTGTGCCCGCAAACGAATCGGCGGGACGTGACATGCAACCCACGGAAGCCTGCGATTCCTGCCTAGTTGACGACTCTCTTCCAAGTGCTGTCTGGGTTGTACTCCGTGATTGCTCCCGCCAGCTCAGATGTTTTTTCCCCCAGATCCTTCTGATAAACAATACCTTTCTGATTGATGATGAAGGTCATGACCCCGCTCACCTTGTACTGTGCGGGATACGCCACCAGTGCCACTCCCCCGGTGAGTTTTCCGTCCGTCAGATAATTTTTCGCCCCGCCTTTCGCCGCCGCTCCCTGCGCCGTCAGGGTACGATAAAAATAGCCGTGATAAGGCTCGGCGTCTTTCCTCCCCGCCGCCGTTCCATAGCCTTCGCTATTGGCCTTCGCCAGGAATGGTCCCGCGGGGCTTGCCGGTTCCTCGTCTTTGCTTTCCCAATACAGTCCATTTTGCTTGCCGGAGTCACTCATCAATCTTGCCGCGTAAATTCCCGCGGGCAATCCATCGTGGCCAACCGCAGCGTAATCCTTTTGTGCGTCGATATAGCCCCGGCACGCCGCAATCGCTCCCAACTCGTTGCGGCCGATGCGGCGGAAGAGCAGTTCCTGTATGCCGGCTTCGGTGTCAAATCTCCACTTGCCGCCGTCGTTCACCAGTGGGATCGGCATCGGCCAGTCGCTCGCGCCCACTTGCAGGATTCGAGTATTTTCATCCTGTGTCACGATGGCGTGTTTGGTGTTATACGCCTTCACAAAACCCCGCATGCGCGCCATGTCCTGAACCGTGTCGCCCGAATAGACAAGCTCCTTCCCTTCATCGCCAAATACCGCGAGCATTTCCTCCTGGTTGCCGTCGGCCGAGGCCTTAACAAGAGCTTGAACGGCCTCTTCCGGCGTGGCAAAAGTCTTTTGCTCAGCAGCCTTGGCCAGGGCCGCAATCGACATGGAAGTGAGGATAACGATCGTAAGAAAGATTTTCGTTCGCATATGCATTCCACCACCTCTGGAAATCATCCCGTTCATCGCTTACCTCTTCCGGTTGGCGTTGCCGGTGGGCTTGGAATTTGCGCCCATGCTGGCTTTGCCGCGATTGCTTGCGGCTTTATCGGTGTTTGGACTGCTGACTCCGCCAAAAGCTCCGCCGCCTGAGGACGGAGGCGTTCGGTTCCCCTGCCCAGCCGTCGGCTGAGACGGCCGCTGTGCCTGTGTAGTCGGTCTCGACGTGGTGGAAGCGCTCCCCGTGGAAGGCCGCGCGGCGGGCGTGTTGGTTGTGGATGGCCGTGTTGTTCCCGGTTGCCCGTATCCACGGTCGCTGGATGCATTCCTTGTCGGTGCATTTCCGATGCTCGCTCGATTGTTCGCTCCGCCATTGGCGTTGCTGGGGAGAGTGGAGGGCCGACTCTGGGGGTTGCCCGCGGTATTTGGACCTTTATTGCCTTGATACGTACTCTGTCCTTTCCAATTGTTCGAGCTATCACCAGCGCTTGGCCGTTGCGTCGGGCTTGGGTTGTTCCCCGCATTCGCGCCGCCGGGGCGATTCTGAACGTTGCCTGTAGCCGGCCGGGGATTCGCCGCCGTGTTGTTTGCCGGCCGGTTTCCCTGATAATTTCCCTGGCCGTTCCCGGTGCTTGTAGCAGGGTTCGGGCGATAGTTTACGCCTTTGCTTCCGCCCGGCGTATTCCCCATGCTCTTCGCATAGGCACCATTCGGATTATTGTTATAGGGCACAGGTCTTGGCTTGTAATTGGGATTCAGATTGTTGTTGTTGTTGAAGCGGTTGTAATAGTTATTGTTATTGATGTAGATGTTCGTGTTGCCGTAGTGGACCGGGCGGTTGTAGTAGCCGCCGCGATACCCAGGATAGTAAATCGGGTGGTACGGCGGAGGATAATAGGGTCTCGGACCATACCACACGCCCCCATATCCCCACGCCGGGTAGTAGTAATTGTTGCTGTTGATCGCCTTGCCCACAGCGATCCCCGCTCCGAATGACAAGAGCCCAATCAGCACCGCGCTTTCCGTACTCACGCCGGAGCTCTGCTGTTGAACAACCGTTGTGGAGTTGCCGCTATAGCTGGCCGGAGCATTCGTTGTCGTCGTGGTGGTTGTTCCGTTGGGAGTAGTTGTCGTGGTGGTTGTCGAATAGACCCGCGCAGGATCGTACTGAGGCACATAGACAACTTTCGGGTCAGTCGGCTTCAACTCGACGACTTCCCTGCCCTGGTCCTGCTTCACTTGGACAGACATCTGTGGCGAGCTTTTTAGCGCACCGTTATCCACAGCCTGCGCGCGTAACCTCTGCACTGACTCGAGCACCGCTTTTGGATTCCCCTGATACGCCGCGCCCAGCTGCTTGGTCCAATCAAACTGCTGGCACATTAAATCGATCACCGTGGGATAGTGCAACAGAGCTTGCATCACTGGTGTAAATCCAGCTTTGCTCGAAGCCTGGTCGAGGGCCGCCTCTTTCAAATTTTGATTCTGGTCCAACACCAGCCAGTTTCCGCCGTCCATCACTTCCTGTGGATCAACCGCGGCCTGCAGCATCACCGCCAACACGGGATCGGGATAGAGCGCGACCGGTGCGAGCAGTTCATCCAGCCCATCGGCCGTCAAGTTGACTTCCGGCAGCTGGGCGGGCGGCTGTCCCTGATCTGCTTGTGCGGCTTGACCTCCGGCCGCGGCCGGTGCCTGCTGCGTGCCAGCATCCTGGACGGGTGGGTTCGCGGACTGCTGCTGAACCACGGGGGCAGCGGCCTGATCTTTGACGCCGCAAGCTTCCAGGCCGGAAGTTGCAATCAACAACAAGAATGACGTCAGAAGTGACATGCAACTCTGGGTTAGCTTCATATTTCCTCACTGAGAGAACTTGCGCTTCGGGTGGCGGGGCTGGTGCTACTGTTGCCCGACGTTCCTCGATAGCCTCATGTCGGCTACCCGGAACTCATTTCATGAGCAGTATTTCCATCCATTCAGAACCATCCTGTTCGTTCGCCAGATCCCTAACCATTGGCAAAACTAACAATCAAGAAAGCTTCGAGGCTGGCTGGTATTGGCATCCACTCTTATCTAACTAGCTATAGTTCTGAGCGGGCTTCCACCGGCCGATCCTGGTTGCGCCCGGTCGGCGTGCTGCCGGCCGAAACAGCGTTGTCCCGACCCAGCCTTTCGCCGTAAGTGGCTTTGAGCGAAAGTCCCGGCGAAATCAGGAACTCGGGGACGGTGTCGCCGCGGGCTTCACTATTGTCAGAACTAATTGTCGAGGTTGCAGGGCGATGATCAGCGATTACCAAATTTCCAGGCTACGCCGGAGCTGGTGCCGTAATCGCTGCCGGAAAAGTTCGGCGGGGGGCGATTATCCCAGTTCCCATAGAAGGAGATGTTCCAGGTGAGATTGCTCCACAGCTTGATGTAATAAGAGGTATTGAGGTTGAAATGGACACGGCTGGATTCCGTAAGGGCGGGAAGCAGGGTCGCGCTGACGGAAAGATTGGTTTTGTTGAAACGGAAGATCCGGACTTCGCTGCCGATCAGGGCGGACGCGGCATTCTGGGTCAGGGAGGGCACGATCGTCTGCTGGTAATTAATGCGCTGCCAGACTAGTCCGCCATATAGCGAGACCATGGAACGATTATCGTTCACCAGGTAGCGCCCGACGCCGCCTCCAATACCGCTCTGGAGTTGGATTCCCTGCTCCGAGCTCTGCAGAAAATCCGCGAGCCCCGTGTAGAACCAATTGTTCCAGCGCAGCAGACGTTCCACGTTCAGGTTGAGCTCGTTGCGCGTGGCGGGCGATCTGCCGGTACTTGAGGACAATGTTGAATTATAGGCGACGCCGGCCGACCAGCGCTCGCGGGGGTAGTTAAGGGAAGAACTGAAATTGTATTGCGTGGACTGATTGCCCTTGCTGTAAATGACACCGAGTCCGATATCGCCGTTGAAACGCTGCCAGATTGTATCGGAGGTTTGTTCCAAATCGATGATCCGAGTCTTGTCGATCTCGACTTTGGTATCGGGAGGCTCCAGAATTTGGAGTTTGACTGGGCGTTCGCCGGAAGACTCAGGCGTGGAGAGTGTGCCGGAGTAGACGATGCCATCTTGTGTTTTGACGATGAA
Source organism: Vulcanimicrobiaceae bacterium (assembly GCA_035484435.1). GTDB lineage: Bacteria > Acidobacteriota > Terriglobia > Acidiferrales > UBA7541 > Acidiferrum. Next base: position 52,292 of record DATHOY010000246.1, on the reverse strand, counting down.
CAGTTGCTTGCTTTCGACATGATCGACCTTGATCCATTCCACGGATAAAGTATCGAGGATGTAGTCGACCTTGATGTAGAGGGTATCGGAGGCGAGGCTCTTAATCTCGCAGGTGATGCGGTCGCCGTTCTTCATGATGATGACGTCATTCTTTTCGCGCGAAGAAAGAGGCACGGCAAGAAAAAGAGACCAGCACAGGACGGCCATTCCAGTTTTCATACCAAACCCTTTTCCCGCCGGGATGTTTGCCTTTCGGTTTCCCGGCGAGGGGAAATTCCACTTCGAGTAACGCCATTGTGGATAGGTGCAGAATCACGCGGGTGATCCGAACTAGTGGTTGGGTCGCGTTTTCCCGCGGCGAGAAACGAGATGAGGGCCATTGTCCGGTATCAGGTGCTCGACCACGCTTTTTGCATGATGGTGAAAAGGAAAGCGGCGGTGAGGCCAAACAAGATCCAGCCGTTCAATGCTTCCAGTGCGCCCATCAGTTGCCAATCCCGTGCCAGTTCGAAATTTTCGTGTCCGTAACTGGTCATGGCACTCAGGGAATAGAGCATGGCCGTCCGGTTGTCCGGTAATGCCGCTAGAAATCGAAAAGCACCGGCCCAAAGAGCGCACTCAAAACCGTGCAAGAGTGTGGCCCAAAGGGCGGTTCCACCCATGACAAAGATTGCGACGGTCGACTGATTTCGAAGCCAGCCCGAGCCTCCGAGCATGAAAGCTATCCTCTTGTTGATGAACCCGAGGCCAAAAGCATGGAAGACAACAGTCAGTACGATTAAAGGAAGACCCCAAGCCCAATCCATGCCCCAATTCGAGAGAGTTTCCGGACCCATGAATGCTCCCGCTCCTCTTGCCTCGCCCTAGACATTACGCAATGCAGATTGCTTGTTACGGTCACAAACGCTTTGGATTTTCCATGATCGCAGTACCTGTTCGCCTGAAATTTCCAGCTCGCTGTTGCGAAACCTGGGCCGTTTCAGGGTGTCAACTGTTTCAAAAACTTCAGCCCGTAAGCAACGCCTTGTTATCTACGTCTGCCTCCACCTCCACCGCCGCCCCAGCTTCGGCCACCGCCGCCGTATCCGCCCGAACTGCGATTCCCGCTTTCGTAGTGTTGGCTCTGGGCGGAACCGCTCTGCCGGTTTTGTCTTTCTGAGTCGAGATTTTCAGTGGATCCGCCGTAGGAGGAACGGCTTTGATTCATGCTCTGTTCATGCTGCTGGGAGCTGGCTTGGCTGCTTGGATGCTGTTGTTGATAGTTCGATTTGTCCTGCTGAGCCGTGGCTTGGCTGTTGGGGTGCTGCTGTTCATAACTTTGCGCGTTTTGCTGGGCTTTCTGTTGGTTCTGGGTTGTGTTCACACTGCTCCAGCCGCCACTGCCGTTGGACTGCTGCCAGCCGGAGCCGGTGTTCTTGTAAACATTTCCGTCGTGGCCGGCGTACAAATCGCCGTTGGATGACTTGCCGACAGCCGTGTTCCCGTAAGCTGAGCTCGTGCCCGCAATTTTGCCGCCCGCGGAAGTCTGCCCGGACGCTACAGTTCCTTGCGCCGTCGAATAATGTTGTGTCGTGGCGGATTTGTTTCCTTGTGAGACGTAGGAACTTCCCCATTGCGCGGTGGGACTCGATCCTTGATGTGTTGCGCCATACGATCCGGTATACGGGTTGTACGCTTGGCCGACGGTCTGCTTGCCATACGCCGTGGATGTGGACGCGGTTCGCGTGGATGTTCCGGTGTAGGGATTGTAGGACGCCGTGCGGGTCGCGGAACCGTACGCTCCGTAAGCCGTCTGCGATACGCCGTAGGCTCCTGTCGAAGTGTGATAGTAGGAAGTGCCGTAAGCGCCGTAGCACGTGGGGTAGGGATGGTAAACGGGATAGCCATAGGCGGGGTAACCAATGTAGGGGGGATAGTAATAACCGCTGCCGTTGGCCACGATGGCTCCGACGGCCGCGCCCATGACGAACGCACCGAGATATCCTGCCGTGTAACTCGATTGGACGCTGCCGCTCGGAGTCGTGACCTGGGTAACATACGTCACGTTGTAAACAGGCGAACTCGGCGGAATCGTATAAATCACCTGGGGCACGGAACTCGCGGTAGTCCACGGCCCCTGCGGTGTGGTGGACATGAACCAAACGCCCTGCAGGCAAAGATAGAAGACGTTGCCCACCTGAATCACTTTGTCCGGGGTATTTGTTGCGTACTGCAGGGTTGTGCCCTCAATCGGTGCGAATTGCGGGCTTCCGGTATAGTCTACTTTTGCCTGGGCCGCCGCGGTGCCGGGATTCAGTTCCATGACCGTGGGAATCTGCGCGATCAGCACCGCGTCCTTTGCCTGGGAAGTACCGGGTACGGAAGCGAGGATAGCGCTCGCTGGGTTTGAGAGAGGAATATTGGCAAAGTCCGGCGGCAGGCTCAGCGATGCAAATGTCCACGGCCCGGTCAGGCTTTGCGAGCTAAACCAGCGACCCGCCGCCAGGTAGTAGTAGGTTTGGGTGGCGCCATAAACAAAGAGGGGAGAATCGGTGTTGTCGGCATAGACCAGTTGCGTCCCCGGAATCGCGGTGTACGTCGGCCGCCCTTCGAACAAAATTACTTCGGCGGGAAACTGGCTGTAAAAGACTTGCGGAATAATGGCATTGGCAACCTGCGGAGGAGGAACCGCCTTCGCCACGTCTGCGAATTTGCCGGAGTCGGGTACCTTCTCGAATGCTTTGGACAGTTTCATGGCCCTCGACCACGGCCCGTGCAAATCACCCGCAGTGAGCCAGATATTATTCAGCAACAGGTAGTACTGGGAATTATTTTTGTCAAAAAACAACGGCCACATGGTGTTGACGACAAACTTCAGTTCGGTCTTCGGAATTTCCGCGAGGACGGGCTCGCCATCCACGCCGAGCAGAATTGCGGGAGTGTAGCTGACAAAGATAAACGGAGGATCATTTTTCAGGTTCACTGTTTGGACCGATTGCGGCTTTGGCAGGTAGGCCACGACGCGTTCCAGACCGATCGTGAACGTCGGGGGAAGGAAGGATCTCAGGAGTTGCGTAAGTTGCGCCGAACTTGCCGGATCCTCCGACGGGAAATAAGCGTTCAGAACTTGCATTCCGTAGATAATCACCGTGTGTGTGTCGGTGTTGACATTGGTAGTGCCTTCGAATTCCGCGGCACCCACGATTTCCTTACCACCTGTGGGAGTAAGCTGAAAGGCCTGGCGCCACTTGATATCGGTAAAATTCTGCCAGTCGTCCACCTGGGGCTGGTAGACGATGACTGAGCCTCCCGAGTTAACGTGCTTTCGGGGCCAACCGGGATCCTGCGCCCAAGCACACGAGCAGGCCGCCAAAATAAAACCGAGACATCCGACCCAAAGTTTGGTGTGGCGCATAACTGACTCCTTGTCGCGCACGCGCGCGAGAGAAACATCTCCGCCTGCTGCCTCTACCCACGAAGCAACGCCCCGTTGTTCGTTTGCCGACAGCGGCCTGGCATCGCAAAGCAGTTCGGCCAGTCATAACGAAGGCGGCAGATTTGGTGGCGCCTTGGTCTGCCAGCAAATACGCTCCGGCGTTCACTTGAGTCGCAAGGCAAGATCGTCGTTGGCGCGCGCTGGCGCCGCAAGGGCAACCAGGAAGATCGCAACTGCTAGGAGAACTTTCGTTCTATTGCCCATCTCCATCTCCCTTTTTTTGGCGTGAATCGCAGGTTTCCGGATTCCGCGTTCGCCCCCATCGTTTGAGAGCTGCTAACTCTAAGTCCGGCCGATGTTGGCATCGGCAATGCTGGGAAGTAATTGTCAAAAGTACCAGCCTGTTGCGCAGTCTCTGAGAACAGCTTCCCGTTCATTTCTTCTCCAGAGAAAAGTAGAGGTTCAGAACCAATCCGACCGAATTCACTTGCCGGTTCGGGTGTTTGCCGGTGTTGTTGTCATGCTCATAGTAGGTATTGAATTGAACGTGCTTGCCTACGGGGAACAAACTGCCCGCATAGAGTGACGTGGTGCTCCACTTGCTGTACTGACTCTCGTAAAACGGCTCGGCGGCGAAATACGGAATGAAGTGATAGGAACGGATCGCAAAAGTACGGTCGAGTGTTAATTTGTTCCGATACCGCCAGGTGAAAATTCCGCTCTTCCAATCCAGATCCGCGCGATTCCGGTCGGAGAGGGAAAATCCCGCTTTCAAAGGGAAGTTTGAAGTCACCGCGACTTGCATGCGGTTTTCCGAAGGAGCACCCGGTGCGGTGATATAGCGGTAGCCGATTTCGAGGACCAGCAATCTTGACTTCGAATCGTCCAGATCGAAAGCTTTGACTTTCTTGAGTTTGATCAAGGGCTTCAGGTAGAGCTGAAGGCTGGGGCCAAATGTAAATTGCGTCGGATCGCCGCCATCCCGGTCATCCTTGGCCTGAAGATACGCGCGAAGAGTGGAATTCAGTGTCAGGTGGGCATCGATTTCTGGCAGAAATTGCGCGTCTTGGGAATGCGCAGGCAAGCCTGTGAGGCAGGCGAGGAGCGTCCATCCCCACATTTTCTTGAAATGTTGCTTCATCGGAAATGCTGGCTTTTCGATGTGGCTCGTACCCCGCACCTGGTAAAGCGTCGGCCCCTGTTACTTGATGTTGTAGGTCACACCCAACGCCAAGCCAGGCATGTTCACGTTGTAGATGAATTGGTCGGCGCCGCTCGGACGGTAATTAATGCTCAGGTACCTATATCCCGCCAGCAGAACCCACTTTGGCTTGATCCTGTAACCGAGAGCTCCCCCAACCTGCCAGTCGGACCTCGCGGACCCTCCGCCCGCATCACCGCCGATAACTGCAAAAGCCTTTGGTGAAAGGGCAAGTTCAATCCGCGCCCCGGCAACGGCATCCGCCCAGTTTGCCGAGCGAGAAACTGAGTTGCCTATTTGCGCGCCTTGCGTGAAGGCCCTCAGTTCATTGCTCAGGTGCCAGTAACGAACTCCGAAAAGGGCATCCACTTTTACTTTTTTGCCATCGGCGATGCGGTAGCCGATTTTGGGCGTAAGCAAGGTTTCCCTGACTGTCGTTTTGACGGAGTCCACCTTATCGGTAATAGGAATTCCTTTTTCGTCGGACAGTTTCATCCATATGAAGTCGACGGGCATCACCACACGGTTATAGCGCGCTTCGAAACTGCCCATCGCGCCGATGTTGAGATAGCTGGCGATGTCACCGAAACTTGCGTGCACGCTGGATTCATGGCCGAGCGCTCCCACGGATCCGTGCATACCCGCGAACCAGATATACGGGGTAAAGGCGAAATGCCACCCGTCATTCGTGCTCGCTTCCACCTCCTTGGTTTGTGGCGCGGGCGTATTCATGTCCGGTTGCGCCTGGGCGCCGGCGCAGGGGGAGAAAAGCAAAGCGGCCAACGCGAAAGTCACTAGACCTACCCTTGCAGCCTTGTGGTAAGAGCCCATGGGAACTTCCTTTCTTTTGTGCGCGATGATTCTTGCCATGCGGGGTACCAACCGGAATTGTCAAAAGTGACATGGTTGATGAACGAAGAAAGAGCGTGGCCTCGCCAACATCCTGTTCCACGCAACCGTTTACCGCAGGCATTCTGAAGTCATGGAAAAAACGGACATCGCGCAAAAAGATGGGCACCGACTGTGCTTTCACCCAGGTAGAAAATTTCATGGCGCACGGATGGGCCCTTGCCGGTGATGGCGGCCATCTGGTTGTAACCATCCAGATGGTTCTTACTCCACCAGTTCTAGTCCCCACACCTGACCACGAGATTCATCGACGGGATCTCATCTCGTTAGTGGCCACCGGCTTGGGCGCCTCTGGCGACAGCGTCAAGGAATTGGCTGACAGTTAGACCCCCGCTCTTCTGGCTGGGCGGGAATGCCTCGAACGTCTGCAGGAACTGGCTCACGATTACGGTCGCGGGCACCATCGTCCACAACTTCTCGCCCCACCATTTGCCGTAATTCATCGACTCATCCTGGTAGCGTTCCCATGGATCCATGCGCAGGTTGGTCACGATTGGAGCCTGGGTGCTCTCTGCTTCGCCGGTAAACAGATTGCCTTTGATGGTTTTGAAACTCACCTTCCAATCGTCATATCGCATGGCCATCAGGTCCGCGGTGTTACCGAAGTAGAAAAATTCGTGACGCGGCCCCGCGGGGACTTCGCCTTTGAAGTACGGCATAAAGTTATAACCGTCCAGATGAGTCTTAAACGTCTTGTCTCCCACCTTCACGCCCTTGAGGAGCTTGTCTTTTATGTCGGGATCACCGGCAGCTGCAACCAGAGTCGGCAACCAGTCCTCCATGGCCATGATGTCGTTGACAACGATGCCGGGCTTGATGACGCCGGGCCACTTCGCGATCATGGGCACGCGGAATCCGCCTTCGTAAGTAACGCCCTTTTCGCCGCGGAACGGGTGATTGCCGCCATCCGGCCAGGTAAAGATTTCAGCCCCGTTGTCGCTGGTGAACAGCACGATGGTGTTATTGACGATGCCCAGGTCGTCCAACTTTTTGAGCAGTTCGCCGACCTCCCAGTCCAGTTCCATCATTCCGTCAGCGTAAAGACCGTAGCCGCTCTTGTTTTCCCATTTAGGGGAGAGATGCGTCCAGACATGCATGCGCGTGGAGTTGTGCCAGAGGAAGAACGGCTTGCCGGCCTTCACGGAGCGATCAATGAAATCGGTGGAACGCCGGACGAGTTCGGTGTCGATGTCTTCCATGTTGGTCGTTGCTTTTGGATCCATATTGGGATGCGGAGGCAGCGGGCCTTCGTCCTTAATCACCTGTTTGCCGACCCTGCCCCAGCGCGGGTCCGTGGCCGGATCATCCACAGTAGCCGCCGTCGTAGAGATCAGGTTGCGTGGGCCAAAACGTTCTTTGAAATTGGCCAGCTTGGGGTAATCGTACTGATACGGCTCCTCCATGGCGTTCAGGTGATAAAGCATTCCGTAGAACTCGTCGAAGCCATGGACCGTCGGCAGGTATTCGTTGCGGTCGCCCAGATGGTTTTTGCCGATCTGTGCCGTGGCGTAACCATAGGGTTTAAGCAACTCCGCGATCGTCGGGTCTTTGTCCTGAAGGCCTTGCTTGGCTCCCGGCAAGCCCACCATTAACAAGCCCGTCCGAAACGGCGTCTGACCGGTGATGAATGCGGCTCGCCCCGCCGTACAAGATTGCTGCGCGTAATAGTCGGTGAACAGCGCGCCTTCTGCGGCAATGCGGTCGATATTAGGCGTGCGTCCACCCATCATCCCGCGGTGGTAAGCGCTGATATTCCAAATGCCAACATCATCCGACATGATGACGACGATGTTCGGCTTCTTCTGCTGCTGCGCAGAAGTGGTGGGGGCCACAGCCAAGCACAGAATGCTGAAGAGTACTGCCAAAACAAGCTTTGCTCGTGCGGTCCACTTCATAAAACGCGATCCCCTTTATCATCTGCCGGAGAAACGATTCGGCCGATTCTTCGCCTTAAATACAAGATGCAAATTCACTGATGGATGCATGCTGCTCCGCACGACGACAAAGCGTAATTGGCAAAAGTGACATGCTAGCGGACTTTGCGAGATCAAAGATCCGGCTCTTGGAGAGTCGCGGTTCCTCAAAGGAGATATTGCAGTGACTCGCTAGAAGCCGTCGAGAGTGTTCGGCGCAGACGAAAAACGCGAGACAAACGGACAATCCGCCAGCGCTTCGTACATCGCCGGGACCAAGTCAGTCTCCATGAGCACTTTCACGACGTAACCAAGTCCCCCCGCCGCAAAACAAGTGGTCAGAATGTCCGAGTCCTGGTGCACGGTGAGAAAAACGATCTTTGCTTTGTTTCCACGCTTCTTGAGTTCCCTGGCGACTTCGATTCCGCTCATACCCGGCATCGAGATATCCAGGACGACGAGATCGGGCGAAAGGGCAAGCGTTGCGTCAAGGGCTGCCTGCCCATCGGTCACCATGGCGACTATTTCGAATTTCTCTTTCAACAGGGCAGCGACTGCGCTCAACACCTGCGCAAGATCATCGGCCAATACCACGCGGCTGAGCCTCATGCGAGCTCACCCCCGAGCTGTATATCAGTTCTAAGTGATGTACCGAATATTAAGAACAAGTTCCGCGTGTAGTGTGATCTCCCGCCTGGAGCCGATTTACTTCACCTTGCAGCAGGACTCTGCTGACCAAGTTGCCCGCAATTCTGGCGGTTGCCTATTGGCAATAATTACAATGCGGGAGGAATGGTGGTGGGAAGGAATCTAGATAGAGATAATTCTGTGTTTGATGGCGTACTGTACCAAATCGGCATTGGTCTTGAGTTGCAAAAGGTCCATTACGGCGTACTTATGAGCGGCAACCGTGCGTTTCGTGATTTGCAGGATGGAGGCCACTTCTTTCATGGAACGCCCTTCCGCAAGGAGTTGAATAACCTCCCTTTGCCGGGGCGTGGGTTCAGTCATGTGCGCCCGGGCTTTGGGATCGCGCAGGGAGATGGCGGCCTGACCTTCCGCAGCGCTGGGCGTCACATAGGAACCGCCCTTCAGCACCTTTTCAATTGCCACCATCAGCTCGAAGGCTGCCGCCTGCTTCAGCAGAAATGCCGAAGCACCTGCGCGAAATGCTTCGCCGACTAGGTCGGGATCCTCGTTCATGGTCATGAAAATGAGTTTCAGTTTCGGTAAAGCCGGCTTGAGGTGCCGGGCTGCGTCCAGGCCATTCAGCTGGGGCATGGCGATGTCCAACACGACAATGTCCGGTTGCAACTTGGCAGCCGCTGTCAAAAGCGCCCGTCCATCGCTCACCATGCCGACAACCTCGCAACGGGGTTCCACGACCCGCTTCAGGGCATCCAGCAGCATTTGATGATCATCGGCCAGAAGTACGCGGGGGCGACGCGAGGTTCTATCTTCCGGCGGCATGTGTTTTTACCTTTACCTCAGCCACAGGGAGAGCAACCGGTGCCTCAGCCAAAATTTCTGTTCCGCGACCGGATTCCGAAGTCACCAGAAGCCTGCCTCCGACGAGCCGAAGTCTCTCGGTCATCCCGATCAATCCGATTCCGGCGGCAGGATTTTTAGTGGCCGGGTCAAAACCCTTGCCTCGATCGGAAATGCGAAGGCTGATGCCAATGGCGTTGGTGCTGAATTGAACCTGCGCTTCCCTGGAGCCGCTGTGCTTGGCGACGTTACCCAGCGATTCCTGGGCCACTCGAAACATGCACAACGCCACGTCCTTAGGTACGTCAATCGGACCCTCGCTTTCGCTGAAATGAATTTCGATCTTGTACTTCTCGCTGATTTCCCTGCACAGGCCATGGAGAGCCGGTACCAACCCCACGTGCTCCAATTTGCTGGAGTGGAGCTGGTGAGAGAGGGTGTGAAGGTCCGAGGACATTTCCTTGGTTCCCCGCAACATCTCCAGTACGTTTTCACGCTGCTCGACTTCGTTCGGTGACAATTTCTTCCAGAGTTGTCCAAGCCCGATGCCAAGCAGCGCCAGGCGCTGGCTGAAGTCGTCATGAAGTTCCCGGGCGATGCGCGCGCGCTCTTCTTCCTGGGCGGTAATCAGGCGGCCAGTCAGCGCGTGCAGGGATTCCTCGGAGGTCTTGCGGTCCGTAATGTCGATGCACGAACCAACATATCCAAGGAAGGTACCATCAGATTCAAATCTCGGCACGCCAATATCAAGCAGCCAGCGGAACTCTCCATCGAAGCGCCGCAGACGGTATTCCATTTCGAAGTCGACGCGAGCGTTAAACGACGCCGAGTAGAGTCGCCGGCAGTGGTCCTGGTCGTCCGGATGCACGCCCGAGAGCCAGCCTTCTCCCAGCTCTTGTTCCAGGGGCCGGCCCGTGAATTTCAGCCAACCCTGATTGAAAAAAGTACAAAGCTTGTCTGTACCGGACATCCAGATCAACGAAGGAGAACTGTCCGCCAGCAGCCGGAAGCGTTTTTCACTTTCGCGAAGTACCAAAGCGTCTTGCTCATGCTCTTCTACAAGGACCGCGAGAACCATGAAGGGCGCCGCAGTGAACAGCAAAAATAGCTGGAGCAACTGCACATTGCGGATCGGGTCTGATTTGTTGAATGGGCCGAGGCCGTGGACCTCACCCCAAATGGACAACAAGGCAACGATGGAAGCCGAGGTGCCGGCGCCCGCGGTACCGAAACGCAATGCAGACCAGAGCAGAAATGGCACGAGCGAATAGAGAAGTGACGGGGGAAGGCTTTTCTCCCGACCGACGAACATGAAATAGCTCAACGAAAAGATGGCCGCGAACAACACGATTGCTTCCAGATAACGGCTACGAGGGGTGGGTACCTTTGCTCGGGCTTCGCCGACCCAACCAAGAATGGCGGGCGTTATAGTTAGAAACGCCAATCCTTCGGAGAGAAAACTCATTCTCCAGCTAATCCAATGGTCTCCATTCATACCTTGGAGGCCGATGAGCGATACAACGAGCGGCCCCAGGAGCAGCGCAAAAAAGGAATACTTGGCAAGGGCTTTCAGGCTGTTCAAGCGGGGCACGCCATTCAGGCAATAGTTGAGACCCCAGGCAACCACCAGAATCTCGATAATATCGGCAAGAATGAGCCAAGCAATGGCGGGGTACGACACGCCGGCTTGCAAGTCATAGACAAGAAACCCTGCCAGGCCCGCTGGAAGAAGGAACGGCCAGATTCTCCGCGGTGATATCAGCAGAACGGCAACAAGGAGCGCGCACCCAGGCCAAAGGGGCCAGAGCGCCTGGGGCTTGGTAATAATCAAGATTCCGCCAAGTCGTGCGGCCGCATAACATGCCCCGGCCAGCAGGCACGATAGGAGCACTGTCTGGAATCGCAAACTCAGATTTCCAGTGTTCCAGAGGGACCCGCTATTTTTGCTCTCCATGACTCGCCTCCGGGGCTAAGGCAGCAAACAAACATCGAACGGTCATGCAAGCTCGACTCAGAGACACTCCGACAATTAAGACAACTAAAGTGGCCGGGTTTTTGGGCTAACCGACTTGACTAAGAGGCCATAGAGATACTCCACAGGCGGTAGAGAATCCCTAGCAAACATAGGTCAGGTGGTTACTCGATGCGAATGTCATCGGCCGAGGTTCCACCCACCTACGTAGTTGCATATATTAAACTTGCGGCGATGTCCAATAAATTCTTTGTGACGACCGCAATGTGCCGACCAACTCCGATTAAAGGCCAAGCGACAAGAGCACTGTGCGCAATGGTTATGATCCCAGGGGTTGGAAGAGAGCAGGATTAGTTGCGTTGAATCTGAGTTCACCTCGAAGCCTATTCAATAACCTGACGGCCTGCAACGCCTCTGGCCGCTCACTAGCCTGTCATTTCTGACAATGGTAACGGGTCGGGACAAATGAAAGCATCGTCGCGTAAAAGTCGACAGGTTTTTCTGCTCAGGAGGAATCCCATGAGATTCGCTTTCTTCGGTCTCTTAGCATGCGCCGTGCTTCCGTCGTTCACTCTGGGGCAGGCCCCCGTATTCAAGGTTACGCCGGAAGAGAGCAAGATCGACTTCTCCGTGAAGGCGTCTGTGGCCCTGGAGGGTAAATTCGAGAAATGGGACGCATCGTTGACGTTTCCGTCCACGGATGTGTCGACTGGCGTGATGGATATCAAGATTCAGGCGGACTCCGTAACTACCGGAAGCGGCATGAAGGACGGCAAGTTGAAGGGCAAAGACTTCTTCAACGTCAAGGAGGATCCCTACATCACGTTTCACTCCGACAAGATCGTGCAGACCGGACCCGGCACCTTTGAACTCCCGGGGACATTTACGGTACGGGGAGTGTCAAAACCCGAGACCCTGACGTTTACGCTTTCAGACGTGGCGGCGGCGAGAGCGGCAGGGGAAGGTGAAATTAAAGGGAAAATGGCGTTCGACCGCAAGGAATACGGGATGAATAAAGGAATCCCCTTCGTGACAATCGCTGACCGCGTCGAGGTTACCGTAAACCTGAAGGCGAAGCGCATCAGCGGGCCTCCCTTGGTGCTCAAGCATTAGCACTGACGCAGTGTTCTGGGCGCGGCCATTTGTCCAAATTCTGATGATGGCTCAGCCGGCATGGTTCTCTCATCTCAAGCTGGATGTCACTTTTGACAATTACTTGCGAGAGTGAGTCGAGCCAGTCTCAATGAGTTCCCCAGCCGCCCGGCTTTGTTCGGCCAACAGCCAGATTGAGCAACCGTTGGGCCGTCCAATCCAAAGAATCGCATACGAGGTATAGCGATCAAATTGAAAGAGAAAAACCACTTCGAAAAAGACGCAGATAATCCAGTCTGGCGGGGCGATCCTGCGGCGTTTGGGAAGTTTTATTTCTTGGCGTTTTTCTGGCTGGCCGCCGCCATCCTTTGCGCGATTGCTTTTCATGCACTGGCCTCCTCTGTGCGCGCCAGTTCCAACCCACCCGCAAATCCCGGTGCCGCGTTCGCACCGACCGTGCCGAACACTCAGCCGGCCCCTGCGCCTACGCCACCCGGGATGGTGTGGATATCCGGAGGAGAGTTTTCGATGGGCGCAGCCGATCCTCCCGACATGGACATGGTGGGGATGAGCGCCACCACAGATTCGCGGCCCATCCATAGAGTTTACGTCGACGGTTTTTTCATGGACAAGACTGACGTAACAAATGCTCAGTTCTCGGAGTTCGTGAAAGCAACTCGCTACGTAACCATTGCCGAGAAAACTCCCACACAGGCGGAATTCCCCGGCGCACCGCCCGAAAATCTTGTCGCCGGAGCAGTGGTCTTTTCCCCTCCTGATCATGAGGTCCCCTTGAACGATCACTTCCAATGGTGGAGTTACGTAAAGGGAGCGAACTGGCGACACCCCTCCGGCCCGAATAGTTCAGTCAAAGGAAAAGAAGTCTATCCAGTCGTCCAGGTGGCCTACGCTGACGCGCAAGCCTATGCGAAGTGGGCTCACAAGCGTCTGCCCACTGAGGCGGAATGGGAATTCGCGGCACGCGGGGGGCGGGCGGGAAAACCGTACGTTTGGGGAGAGAAATTCAAACCCGACGGAAAGTGGATGGCCAACACCTTCCAGGGGCATTTCCCCGATCAGGATTCCGGCGCTGACGGATTCATTGGAATTTCGCCTGTCGGCAAATTCGCGCCCAACGGATACGGGCTTTACGACATGGCCGGGAACATTTGGCAATGGACTTCTGACTGGTACCGCCCCGATTATTACGCTCAACTCGCCAAGCTGGGCGGAGTGGCGCGCAATCCAAGGGGCCCGGAAACTCCGCTCGACCCCTCGGAACCCAACGAGAGGAAAAAAGTGCATCGCGGCGGTTCCTTCCTTTGCACGGATCAGTACTGTTCTCGTTATATGGTCGGGACTCGGGGCAAGGGCGAGGTGAGCACGGGAACAAATCATTTGGGCTTCCGTTGTGTCTCAAGCGGTGGGGCCAAATGATGCTTACGTGCGTCCTGCCTGAGGCGACTCACTGCCATTGCAACTGAGAGACGGCATCCATTGGGCTTTCGTGAGACAGGTATGAAAAGGAGAAAAGCAATGTTGGAAGAAATTCGGAAAGTGATGATCAAGCTTGGCGCGGGTCTTGCGTTGGCAATGCTGGCTTGCGCCTTAACCCCGGCGCAGGACGTATCCACCAACTCCATGCCCGGGGCAGACTTCAGCAAATACCACACCTATAAGTGGGTTCCCATTGATGGCGCGGTGGTGCCCAACCAGATTGTCGATGCGCAGATCAAGCAGTCCATCGATTCTCAGTTGGCCACCAAAGGCCTCACTAAAACGGATGGCGAAAAAGCCGACCTTCTTATCGGCTACCAGATCTCCATCACGCAGGAAAAACAATGGAACGCCTACGGTACGGGTGGCATGCGGTGGGGCGGCGGGATGGCCTCGGCACAACAATCCACCATCAGCACCGGCACTCTCGTTTTAGACATGTACGATCCCGCCGGCAAGCAGCTTGTTTGGACGGGGCGCGTTTCCAAAACACTTGATCCCAGCGCCAATGAGGGCAAGAAGCAGAAGAATCTCGACAAGGCCATGCAGAAGCTGATGAAGAATTTTCCGCCCAAAGCCAGTTAGTCGCGGTCGGAGCTTGAAAACATCCCGGGAGGACGCTGATGAAAATCAATGCAACGCACGTGTTTCGAATCCTGTGTCTGCCACTGCTTGTCGCTTCGGGGGGAGCCATCTTCCATTCTCCCGCCAAGGCCCAAGGTCCAGAACTCCAAGAACGGGTCGCGGAACTCAAGGAGTCGATGGCGAAAAACAAGATGTCCCTCGCCCAATACACCTGGGTCGAGCAGGTCAACATTAGCCTGAAGGGCGAACTCAAGAAGCAGGAACATTTCCAGGTGCGCCTGGGCCCCGACGGCAAGCCTCAGAAAACTTCCTTGGATCCACCCGCGGAACCTCCCTCCGGAGGCAGGCTAAAAAAGCACATCGTGGAGAAGAAAAAGGAAGAGTACAAAGAATACGCCGAGCAGATGAAAGCTTTGGCTCAGCAATATGTTCCGCCGGACAAAGAGATGATCCAGCAGGCGTATGCGCAGGGAAACATCAGCATTATCCCCGGTGGAGGCCTTCCGCCTGCCCAAATTAAACTGGTCTTCCACAATTATGTGAAGCCCCAGGACTCCATGACACTGATTTTCGACAAGGCACAGAAACAATTACTCAGTCTGGAGATCGCTTCGTACATGGACGATCCCAAGGATGCCATGACCTTGACCGTGGAGTTCAACCGCCTGCCCGATGGCACCAATCATGTCAGCAACGTAATCATGAATGGGGTAAGCAAGCAGCTGAATATTGCCACCCAGAACGCCAGCTATCAGCACCTTTAGGACGTGAATTGCCGTCCAGTGATGTGGAGTTGGGGGAATCCCTTCGAACAAGGAATTGCAGGGCGCCAGCAGAGATTAGCCGGAGGCAGGTCGGTCCACCGGGAAGAAACTTTGTGAAAATCAAGGAGAGTCTGAATGAAAAATAAAATGATGGTGGTATTCGTTTTGGGATGCGTGTGCTTTTTAACGGTGCCAGCGGCGCACCCGCAAGCCGCTGCAAGCAAGGATAGTCAGACGGTGAGCGAGCAGGACGTGAAGCTGTTGCGCCAGGACCTTCGGTCAAAGAAAAAGCAGTTGATTGCGGCTAATTTGACGCTGACGGACGCCGAATCCACGAAGTTCTGGCCGGTGTACGACCAGTTCAGCGCGGAAATGACCACACTCGGGGATCAGAAACTTGCTTTGATCAAGGAATACGCAGCAGGCTTCGGCTCGCTGACGGACGCACAAGCGCAGAGTCTGCTCAACCGCTCTCTGGCGCTGGATGAAGCCGCGACGCAACTGCGCATCAAGTACGTGCCGATCATCAACAAGGTTCTGCCGGGGACAAAGACGGCCACTTTCTTCCAGATGGAGCGCCGGATAAGCGCGCTGATCGACCTGCAGGTGGCGTCGCTGATTCCGCTGGTGCAGGACCAGCACTAGGGTAGACTCCGTCCGCAGCAAGCGAGAGACATCCAAAGGTCCTGTACGAAAGCCAAATACACGGTGGGGTGCCTTCACTCTTGCAATGCTGAGGACCCCGACTTGGGGCGTGCTGGAATTGGAGATGACATCATGGGCGAGCCAAACCGCACTCTCAAGCAGAAGGCTTACCAGGGACTCAAAGAGTATCTTGCGATCTCCTGCTATCTCTGGCTGGTCTTCAGCCTGTTCGTCCTATACCGGGCGGTCCTTTTGTCCGAACGGTTCTCCCTCGTCGCCCACGGAGAAGCTCTCATTAACGCGCTGGCCCTCGGCAAAGTCATGCTGGTGGCCCGGGAGCTTCATTTCGCGGAAAATTTCAAGGAAAAGCCTTTGATTTACGCGACTATTTTCAAGTCTGTCGCCTTTGCCATCATTTTGGGAGTCTTCAAGATTCTCGAGGAAGTTGGCATTGGTCTATACAACGGAAAGTCGGCGGGCGAGAGTATCGCGGAGGTCGGAGGCGGCACATTGAATGGGATACTTGCGATGACGGCGATTCTCGCCGTCCTTTTGGTTCCCTTCTTTGCGTTCACAGAGTTGCGCGACATCTTGGGTAAGGAAAAATTGAGCGGACTTTTTTTCACCTCCGGCCATCTTCCCGGCGAATCTTCTTGAATGTTCAGGGGCCGAACCCTCGAACCATTCGGCCGGCAGGTCGATTCCCTGTGCCGGACATTGCAGTAGGATGAAGTCAGCGATAGGGAGGAACTGGTTTGAAAACGAAAATCGCAATATTCACTGCTGCCTTAGCCTGCCTGGCCATGTTTGCGGTTGCTGGCCCGAAACTGGAGATGAGTTGGAAGAATCCCGGCTACTCCGGTGGACAGTTCAAAAAGATTCTTGTGCTGGCTCTGAACGGAAGGGCGGCCAACCGCATGGAGTTCGAGGATCAACTGGTGGCGGCAATTTCCCGGCCCGGAGCGAAAGCTTATCCGAGTTACGAATTTATAATGCGGCCTGATGCGACCCCTATCGACATGAAGGATATGCGGGAACTCGTCAAGGAACAGCACTTTGACGCTATTGTCGTGGCGCGCGTGACCAAACACGACACCACGACTACTTATGTCCCTGGCACTGTCTACACTCCTGTCGCCTATTACGGAACTTTTTATGGCTACTACAACACCCTCTATCCCGTCGTCTACACCCCGGGCTACATGCAAACCGAGCGAGTCGGCCAGGTCGAAGTCAACATGTACTCCACCGGCAAACCCGATGGAGAGCTTGTTTGGACGGGAATTACCAACACGTTTGAAATCGGTTCGGTGATGAAAGCAATCAAAAGTCTGGTCAAGGTAGTGACCAAGCAACTCGAGAAGGACAATATCATCGCGACCCGATAGAGAAATTCTCCCTTCCAGGCAAGCACATTCAGCCGGGACTGATTCCGGCCTGTTCAACGATATAGGACGTGCTCCACGGCCAGGTCGAGGAGATTCAATGAGCAACCCAGTGGGACAATAACCCCAATCCGTTGCGCGGCATACCGGCCCGATATTCCTTATGTGGTACTTCTGACAATGTCCTTATTCCCGAAAATTGCCTACCTTGAGCCGATGCTGGCCGGGTTTCGCCTCAACACATCGCCCACCTTGGAAGAACGGGCGTGTAGTTCGGCCCGAACGAGGGGGTCAGCAAACGTAATGGAAACGATGGGTTCAAATGGTTCCGGAAAGATCCGGATCGCGGAACGGATACTGCTCGCCATCGGTGTGTCACTCCTGCTGGCTTGGGCAGCGGCCCGCTTCCATGGTAGGACGGCGTCGGACGCCGCCATCGAGCGATTTTATGCGGAATCGTCGCAGGGACTCGGCGCTCCCTCGGCGGGAGGGGTGGACTTTGCGCAATGGTCTCCGCAAAGGATTGAGGCTTACAAGGGCAGTCTTGCGGCGAAGAAGGATCTTCCGCTCGCCATTCTTCGCATTCCAAAGATCCACTTGGAAGTTCCGGTGTTTAACGCCACGGACGATCTGACGCTGAATCGCGGCGTCGGGCGGATTATTGGCACGGCACATATCGGAGGAGCGGGCAACATTGGGATTGCGGGCCACAGGGACGGCTTTTTCCGCGGTCTGAAAGATGTGGGCCGTGACGATGTCATCGAGTTGATCCTGCCGGAGCGCACCGATAAATACATCATCACCGATATTCAAATAGTAGGTCCTGAAAATGTTTCCGTTCTGGATGCGACGCCGGCTCCCACGTTAACTCTGGTCACCTGCTATCCGTTTTATTTCGTCGGCAGCGCCCCCCAGCGCTACATCGTGAGCGCGTCCAAACAAGTTTCTGGCCAACCGGATGAGAGTGTAGACGCAACCTCAAGTTCCACGGGCAAGAAAATCAACAAAAAGGAGAATGCAAGATGATCTCGATTCAGTACTCAAGAAAGGTCATGCGCGGGCTGTTAGCTGTGGGAGCCCTTTGTACCGCATTTGCTCTTACAGCCCTCGGTCAAGTGCAGACCAACACCAGCACTGCGGTAGCAGGGGACCCAACAAAGTCGATCAAGGTCGAACGCGGCACAGTGGTCTACGTCTCTGGCAACAGCTGCGTAATCAAAGCGGAGGATGGAACACTCCGCCATTTCGACAACGTTCCGGAAAGCGTCACCGTCACTGTGGACGGGAAACAGCTGAATATTCACCAGATCCAGCCAGGGATGGTGATCGAAAGGCAAACCATCACGACATCCACCCCAAGGATGATCACGACCGTTCAAACCGTGACGGGAACCGTCTGGCAGGTAAGTCCACCGAGCATGGTTATCCTGACGCTCGAAAACGGCAAGAACCAGAAGTTCACCATCCCTAAAGGCCAGAAATTTACTGTCAACGGACAGGAAACGGACGCGTTCGGTCTGAAGAAGGGCATGAAAATCGATGCGCAAAAGATAGTGGAGCAGCCGGAAACTGTGGTTACCCAACAAATCAAGCGAACCGGAATTGCGCCGCCTCCTCCGGAGGCGCCGAAGCCCGATGTCCCGATGTTGGTGGCTGTGGAGCGGCCAGCTCCTCCCCCGGTCGAAGTCGCGGCGGCCGAACCAGCGCCCAAGCAGCTTCCCAAGACGGCGAGCGATTTGCCGTTGATCGGATTGCTTGGCCTGTTCTTCTGCGGTGTTTCGCTGTCCGTAACGGCCGTTCGCAACGTTCTCGCGCGGATCGCCTAGCACTACGCAACGAGGCCACTCGGTCCAAAGTCACGCACAATTCGATGGGAGGTGGCCAAGTCACCTCCCATCAATTCGCGTCTTCCGCGGCCTGTCTCCTTATGTTTGCCGTAGGGCAAGGGCCGCAGCCAAGCTAGGAGCGCAGTCATGCATAGAAAATCGCCCGGAGCAGCACTGTTCCTGGGAGTGCTTATGATTGTTCCTGCGCTTGCTTTGTGTCGAGCCGCTCAGGCGCCCCAGACACTTATCGTAAACGGTCAGCGAACCCAAATCTCTGTGGTTCAGATGAACGGCCACTCCTACGTCGATCTCGAAGCACTGGCGAGAGCCGCGAACGGCTCCCTCAACTTTAATGGGAATCAAATCTCACTAACACTCCCGGGCGCCGGCGACTCGCCCGCACCGGCACCGGCCCCTGCAAGCTCGGCGGCGAATTCTGAATTTTCGAAAAGTTTCCTGAGGGCCGGCATCGAACAGATGACCATAATTCGCGAGTGGCGGACCGCACTTGCGAACGCCATCCAGAACGGATTTCCAATCACTGAGGACTGGTTGTCGGCTTATCGCAGTCAGGCAACGACAGCTCTCCATTTGTCGTTCGTCGCCATCTCTACCGATTCCGATCGCAATGCCTATCGTTTGCTAAACTCGGAATTCGAGAATATGAAATTGCTGAGCAGCAACTACGTGGCCATGCGCCAGTCCATGCAGTTCATCGCCCCAGACTCTCTAACGAGTGATCCGATGAACCAGAAAATCCTCGACTGCGCACATTCCCTGGCGGCGATGGCTGCCAACGGCCAGTTTGTCGAGGATGGTTCGTGCCAGTGAGCGGCGTAAAATAGATTCACTGTTCCTACTTAGACGCTGAGTCAGTGGGCTTCGCTTTGAACCGTGTCCTTAAG
This sequence comes from Vulcanimicrobiaceae bacterium, assembly GCA_035484435.1. Taxonomy (GTDB): domain Bacteria; phylum Acidobacteriota; class Terriglobia; order Acidiferrales; family UBA7541; genus Acidiferrum. The sequence goes on along the minus strand of DATHOY010000246.1, from coordinate 32,695 downwards.
AGTATTCCCCTGCTTACTTTTTAATTTGGCCGGCCTAACCAGGAATACTGCCACGCCAGAGAGACGCTCTGATAGTTTCCGCCGAAGCGAATGTATGTGCCACTGCTGTAGCTTGCTTTGATGGATTGGTGTTTGCTGATCGGGAATGAAACCGTGCCTCCAATGCGTGAGCCGGTCTGCTTTGTCGCCAGGTTCTGTATGCCACTCAAGCTGGTAATCCCACCCCACCAGAAGTTTGCGTCCAGTGACAGCCACAAGCGCGGCTTCACGTCGTAACTCAAATGCCCCTCCAAAGCCCCGATCGGCGCTACATTTTGTGGTTTGGTGACCGGGCCGGCGTAAAACGTCGGGTTCGTGGTGTAGAACCACGCTCCAGCATAGCCATCGAGCACCCAGTGGCCCCAGCGTTCGGAATACCCAAGTTCCGGTTTGAAAGCCCATCGATTGCCGCCCCAGTTGATCAATTTCGAGCCGCTGTATTGTCCAGTTGGCGCGATCATCTTCAGACTCACTCCCAACAGCCGCTTCTGCTTCCACTTCGCCATATCCTTCGGTTGCATCGCCGGGCCGCCCATCAGGTTCACCGAAAAGCGAAAGCTGGAATCCAGCAGACCCGAACGGTAGACCGATGTGTGTTGCCCCAACACGTCGCCCTGAAAAATTCCCACTCCATAAGGCAGCGCAGCCGTTATGTTCGCTGAGCGTCCAAAAAAATTCAGTGAATGGTAGTAACTGAAGACCGGTACGTTGTAGGTTCCCCTTGCGTTGGCAACCGGTATCGTGCCGTTGAAGTTGAGGCCTCCGTCATAGAAGGACCAGATGATCGTAATTGCGTTGGCATGCACTGGCGTTATCAGATAGGCTCGTGGTGCAAGGTCTTGCCCCCAGGCCGCGCCTGTCGCGCAGAGTGCGAGCGTGACGGCTTTCGCGAAGTTTCCCAGAATTGGCATGATCGAGGCGCAAAAATACTAAAACGCTACAAGCTCAGGCTTTGGGAGATATTGCCCTCTAGATTGGCCCAGTGTAATTGTTAAAAGTGACAAGCAAAAGACCCGGCCGAATGAAGTGGCAAAGGATTTCGTCCCAGCCAACAGACTGGTTCAGCAAATCTCATGTAGTCTCCCCCGCTAAAACTGGAGAGCGCATATAGGTAAAATCAGGGCCTCCAAACAGGAGGCAATATGAGCAGGAAACCACGCGTCGAGCGAACTCCGGGAGAAAAGTGGCAGATTGTGCGGGAAGGGTTGAGCTGCACCTAGGGCTGGACAAGGGTCGGCGCAGACCTTCCGTTCAGGACCGCGTCCACATTGTCCAGGGCCAGCATGCCCATTGCTGTCCGGGTTTCGACCGTAGCGCTGCCAATATGCGGCAATAGAAATGTATTTTTCAGCGAAACATATTCCCGGTTAAGTTTTGGCTCGCCTTCGAATACGTCGAGTCCGGCCGCGGCGACTCGCCCGCTCTTAAGAGCAGCGATGAGGTCGTCATCGACCACCAACCCGCCGCGGGCGGTGTTCACCACGATGGCCCCGGGAGGCAGAAGGCTTATGGCTTTGGAGTTCAAGAAATGGCGGGTCTGAGGAGATTCCGGAGCGTGCAGGCTCAGGAACTGGCTTACGCGGAGCAGATCAGACGCATCTTTATGGTAGACGGCGTCGCCGGCAATTTCCGCGGGTAACTCAGACGTATTGCAATAGTGAATCTTCATTCCGAATCCGCGTGCCCTGCGGGCCACAGCCTGTCCGACGCGCCCCATTCCGAAAATACCGAGGACCTTGCCGCCAACCTGCCAGCCCAGGAGTTTGTCGGGACTCAAGGGCCGCCAAGTTCCTGTTCGAACAAGTTCCTGGGCCTCGTAAGCGCGACGCGAAGCGCCAAGTAAAAGCAGCATGGCAATGTCGGCCGTTGCTTCCTGGTTGACACCTGGGGTGTAGGCGACCGGAATTTTCCTGCGAGCGGCGGCTTCCAGATCGATATGCTCAAAACCGACCGAGTATGTGGCGATGATTTTTATCGTTGGCGAGACTTTTTCGAAAAACCCGGAGTCCAACCGATCGGCGGGCGTTATGAACAGGGCGTCGGCTCCATCGGCAGCGGAGAACAACTGCTGCTGGCTGAAAGGAAACAGGTTCGGGTTTCGCCGGGCGTTGAAATCGCGGTCGATGCGGTCTTCAATCTCTTTCGGATAATGGCTGGTTACCACCAGCACCGGTTTGGTCATATCCAGGATCTCCATCCGCATGACAAGCCGGATTGCGGAAAATTTCGAACTCAACGCACTTCGCCTGTGCAAACCGCAAATGGCGGTGGCGTCAGTGAATGCTCGCGGCTCGAAATTATGTGTCCATCCGTTCTACCCAATGAGAGCGCGATGCGGGAGCCACGAATGGATCCGCGAAATACTGTGTTTCCCGCGCAACCTTGTCGTCCCTGAACTCCATGACGCTCACGGTGTAGGACGGCTTGCCATCATAGGTCAGGATGAATTCGGTGACCCAAAGATCACCGCCGCCAATGATTCGCCGGATAGAAAACCGCTTTTTGTTCGGCTGACTGGCGCGTTGGTTCTGGATGTTGCTCCGGCCGCGGGTTCGCTCGCCTGACTGCGGGTATTCCAGCACCGCGTCCTGGTGATAGAGGTGATGCTCCGTTTCAAAATCGTTGGCATCGGACGCCGCCCAATGTTGATCCAGCGCCGCACGGATTTTTTGATCTCGCGCTCCAGAATAGTTCTCGTTGTTTTGTTGGTCGCCCATGTTGCGCCTTCCATTTGAAGAAAAGCTAAATCTTCCAGCGGAATCGGAAACTCAACATTTCCGTTGCGTCGGAGCGCATCGATGACGGGATCGAGAGCGTCCCCGATGATTCCATAGCAGCGCTCAGCTAACCAGACGCGGGTTCGGCGAGTTGGGCAGAAGGGGCGAATCTGTGCCAAATGACGCGCAAAGCGGCGACTAACGGCACGGAGAGGTAAATCCCCACGATTCCGCCGACCGCGCCCCCAATCATAACCGTGAAAATGGCCAGCAGAGGATGGATCTCCAGTTCGTGGCCCATGACGCGCGGGGCAATTCCGTAGTCCATGACTACCCGCCAGAGGCCCAACAGCAACGCCATCCAGATCCAGTGGGAGTGCGTAAGCATCCCAGCTGTCGCGATGGCGATTAACGCCGTGATCCAACCGGCCACTGGAATGAATTCAAGGACTCCAGCCATCAGCCCAAGAGCTAGTGCGTGCGGGTAGCCCAGGAACAGCATGGCAACGGAGCAAAAGATGAGCGACAGGAGGGCAAGGATGACCTTGGCCCGAATGTAGTGTCGCAGCATGTCGTTCAGGTCCGCGGCTAAGGCCCTGGCTTCTTCGTACGTTTCCCTGGTCGAGACGAGTTGAATGACTCCATTCGCCAGTTTCTCGCCGTCACTCAGGAAAAAAAGACCGAGAATCGGAATCAGCACAATTCCACCAAACGCAACCGATACAAACTGCTGCACGGATTCCACTAAACCACGGATCCTTGCCCTGCGTTGTTGCAGAAAAGCTTTTGCGCGAAGCGACTGGGCTTCGTTCCAGCCATTCCGGTGTCCCATATCAACGGCAATATCGCCTGAATAAACATTTTCCATCATCGCTGGCGTGTCTCTGGCGAACTGCATTACTCCGGGGACGAGTTGCGGAGCGAGATTGTGGATGATGAGCCCGAGAAGGATCAGCAGTGCCAGGTAGGCTTCCGCAACGTGTGGGCCCCTCAGATTTTTGAAAAACAGCGAGTGGTTCTGCAGAAACCTCACGATGGGATTAATCAGGTACGCGAACAGAATCGAGAAAGCGAAAATCACGATGACAGCGCGGGCGACGTAGACAATCGCCAGCACCAACCCGAACAGCAGCGCGGTCGTGAGTACACTCAAGGTGCGGCGATCCGGGAACGCCATATTCATCACCTCGGAGGATTCGATGGTTGCGCCTGAGATTCGAGTTTCTGTTTGATGGAAGCCAGGGCCTTTTCCAGCGAAGAGCGGGTCTTATCCACCGCAACTTTCCGCACAATTCCACCCTTCAGACCGGTCAGGCCCGCCTGTTGCGATCCCTTCATGGTTATCAGGTAGAAGCCGGGATGAACCGGGTCTTCGTCGTCTTTGACGCACACCGTCATGTCCAGCGCGCTTTCAAAGTAGTGGCTCGCGTACAACTGTTTCACGGCGATGGCGTACACCGGCCGCTCCTGTGACTTGCCTTGATAGACGATCGCTTGCACCATGCGCAGCGTCGGCTTCAATCCAAAATTCACCTTCTCCCAATAAAACTCCGATTGGATATTCGCGGAATCGGCCTTGGGATAGTTGAGGAGGTATTCACGCAATTCGGGCAGATACACGGGGAGCGCTTTGGAGCGGCTGAGCAAAGAAGCAAACGTTTCCGCCACGACAGCCGGGTGATTTTTGTCGCGGTAGGTTCCAAGAGCCGCATTGCCGCCTTGTTCGTAGTTGAGCAGCGCTTGCAGGGCCATCTGCTGCGCAAGGCGATTGGCCTGGTCGTTGGCGTCCGGCGCGGACCAATTCACGGAACGCTGGAACTCTTCCATCGCTTCGGTCGGCAATTGCACCTCGCAATGGCCTGGCTTGCAATTCTTCAGTTGCTTGAAATCCTGCTCATCCATCGTGAAATCAGTGAGGTCCGAAAGTTGCGGCGGATCGCTGAACTTCCGGAGCCCGATGTAACTCGGGAGTTTACGGAGCTCATCCATATCCGATGCGAATTTAAGGTAACTTTCCGGCGTCGAATTTATGTAGACAGCCCCAAAAACAAATACCTGATCCGCAGTGGGGGAGTCCAATATCTTCGCGATTGCCTTCCCTTCGCGGATTTCCCTGATTTGGCCGTCGTTCAGGCCAACGAACTCGTGAAAAAAATTGGCGGGTTCCGCGGGCTTGTCCGTTGACGGAATTCCCGATCCGACCACTGGAAAAAGCAGCGTGGCGAGCAGAACCACAGGTTCGAATCTTCCGTGCATGAGCAGACTCTCCGGTACCTGGTTTCAAAGGGCGGAAATGCCGTTCTTCTGATCTCGATTTATGCCGCTGCACCACGCTCTAATTCTTCAGCCAGAAGCGTGACGCCAAGATTGCAAGCCTGCACTCCCTGCACCACACCGAGCTTCAGAACTTCCATGATCTCTTCCACCGTTGCGCCGGCCTTGAACGCGTTCTTGATGTGGCGCCGCGTGCCGGATCCATAAATGCTTACGTATGCGGCATCGAAAGCGACAAGCAAAAGCTCCAGTTCTTTGGGCTGAAAAACGTTTTCGGCATAGAGCGAGATACACATTGCCAGGTATTCGTCGGTCCACACCGGGTCAAGAAACAATACAGAATCCCACTCTTCGCTCCAGTGTCCGATTGCCTTCATCTTTTGCACGGCCGGGGTGGCTTTTCCAACCCGTTCCAGCCGCTTCTTCCGCGAGTCACTGAAGTCCTCCAGGCTGCCCATGCTAGCTTCCTGGACTAATAGGGGGGCATTAAAACTGAAAGAATGAACGGACACTACGGACGCACACTTCAGAACGAATAAGATCTCCTTACAGCTTGCACCCGCGGCGAGCGCAGCGCGAATGTGGCGGCGCGTGCCATCCGGGTTCAGATTGGTGCGAGAGGCATTTAAGCCAACACTGACCAGTTCTATGAACTTGACGGGCAAAATCCCGTCCGTCCATGGATTCGTGGTCATCTTCAAGGCGTGATCTGCCCAAGCTGGATCCCATTCCTTGAGTTGGTTCAATGCTGCCGCCCAGGGGCCTACCGGCTGCTGATTCGTTGGGGCCTTCGCTTGACCGCTTTCGGTTGCCATCTTTCGTCCTTTTTCATCCGTCTATTGTCAGACGGGACGTTCTTTTGAAGCATTGGATGAACGAGTGAGCTAAATGATGCTTCTTGGAGTAGTGCTAAGGTTTGGGGCCTGTGCCAGAAGCGCCGTCCGCTCCGGTTGTTCAAAAATTCATCCTTATGTAGACTCAAGCATCTAATCTCAAAGAACTTGCGCCACCTGGTCCTTGGAGCCATGTCGAAAATGCTTGCCCCTGATTTTGGCTGTGTTCTGTTCACTGCAACTGCCCTTGCCGGCCTAAGTATCTTCCCCGCAGTCCTGCCTGCCGTGCAGGTGTGGGCAGGAAGCGCAAATCTCTTTGTTCCGCCGCCTCATGTAGGACTTGCAAGCGCAGGCATTGTTGCGGCCCTAACGTTTTTCGTCGTATTTGCACATGAGCAGTCTCGGTGTTCGAAATGCTTAGATCGATGCCCTAAAGGCAGAGAGAAGGAGTTTTAATCATGGCCGCAGCTAGTTCTCCGGCTCCAACTCCCCCGGCGAGCCCCGCTCCAACCCCAGCTAGTCATGCTGAACCGGCTCCGGCCAAGGCCAAGCCCCAGTGGTCGTGGCTGAAGTACGCCACTCCATTGTTCGTCGTCTTGCTCGCGCTTGCCGTTCTGATCACTCTCACGCGAAATTGGAACGCCTGGGAGGGCGGCAAGGTCGAACAGGCAACCGACGATGCCATTGTCCGCGGCGATCTTACGCCGCTCAGCACAAAGGTTGCAGGCATTGTGCGAAGCGTGAAGGTGACTGACTATCAGCGCGTGCGCGCGGGCGACCTGCTGGTTGAGCTTCAGGATGAAGACTATCTGGCCCAATTGGCTCAGGCCGGCGCCGCGGTGGAAGCCGCGAAAGCAGCCATCGAGAACAACCGGCGGCAACGCGAGTTGCAAGACTCTCGTATTCAGCGAGCGCTGGCCGGGATCGACCTGGCCAGGGCGCAGATCACGGCAGCGGAGGCGGGCGTCCAGGCGGTGCAAGCTGACGTAGTGCGAACGCAGGCGGAGCGCACGAGGCAAGAAGCGCTTCTTGCAACCCAGTCCGCGACAAAACAAAAGGTGGAGGCAGCCGTTGCCGACCAGGAGCGTTTCGCCGCTCAAGAAGCCAGTCGCAAAGCCGACCTGGAGCAAGCGAAAACATCGTTGCGCAGCAACGAAATCGCCGTGGAGTCGGAGCGCCGCAGCAAAGCAGTCCTGGAGTCCCAGGAACAACAACTCGTTGCCGATCTCCACGCGAAAGAAGCCTCGTTCACCGTGGCCAAGATCAACCTGGGATACACGAAAATTCCCGCTCCAGCAGATGGCACGGTCGGCGAAAAACAAGTGCGGCCCGGACAGCTCGTTTCTCCCGGAACGCAAGTCCTGACGTTTGTGCCCGAAACAAAGTGGGTCCAGGCAAACTATCGCGAGACACAGCTGACGAATATGAAAGTCGGCGATCCGGCGGAAATCCGCGTTGACCAGTACCCGGGAAAAGTGTTCCGCGGCAAAGTACTCGAAATTGCGCCCGCCAGCGGTTCGCAATTTGCCCTGCTGCCGCCCGACAATGCCACGGGCAACTATACAAAAGTGGTTCAGAGAGTCCCCGTGAAGATCGCGTTCGACGACGCGAACCTGGCAAGCAGTTTGCGCCCGGGCCTTTCGGTGATTGCCACCGTTCGAACCAGGCAGTAAGTGACTAGCGCGATGGCTACCTCGGCAACAGTTCTACACCCGCCTTCCAAGCAACAGATCGCGCATGCCATCGCGGGAGCGCTGCCTGCGGAGCTTTCCCAGAGCCCGCTGTTGGGCATTCTGGGCGTGGTGCTGGGCGCGGGAATCGTCACGTTGACCGGGCGCATGCTCACGCTGGGAACTTCTGATCTCAAGGGGAGTCTCGGCATCGGCGTCGACGATGGAGCCTGGATCGGCAGCGCCTACAACGTTGCACTGATGTTCATCGGGCCGTTCACGGTGTATTTCGGAGGCCTGCTCGGCCCGCGCCGCGTGCTTCGCATCGCGGCGATCTCCTTCACTCTGGTTTGTCTTTTGCTGCCGCTGATTCATAACTACAGTTTGCTTCTGACCGCGCTTGTAGTCGCGGGGCTGACTTCCGGAACCTTTTATCCACTGACACTCACGTTTGCCCTGAAGAACATCCCGCCGCGCTTTCTTCCCTTCACGCTGGCTCTTTATGCCACGTCTGTCGACTTTGCGGTGAATATCGCCCCGTCCCTTTATGGCTGGTATCGCGAACATCTATCGTTCCACTGGATGTTCTGGAACTCGGCGCTCATCACGCCCTTGATGGCGCTGTGCATTCACTTCGGAATTCCCCCTTCGCCGCCGCGAAAAAGCGCCGGCCCGCCTCCGAGTTTTGCCGGATTCCTCTACGCCAGCGCCGGTTTCGCGCTGCTGTTTGCGGCTCTGGACCAGGGGCAGCGCCTTGATTGGTGGCGTTCCGGCCTTTTCAACGGGATGCTCCTCAGCGCCATGATTTTCCTGCTTGCCTCGCTGGTTCGGCGCCTGCGCAGCCCGAATCCGCTGGTGGATCTTCCGTATCTGCGGCAATGGAACACGATTGTGCTTGGTGTGGGGCTGGGATTTTTTCGCTTTAGCCTGCTGGCCACGATTATTCTGATCCCCCAGGCCCTCGCCCTTCATGGTTTTGAGGCAGAGCAGATTGGCCCCGCGGTGCTTTGGACCGCCTTGCCCCAGATCGTGGTTGCTTTCATCGCCGCATTGCTTCTCCTGCACGGCTTGGATTCGCGTCTTTTGATGGCCACGGGATTCACCTGCATGGCTGCCGCGTGCATTCTGAACGCGCAGTACACCTTCGCCTGGTCCGCGGGGAACTTTTACCGCACGGAATTGCTTATGGGTGTCGGCCAATCCTTTGCTTTCATCGGCCTGGTGTCCACGATCGTATTGCAGGCCATTTTTTCAGGCGGCCTCACGAAAGCCCAGGACGCGCTCACTTTTTCCGCCTTCTTCCACGTTGTCCGTTTGCTGGGCGGACAAATGGGAGTCGTGCTTATGGGCCACTACATTGCCGTGCGCGAGCGGATTCATTCGAACCTGCTCGGCCTGCACGTACAAGGCGGCAATTGGCTGGACGATGCTTCCATCCGGCAGATGACCGCGGGGCTATATGGAAAATCTTCCGGATTGGCTGCTGCCACGGGACGCGCTGTGGGCTTGACCAGCGCGCGCGTCCGATTGCAAGCGTTCACCCTGACTTTCATTGACGGATTTCATCTCATCGCGTGGGCCTGTGTGTTAGCGCTGCTTCTGGTTGCGTTGCTCCGCAAATCACCTTTGAACTACGGCGAGCTGAGCTTCCCGGATGGGGAACCTTCTGCAACAGAGAGGACAAAATCATGATGAGACGTACCCTGCCTTTTTGTGCTCTGTTCTCGCTACTCCACGCCGGGCCGCTCGCTGCGCAGGAAACCAAATCGCCCGAGCCTCGGCACATCACCCTGGATGAGGCCGTGCAGCTTGCGCTCAAGCATAATCACATCGTGCGCATCGCAGCTTACAGTGTTCAAGAAAAAGAACACACGAAGGATATGGCACGGAGCGCCTATTTCCCGCTGCTCCGCAACGACAGTGCTGTCGCTCACTTGACAGACACGCAGTTCATCGGGATTCCCGCCGGCGGCTTTGGGACCGTGGGAGGAACTCCCATTCCCGCTCAATCTACGACCTTGAACCAGGGCGGGCTCACTATCGTGACCAGTGGTACCTCCCTGACCCAGCCGCTTTCCGAACTTTGGAAGATCAAATCAGCAAATGACGTCGCTGCCGCCGAACTAAAAGCGACACGCGGCAAGGCCCGCCAGACGGAAAATGAAGTGGCGCTGCGGGTTCATCAGTTTTACTACCGGATCCTCGTTCTGCAATCCCATAAGGAGGCCGCGCTGGCCAAAATTCAAGCCAATGAGGCCCTGCAAGCCGAACGCGTGCAGCAAGTCAAATTCGGCAGCACGCTGGAAGAAGAGGCCATTGAGAGCCGTGCCCAGTCTTTGGAAGCAAAGCAGGATCTGTTGTCCACGGAATTGCAGCTTTCGGACCTCACCATGCAGCTCGACGATGTCGTCGGACTACCGTTGAATACCCCATTGGCGCTTGACCCTGCTGTTCGCCAAGTCGCGAACACTTGCGATCGCGAACAATGTCTTCGTGTGGCGTTTGAGTCTCATCCGGAGATCGCAGAAGCTCAGGCAAAAGTGGAACAAGCAACCGCAGCCGGGCGTTTGGCCAAGCGCCAATATATTCCGGACGTCGAGGCTTTCGCTCGCTATAGCTATGCGGATAATGTTCCATTTCTTGTGCACAATTTCGGGACCTTCGGTGTGCATTTGGGTTACGACTTGTTTGACGGAGGCAGGAGAAACGCGGCCATTGCCGAACGTAAGGCCCAGTTGGCTCAGGCGGAGGAAAACCTGGCGCGCGTGAAAGAGGAAGTCGAGCTTCGTGTGCAAACCGCTTACAACAAACTGGAGCGCACTCGCCAGATGATGAAAGTGTCCGAAGAGGTTCTGACTCTGCGCACGGAGTCGCACCGTGTCTTCGTCCAACAACTGCAGGGAGGAAGCGCGCTTCGTTCGCAAGTTGCCGCCGCGGAGGCACGCGAACTGGAAGCCAAAACATTATTCCTTCAGTCACAGTTGGAATACATACAGGCAAATGACGAAATGACTGAAGCGATAGGGCAAACACCCGAGTAAGCAATTATCGAAAATGATCAGATGGCAATTCTATTCCGGTCAGGTCATATCGAATACCGAAACCTGGAAAAACTTGGACGCGCCCAACAAGGTGCATCAGCTAACCCCTAGCGGCCTTTGGATGAAACTATGGCAAACGTAACCGTTCCAAAAAAACAGTACGGAGAATTACTTGGAGTATTGAAAGCCCGATTTGAGAAGAACATGGACCGCCATAAAGGGCTTGAATGGGCTAAAGTACAAGCAAAACTGGAAGCTAATATTGAAAAGCTGCGGCCACTCAACGAGATGGAAAGAACCGGTGGCGAACCGGATGTAGTTGGTCACGATACGAAGACGGGCGAATACATTTTTTGTGACTGTTCAGCGGAAAGTCCTAAAGGCCGCAGAAGTGTTTGCTACGATCGCGAAGCGCTGAGGTCAAGGAAAGAACATAAGCCAGGAGACAACGCGATTGATATGGCAGCCGCCATGGGCATTGAACTTTTAACGGAAGAACAGTATCGAGAGTTGCAGAAACTTGGTAATTTCGACGCGAAAACGTCGAGTTGGGTGAGAACCCCTCCTTCCATCAGAAAACTCGGAGGCGCTCTTTTTTGTGATCGCCGCTTCGACACTGTTTTCGTGTACCACAACGGAGCGGAATCCTACTATGCCGCCAGGGCATTCCGCGGCTCGCTAAGGGTCTAAATTGAAAGGACGGTCCTGATGGAATCCGCATCCGCATTGATCGACGAGAGGATCAAGGAACTTGGGGACTGGCGCGGGAAGATGCTCGCGAAAGTACGCGGAATCATTCACAAAGCCGACCCGGAGATCGTCGAAGAGTGGAAGTGGATGGGGACTCCCGTCTTCTCTCACGGCGGCATCGTCTGCACGGGTGAAACGTACAAGAGCGTTGTCAAGCTGACATTTGCCAAGGGGGCCGCGTTGAAGGACCCATCCGGGCTATTCAACTCCAGCCTCGACGGGAACGTGCGTCGCGCCATCGACATCCACGAAGGCGAGAGGGTGAATGGGGCGGCCCTGAAGGATCTCATCCGCTCTGCAGTCGCGCTCAACCTCAAGGGACCCAAGGGCAAGAGCAAGGCGAAGCCCCGGCGGGCGAGCACTAAGCGGGCCGGCTAGCTTCATCGCAGGTCCCGGCGCTATCTCCTGTCTTGTTCTGTTGCACGAACGGCAAACATCAATCAGAAAAACGGACCGAGGCCCCAGCCCAGCGCGCCGAGGGGATCGTGGAGGCGCGTGAGTGACCCGTCGGGTTGCAGGAGTATGCGGTTCAGGCGAAGAAGGTTGAAGGAGTAGTTGATGCGGACCGGGGCACCGAGGATGGGGAGTGTCCAGCGAAGTTCGAAGCCGGTGGTGCTGTGGATGAGGCCGTTAGTGGATTGGATTAGGGCAGGGCGCGTTGGACCCAACCAGTTGGTGAGGAGGAAACCGGAGCCAGCGTCGAGGAAGGTGGCAGCCTCGATGGTGTGAGTGAGCGGAACGCGGTATTCGAGATTTGAGGCGGCGATGAGGTTGGCGCCCGTAGGTGCCGCGGAGTAAGTGGTGGCTCCGGAGGGAGAGCCGGCGGTGAGTGTCTGGTAGGGGCCGAGTTCGCCGGGGCGGAGGCCACGGACGAAATCGTCGCCGGAGAAAAAGCGGGCGTAGAGCGGCATGTCGCCTTTGTAGCTGCCAGCGGCGCTGACGGTGGTGCGGAAAGCCCAGGCGTTGCGATGGTTGAAGAGTTCATCGGGGAAAATCTGGCCGTATTCGGCTTTCGATTTGAGAAGGTTTTCGTCGCCGCCGAGCCAGCCGCCGGAAACGGAGTCGCTCATTTGGATTATTTGCGCCCCGGTGCCGTGGGTCCATCCGATTCCGAACGAGTGGCTGGAGGTTTTGCTTTGCAGATCGATGGGCTGGGGATTTGCCCCGTTTGCGGGCTGATTGACCATATATTCCGTGACGGAGCGAGAGATTCCGAAGTTGACGGCGACCGCGTCCACGTCAGAGGCGGCGTAAGTCCAGCCGAGATTTACGCCTTGGGATTGTGAACGCTGGAATGGGCCTTGCACGCCGGGCGTCAGGCGCGGGCGAATAAATGTGTCGAAGGCGGAGAGTGCGAGGGTGCCGCGTGAACCGAGAAAGCCTTCCTTTGCGAAACTGATGGCCAGTTGCAGCGACTCCGGGCCGCCGTCGAATTGAGTGGAAAGAAACTCATCGAGGCCGAGAAGATTGAAAACGGTGTACGCGATTCCGGCGGTGCTTCCGAACTGCTGGCGCCCGCCGGAGAAGGTGATGCGCTGTTTACCTTTTTCATGAACGTGGATGATTACGTCGGCGGAGTGATCCGCTGCATGAGGAATGATCTGAACATCTTCTTTCTTGAAGGGCTGAAAATACCCCGTCCGGGCGAGGCGCGCGAGGCCTCCTTCAATTGCGTATTCATCGAGAGGGTGGCCTTCGCTGAGGGGAATACGGCGGCGAAGATATTTGTCCGGAAAACGCTGATTACCGCGGAAATCGAGACGGCGGACTGTGTATGGCGGCGTGGGATCGAGATCGAACTTTACGGTGGCGATGTGCGTGGTGTAGTCGAAGGCTGAAGTGGCGCGCAGACGATACGCTCCAGTTCCCTGCTGGCGTCGCAGATTCCGGTGGAGGCGGACCTCCAGGTCGCGGCGGAGGGACTCGACCGCGTGTTCGGAGAAGGGACGGCCAGAATTGAGTTCGGGTGAAAGCAGATTCCCTTTTCTTAGCGCGTTCAGCCGCTGCTGAAGAGGGGCGCTGATTTCGGGGGCACCGAACCTGTAGAAGTTGCCAGAGTCGATGGGCATGGCGACGGTCAGGCCAGGTTGCACAGCACGAAAATGCCAGGGAGTAGCGGTATCGGTGAAAGCATTTACTACGGTGACGTGAGGCGGGGCCACGCGGGCTTGTGGAAACCCATGATTCTGCAGGTAGGACAGCAGGTTCGCGCGATCCTGGTCGCATTTTTCCGGTGTGTATACATTTTTATTTCGGAGCCCGGCGAACCAGGCTTCGGGTGCGACCTGGCGCATTTGTTTGCGAAGGAGATTGGCGGGAACTTGCGGATCGCCGGAGAAATATATTTGTCTGACAGGCAGGCGCGGGCCGTCGCGGATTTGGAACTCGATTTTTGCCCGCTGGCCCGGGAGAGTTTGTTGCTTGATTGCGGTTTGCGCCTCGGGGTGGCCGGCTGAAGCGAGTTCGGATTGAATGGCTAGCGCCGCGCGATGCAATTGGACTGGGTCGGCCGGAGCGCCCAACTGGGGGAAGAGATGGTTGTCGTCGAGGAGTTTTTTGATTTGCTGCTGAGATAGAAGTTTTGATCCAGTGAAAGCAATGGCGGAAAGATACGGATATTCGGTGACGTGGAACTGGAGTTGAAAGTAGTAGGAACCATCTGTTGATTTGAGCAGATGAGATGAGGGCGCAGCTTCGACGGAGACATCTTCAAACCACCCTGCATGGCTCAGCAGGTGAACGTCGGCAGCGATTTGCGCCGGGTCGAATTCCTGGCCGGGGTAAATCGAGAGCCGCGACATCGCCGTTGCAGCAGGAATGCGGTGCAGGCCGAAAAACTTGATTTCGTCGATTAGCGCATGAGCGGGGAAGCTGGAGAAAGCGTGGGTGTCCTCTTCGCCAGGGTATTCGCCAGCCTGGGGGCTCGCGATGGCCGGGGCTGCAACGAGCAGCCCCAGGAACGACACAACTAGGGGAGCGCAACCGCACTTCATTCGCTGCACCTGGCCCTGCACCTGAAAACCAACTGAAGAGATGGATGAACGGGTCAGGTTGAAGGTTGCCCATAGCGCGGCGAATCAAGCGGATTTCGCCGGGAGCAGTTACGACGGATAGGCAGGAAACCACTGTGCTGATTGCACTCTTTGCCGAAGTTCCTCCATGGAAACTTGAGAGGCAACGCCATCCTTTTGGGCCGCGACGCCAACGGCAATCGCGATTTCCGCGGCCACTCTGCGGATGTCCGTTACAGGCGGCAACAGGGAGGCGGAGGAATCCTTGAGCGCCGGTGAATTTTCCGCAAGAGCTCGCGCCGCCGCGAGCATCATCGCGTTGGTAACACGACGTGCGCCGGAAGCAACCAAGCCGAGCCCCATGGCAGGAAAGATGAAGACGTTGTTGCACTGAGCGATCGGAATCGTTTTGCCGGCAAAATGGACGGGCGGGAAAGGCGAACCAGTGGCAACCAGAGCGCGGCCATCGGTCCAACGAATTAGGTCGTCGGGTTTCGCTTCGGATTTGATGGTCGGATTGGAGAGTGGAAAGATGATGGGACGCTGCACCTTGCGAGCCATCTCGCGAACAATCGGTTCGGAAAACGCGCCGCCAACTGTAGAAAGACCGATCAGGAGGGTGGCGTCGATTTTTCCGATGAGGTCGGCGAGCCCCACGTGTCCGCCGGAAGTTCGGGGCCAACCAGACAAACGATCCTGCGGCTGAGCGTAAACTGCCTGTTCGGAGCTGAGATCGGTTCGACCGGTGTGCAGGAGACCGTCTCTGTCAACGAACCAGAAATGACTGCGGGCTTCCTGTTCAGACAAGCCTTCGTCGACCATCGCTGCTCGTAAACCATCGGCGACGCCGATACCCGCGGAGCCCGCGCCGAGCATAACTATCTGCTGATCCTTCAAACTCTTTCCAGTAACCTTAACCGCGCCCAGAGCAGCGGCGACGGTAACGGATGCGGTTCCCTGGATGTCGTCATTGAACGTCAACAATTGATCGCGATAGCGCTGGAGAATCGGCCGCGCGTGCGGAGTGGCGAAGTCTTCCCATTGCAGGCAAGTCCCGGGGAGTTCCTGCTTGACGGCCTGGACGAATTGCTCAATGAAGTCGAAATAGGGTTGGCCGGTAACGCGTTCATGGCGCCACCCGATGTATTCGGGATCACTAAGCCGTTCGGAATTGTTGGTTCCGACGTCCAGTACGATGGGCAGCGTGCGTTCCGGGTGGATCCCGCCGATCAACGTGTACAAAGACAATTTGCCAATGGGGATGCCGAGGCCGCCAGCGCCTTGATCGCCGATGCCAAGAATGCGTTCGCCGTCCGTAACGACAATCACGTCGACTTCGCGGTGGGGGCGGTTGCGCAGGAGTTGGGGGATGGAGTCGCGCAGCGGATAAGAGATGAAGAGGCCGCGCGGCCGCCGGTATATGTGGCTGAACTGCTCACAGGCCTGAGCCACCACCGGCGTATACACCATGGGCATCATCTCTTCGATGTGAGCGAGCAAAAGCGCGTAGAACAGGACTTCATTCGTGTCCTGCAGCGCGCGCAGATAGATGTGACGTTCGAGGTCTTCCGTTTTTCGTTTGTAGGCATCGTAGGCACGAACCACCTGCTCCGCGAGGGTTTCGACCTGCGGTGGGAGAAGTCCGAGCAAGCCAAACCTGCTGCGCTCGTCGGCAGTGAAGGCCGTACCCTTGTTGAGCATGGGACAGTTGAGAAGATCCATTCCATTTGGAACATCCTGAGAATCCGAGAGTTTCATTTGTTGACTCGTACCCATGTTCGTAGGCTCCCTTCCAAATTGATTGAGCTTTAGCCGATTGAGGGAGCTAGTCCCCGAAAACTTGAGTCGCACACCGGGATGCTCCGAGCGGAATTATTCTTCTGACGACGTGTGCTTAGATTCAAAGCCAGGGGAAAAGGATTAGATTAATTCTCGCGGAAGGGGGAAATGTTGCTTCAGCATCTGGTGCCTCCCCTTCCTTCCTGGTCTCGCGCAAACCATTCATTTTTCGAGACTACTGCTGGTGGCAGGGCTACGTTACAATCTGGCCTCGACATTCTGGACGAGGATTGGAGGCGGGCATGCTTCGTTGGGCGATGGGAGTTTTGGCGTTGGGAGTGGCGACGGTGTGCTGGGGGCAGGGACAGGCGAAGCTGCCGGCAAAATGGGAGGAGCTGACGGCCGACGAGTTTCGGCAGGCGATTGGGAGGGCGCAGGGGACCTGCCTGCTGCCGATTGGGATTCTGGAAAAACACGGGCCGCACTTGCCGCTGGGGACCGACTTACTGAACGTGCGGTACGTGACGGAGCACGCCGTCGCACAGGAGTACGCGGTGATATTTCCAGATTATTATTTCGGCCAGATTGCGGAAGCGCGGCATGAGGCGGGCACAGTGGCGTACAGCGCGGAGATGCAGATGAAATTGCTGCAGGCGACGACGGATGAGATGGGACGGAACGGGTGCAAAAAGGTGCTGATCGTGAACGGGCACGGAGGGAACGAGAATTTTCTT
This sequence comes from Vulcanimicrobiaceae bacterium, assembly GCA_035484435.1. Classification (GTDB taxonomy): domain Bacteria; phylum Acidobacteriota; class Terriglobia; order Acidiferrales; family UBA7541; genus Acidiferrum. Next base: position 15,847 of record DATHOY010000246.1, on the reverse strand, counting down.
CCGTACTTCGCGCAGTCGCAGTTGGATGCGCCACATGATTATGTCGTGTACGTGCAATGGGGGCACGATGCAACGAAGAAGGTGGGGGCGGAGAAAGAAGGACCGGACTGGCATGCGGGGGAGACGGAGACGTCGAACCTGCTGGTAACGCATCCGAACCTGACGCACATGGACCGGGCGAAGAATGAATCAGGGGCGGATCAGAAGCGGGTGCGGCTGCCGGAGAATGTGTACACGGGAATCTGGTGGTACGCGCGGTTTCCGAATCATTATTCGGGGGACGGCTCCACGGCCACGAAAGAGCAAGGGGAAGAGGATTTGCAAGCGTGGATAAATACGGTGGTGCGGGCGATCCGAGCGGTGAAGGCGGATGAGGAGAGTTGGAAATTACAGAAAGAATTTTATGAGAAGAGTGGGAAGCCGATGGAGACGGTTCATTAGTAAGCTAACGCGACAAAGAAGGCGATGTAAGCCGCCTCTACGTTAGCGGGCCTGGCGGAGCGCGTCTAGCCAGGCGCTCAGCATTTCACTGTAGGCAGGTTCCAGGTCGAAGAATTCAATGCCCATGCCGATGCGTGGCTTGACGATGCGGACGGAGACGAGAGCTTCCAGGATCTGACCTTTGCGGACAAGTTTCAAGCGGGCCCGGGCATTCATGGGAAGCGGCTTGCTGGTACAGACGAAACATCCACCGAGGGAGATGTCAGAGGTGACGCCTTCGACTTGCTTGCCGGTTTCGAGGTCGATCAATTCGACGTCGGCGGCAAAGGGAAACCGGATAGCGTAGCGGCGGTCGCGGACTCCGGAAACGCCGGAATTAGAGGGGTTGCGGTCGGCCATTGTGATAACTTTGCTCACTTCACACACCTAGAATATGCGCGGGGTGAAAGAAACCTGATGGCGAATCAGGCTTCCCCATGGATTCAGTCTGACGGAAGTGTGCCGGATTGGAAATGGGTGGCTAGCAACGGGCGTCGAAAGGGTAAACCTGAGGGAAAAATGGCGCTCCGCTGGGTTATTAGTGGGTACGACATTACCGGCTTTGGAGCCGCATTGCCGTGATTTTTCGCGTGATAGCCTGAATCGTAAGCAATTCCCCATTGCATCGGATGATGAGAACGGAACGAATGCGACAAAGCGACCGGGTCACGCTGCGTCTGGAAGTGGAAGCTTCGTGGTTTAACGGCGATGGTGTGGCCGTGACGAAGCCGGCGGAATCGCTATTGGTGAGCCGGAACGGCGGGGTGATCCGGCTGCAGGAAAAACTGTTTACGGGGCAAGAACTGACACTCCGGCGGACGCTGGAAGAGGATACCGTCAAAACGGCGCGGGCGAGAATTGTGGCGGAGATCGACCGCGAGACGGAAGGTTTTCTTTACGCAATTGCGATGCTGGAACCGCGAGCGGACTTCTGGGAGATTGAATTTCCGACTTTGCAGCAGGGCGAAGAGGCGCTGGCGCGGCTGCTGATGGAATGTAGTTTCTGCCAACGGCGCGAAGTGGTGTACCTAAACGAGAGGGAATTGAAATCGTTTGAGGTGCGGCGCTGCGCGGCGCGAGTATGCAAACATTGCGATGCGCCGTCGATCTGGGTGGAGGCGCAGTCGGATGTGAACTCGGCGGAAGTGTTGCCTTCGCGCGCGGCGGTGGAAGAGCGCGTGGTGCCGCGGCGGAATCGGTTACGGGTGAAGGCACGGGTGCTGGCTTGCATCCGGCAGCGTGGGTTTACAGAAGAAGTGGCGGTGTGCGAAGACTTGTCGAAGGGCGGAATCAGTTTCCGGAGCAGGAACGCTTACGCGGAGGGTACGCGGCTGGAAGTGGCGGTGCCCTATACGCCGGGCGCAGGAGCGATTTTTGTACCGATACGGATTGTTTTTTCGCAGCCGATTGCGTCGGCGGGCTTATTCCGGCATGGGGCGGCGTATTTAAGGTCGCCGGAGTAGCGGGTAAGATTTTCCCCTAACTAAAATTTATGAATGGGATGAGCTGAGGTCCTTCGCGCATCCTTGTCGGATGCGCTCAGGATGACAGCCGCTCTCTAGTTCGAGTTTCTAATGTTGTCGAGCCAATCCTCACTTAACGGGAGCGGCGAGGATGGATTGCCAGTTCAGGATGGCGTTCCAGAGCATGCGTTGGTCGCCGCGGTTGAGATCGCGGTGAATCGGATTGAAGTTGAAAGTGATGATGTGGCCGCTGCCTACGGGTGAATCGAGAATGGCTGGCCGGCCGAGCAAGTTCCCTTCCCCCCAAATTTGACCGCTGATCAGAATGGGCGCGCCCGAGGTGTCGCCCCATTCGAGGACCACCGTGCTGGTGTCTATGGGGCCGTCGAGGCAAGTGGTGCAATAGGCCATGCGGAGCCAGCGGCGAGGTTCGGCGTACAGCGGAAAATTCTGACGGAAGACGTAGGTGTGCGGTGAATAGCCATAGGCGATGGGATGATCCGGGCGGTCGAACGTGACGCGGAGGTGAGAGCCCGGGGTGCGCGTGGCGGCTCGCTGCGCGGCTGCGGCGGCATCGCTGCCGCCACCTTGCGTGCTGCGCGGGACGCCGCCGGCACTGCGGCGAACGCCGCGAACCAAGCCGGCTTCGAGGGGAAGCATGGAACCGCTGCCAAGAGTGATGAGGAGGCCGCCGCGTTCCACGAAATCCTGAATTTGCGCGAGGCCGTGGTAGCCAATGCCGCCGGTGATGTCGTCGGATTCGGCGGGGAAACCGAAGTTGGGAGTTTCGGGTGTTTTCTTGAATGGCATCGGGCTCCAGCGCTTGGGGAGACCCTCGATTTGCTCGGCGAGTTCGAGATCGACGTGGCCGTAGAGGAGCACGTCAATCTTGTCGTTGAGCTTGCCGGCGCGGATGTCTTCATCTCGGATGTAAACGTAGGGGACCTTGCGCTGGTCTAGGGAGTAGCGGACCCAGCCGATGGAATCAGTGTCGGCCCACGGAACCCAGAGGCCGAGGCGCGGAGCTTTGGCCGTGTGATGAGCAATATTGGGCGAGGAAGCGGTTGCATTGAAATCGAGACCGAGTTGATCGGAAATTTGGTGGAGCGCGTCGGAAAGGCCCGGCTGGGATGGAAGAATCCACGAGCCGGCGGGATATTCAACGCCACCGGCAGTGAACGAGTGCTCAGCGATTTCGATCTTGAAATTGGAGAGACGATAGCTTGCGGCGAGGAAGCTTTCCTGGCCGGTATCTTTCAAGAGGAATACAGGGCCGGCGCCTGTGAGCTTTCCGTGAGGCTGCGGAGCTTCTGTCAGAAGCGTGAGTGAGGCGGACCGCACGGAAGCGTCGTCCGTGGGCAACGCTTGCAGATGATAGTGAGCGGGAAGAGACCAGGAGACATCGTCGTAGGGCTCGAACGCGTCAATTGGATACTGCTGGGGCGCGAGGAGATCGACGGCGTAGTTGCGATAGGGTTGATCGAGGCGGACGACGTAGGTGCCGGCGGGAAAGTTGCCTTCTTTCACGTGGAGCGATTCTTTGGCCCGGCTGACTTCGATGTGCTGGCTCATCAGGCGAGCGACGAGTTGCGCCACGCGGGCGGGGTCGCCCTGGTCTTCAGGAATCAGGAAAGCGGCGGGGGATTCATCGAGGCCTTTGCGATAGGAGTGGAGATTTTTCTCGTAGAAATTGTGGAGGAAGGCGCGGGAATTGACCGCAGTGTAATCGAGCGCGGCAAGGGCGGCGGTTTCGTTGTAGTTAAGATTGTCTCGCGCGGACCAGGTGACTTTTCCAGCGGGCGGAGGAAGCGGGCGATACCACTCGCGGGAAGTCTCTTCGCCGGAGAGAAGCCAGGTAAGTGTTTCGGCGGTGCCGTTCCCAAAGGTTTCGTAGCCCCGGCCGATAGAGTTGTGGTTCATGGCGACGGAATCGAGGAAGAGTTCTGCGAAACCTTCGCCGAAATTCCAAGTGGAGACACCGGGCATGCCCTGGCCGGTGAGGGTTTGGACTTCGTGGAAGCTGAGGGCGAGAAATTCGGTAAAGGTGATGGGATCGACGTCGGGATTGTAAGGGCCGGTGCCGTTCCAGGACATCAGGAATGGTTCGCCTTCGTGGAGATCGTGGATGACGGTGGGGTGCCAGTCGAAAAACATGCGGGCGACGGCTTTGGTGGTTTCCTGTGTAAGTTGGTGGGCGTCGCGATTGATGTCCACGAAAACATACTTGCCCCAGTACGGCGGAGCTTGCCGCGGCAGAGAGGCGCGATCGGTTTTGCCTTTGAGGTAACGATAGAACCACTGAACCTGATTGTCGCGGCCATCGGGACTGGAAACCGGATTGATGAGGATTACGAGATTTTCGCGGATGCGGCCGATCATGGGCTGATCCGAAACGGCGAGGCGGTAGGCGAGTTCGAGGACGGATTCGGTGGAGCCCGTCTCGTCGGAGTGGAGCGCCGCGTTGAAGTAATAGATGGGGCGAGAGGTGGCGATTAATTTTTCGGCGGCGGCGGAATCGGTTTTGCGTGGATCGGCGAGCGCCGCGGTGGCGGACTTGAGCTGGTCGAGGGAGGCGATTCCCTTTTCGTCGGCGATGGCGACAACGAGGATGTCGCGGCCTTCTTCGGACTTGCCGATGGTGAAGACGCGGACGCGCGGAGAAGCGGCGGCGAGAGCGCGGCAATAGGCGTACGCTTTTGCGGAATCGACGAGTTCGCCGGGCGCGCCCATGATGCGGCCGAAAAAGGCGCGCGGAGATGGGACCGTGGCAGAGGCGGGGAGATAAGAGACCCAGGGAGAGAGGAAACGAGCCTCGGTCGTAGCCTTGGAGATTTCGTCAGCAGAGCCGGGTTCCGGAGTGTCGGGAGAGGTGGCATTTTGCGCGCGAAGGCTCGCCGCAAAAAAACAAAGTGCGAAAACCAAGAAAGAGCGACGAATCAAGTGAACCCCCAGATTCGGAATGAGAAGAAGATGAAACGGAAGCGAAGCGAGTGTACTACAACAGGAAATGAAGGACTAAGGAGTCAGCGAGTGGATAGGAGAACGACGCCGGCGCTGCTTGCGGCCGCGGCTAGATCTTCGTCGCGAGTGGCGAGCGGTAGTCTGCGACGAACGGCAAGTTCGAGGTAAGCAGCGTCGTAAACTGTGAGCTGATGCATATCCGCTAAGTGGAGGACGGCAGTCCAAGCGTGATCGTTGGTTTCGAGATCGATTTCGATCGGGAGACGAAGGAATATCTGGATTGAGGAATCCCGGTAAGCCGCGTCTATGCGTTTGCGTTTAATCCCGGTCTGCAGCGAGTTGGCAACTTCCAAACGCCAGAGCGACGGGACGACAGCACCCTCGTGGGAGACGCGGGCGAGGAGCGCATCGCTGACCGCGCTATGCTCGTCGGAATAGACCCAACTCAATGCGACGGAGGCATCGATAACGCAGATCAACGACGACCTTCGTTGATGAATTCCTTAATGGTCGCATCGTCGATGTGCATACCTTTGCGCAGCTTCTTGATGTCTTCCACGGCTTGGCGGGCGGCTTCGCGGTCGAAGGGCTTCTGGATGGGGCCTAAGCGAGCGACTTGCTTGCCGTGGCGGGTGATGATGATCTCTTCACCCTTTTCGGCGAGGTCCAGGAGCTCGGCCAATTTATTTTTTGCTTCGAAGGCGCCTATCGTTTTCATAATGTTGCCCTTATATACAGCTAGATGACAGCCAGCTGTATTAGATTAGCAGTATGCGAGGCTGTTTGTCCAGGAAGGGTAAACGAAAAAGTCTTGTAGCTCGGGCCTTTGAGGCCTAAGGGTTTCCTTCGGGGCGACGGCTTCGGCGGTGTTGTGGAAAACCTCACCCCTGAAGGGGTGAGCTACAACTGTTAGTCGAGCGTGCTGACGGCGGTGCGCTCGGCGCGACGGCGGTGCAGATAGTGCATGGAGATGTTGAGGTATATTTCGCCGCAAGGCGTCTCGATGCAGAGAACCATGGCTTCGGTGTCAGCACTGCCGCCAAGGCCCTGTTCGCTCATGTGTATTTCGGGCGGGAAGACTTTGAAGCGGAAGCCCTGGTCGTTGAGCAGCGTAACGCTGTTGCCGATGACCATGTTGGCGAGCTCGCAGACGGTCTCGCGGATGACCTGCTCGCTTTCAGGCAAGGCTTCGCCGGCGAGCTGGCTGGCGACGCGCATGGCGACGTCCGGAGCGAGATCAAGGATGACGCGGCCTTCGATGTCGCCCTTGATGGCGATCAGGGCGGCCACGCCTTTGCGGCGATAGGTGTCCTCGTCCATCGAGAGGTCGGCGATTTTCGTCGGCGCCTGCAGGGCTTCGGCGAAAACTGCGTCGGCGGCGTTAATGAACGGCTGGATGAGTTCCATTCTCATAGTTGATGCTCCCCCGCGAGGGCAACGGGCGCGCCCGCGGCATTTGGATCGTCACCGAGAACATAGCGAAGGATTTCGTACAGAACTTCGGGCTTCACAGGCTTCTGGACAAAGTGCTTCGCGCCTTTTTGCAGCGCGGCCAAAATGTTTTCCTGATAACCGACGGAAGAGACCATGATGATGCGGGCGTCGGCGTGTTGGCGAACAATGCGTTCGACGGCTTCGATGCCTTCCATCTGAGGCATGGTGATGTCCATGAGGACGATGTCGGGCTTGATGCGGTTGAATTCGGCAATGGCGGTGAGGCCGTCACCCGCTTCGCCGGCAACTTCGCCGCCGAAGAGCTCGATCATCTTCATGATGTTCTTGCGGGCGAAGACGGAATCGTCCACCACAAGGTAGCGGACCGGTTGGTGGTCCTTGCGAAGTAATGGCGCGAACTGTGGCATAAACATCTCCTTTTGCTCCGGGACCCCGTCAGGTCCGCGGAGTTGAAACGGGAACTTTTTCACCCTTATCGGATTTCTCCGAAGAGTCCTGCTTGCCTGAATTGCTGCGATCTGAACCGTACTGGCTGAGCAGATGCGCTCCCAACGTATCGAGCGGAAGCACTTTCTGAACGAAACCTTTCATCATGGCGGCGCGGGGCATCCCGCTGACCACACAAGTTTCTTCGCTTTGAGCAATGGTCATGCCACCAGCGGCTTTGATGGCGCCGATTCCTTCTGCTCCGTCTTCGCCCATGCCCGTCATGATGATGCCGACGGAGGTGAGGCCGAACTCCTGGGCGACGGAGTGGAAGAGGACGTCCGCCGAAGGGCGGTGGCCGTTGATGGGAGGCGTGTCCGAGAGGACTACCATTTCGCCGCGAGGCATGCGGCGAACCATCATGTGGCGATTGCCCGGGCAGATGAGCACCCGGCCGGCAATAAGCAGGTCGCCGGATTTGGCTTCGTGGACATCGAGCGCGCAACATTCGTCGAGACGCCGGGCGAACATGTCGGTAAAGCCTTCGGGCATGTGCTGAACGACGACGAAGGTTGCGGGAAAATCCGCGGGAAATTGCGTAAGCAGATACTGAAGCGCGTTGGGACCGCCGGTGGAGATGCCGATAGCGATGATCCGATTCGGCGGCACAGCCGGGCGCGAATGCTTTTTTGAAGAGGGGGGAATTTCCAGGACCGGCTTGGGAATGGACTTGCGGCCGCCGGCGCGCTTGGCGACTTTGATTTTTTCGGCGAGTTGTAAAGCAACCGGTTCGAGATTGCCCGCAGCGGCGTTTTTGGGTTTGGGAACAAAATCGATGGCGCCGAGGGCGAGGGCTTTGAAAGTAGCGTAGGCGCCTTCCTTCGAATGCGTGCTGAAGACGATGACGGGCAGCGGTGCGCCCTTCATGATCATGCGCAGGGTTTCGAGGCCGTCCATGCGGGGCATTTCAAGATCGAGGGTGACGATGTCCGGCTGGAGTTCAGCGATTTTGCGCAGGGCAAAAGCGCCGTCCATGGCGGTGCCGACGACCTCAATGTCCGGATCACGCTCAAGAATCATGGGAATCAGTTTCCGCATGAGTGCGGAATCGTCGACGACCAGGACTCGAACGCGTTCCTTCATGCGATGGCTCCGAGAGACACGGATCGAGACAGCCGCGAAAGAATTGCCGGAACATTAAGAATCAGGACGACGGTGCCATCCCCGAGGATGGAGGCGCCGCTGACGAGATCGCTGGAAACGATATCGCTAGGGAGGGCTTTGATAACGAGTTCTTCCTCGCCCACCAGGCTGTCTACCACCAGGCCAAAGCGCTTTTCTGCCAATCCGATGACCACGACGAAGTTTTTTGTTTTTTTAGCACCGTGCGTTTCGACCGGATGAATGCGATTGAGCTGGTTGAGGCGAACGAGCGTGAGAATCTGATCGCGGAGGCGAAGAACCTCGCGTTGGTCCACTTTGTGAATTTCCTGATCCTGAATGCGGGTGATTTCAACGACAGCGGAAAGTGGCACGGCGAAGAGGCGGCCACCGACTCGGAAGAGAAGCGTCTGGATGCTCGCCAGGGTGAGTGGAACCCGGAGCTGGATGGTGGTGCCTTTGTCTTTGCTGGAACTTACGTGGACCGTGCCCTTGAGGCGGTCTAGAACGGTACGGACAACGTCCATGCCGACCCCGCGGCCCGAAACTTCGGTGACTTCCGAGGCCGTGCTGAAGCCGGGCTCGAAGATCAGATTTATGACGTCCTGATCGGAAAGGCGCATGGAGTCTTCGAGCTTGATGAGGCCGTTGCGGACGGCGTGTTCGCGAATATTGTTGAGATCAATGCCGCGGCCGTCGTCGCGAATTTCAATAATGACCTGCGTGCCTTGATGGTAGGCGTTGAGAGAGATGGTGCCGCGGGCCGGCTTGCCGGCGCTGAGGCGTTCGTCGGCAGGCTCGATACCGTGATCGACTGCGTTGCGGACGAGGTGAGTGAGCGGCTCGGAAAGCGCGTCGAGGATGCCTTTGTCGAGATCGGTGTGTTCGCCGGAGACTTCCAGGGCGACGTCTTTGCCGCAGAGTTTTGCGATGTCGCGGACGACGCGCGGGAAGCGGCGGAAAAGCTGCTCAACCGGCACCATGCGGATTTTAAGAACGCACTTGTGCAGTTCGTCGAGGACACGGGACTGGAAGGCCAGAGCTTCGGCAAGTTTCCCGCGGACGGGGTCGCGGGCGTGCTTAACGTCGAATTCCGTAAGGGTGCGGTGCAGCATGGATTTGCCGATGATGAGCTCGCCTACGAGGTTCATGACCGCGTCAATGCGCGCGGCGTCGACACGCAGGGAGCTCTCGGTGACCGTAGCGACGGCGGAAGACCCAGCGCCCTGATTCGCGGGCGCGGCGCCTGGCACCTCTGCGGCACGAGAGGAAATCTGGGCAGCCTGAGCTTCGAGAAGATCGCCGAGAAGTTCGTGTTCGGAGGATTCGGCATGCTCGGCGGCTTCGATGCGGACTTCGGAGACGACCGCAGGAATTTTGCAGCGGTGAGAGATGTGGTCGATCAGATGCTTGCTCGAGATGGCGGCTTCGACGATTTCGACTGAAGCGGCGGCGAGATTGTCTTCTGGACGCAGGGCAATGACCGTGCCGCAAGCGTGGAGGGTGTTGCGAATTAACTGGAAGGCGGCGGCGCGCATGGAACTGTTGGGATCAATGCGCAAGGCCATGTTGAAAACGTTGTCGCCGCGGAGGAGCGCTTCGGAAATCATGAGGCGCTCGTACTCGCTCCAATCGAAACGCGCGGGAATGGAGCCAGCGGCTGATTTGCCGGAGGGCTGGACGCCCCCCGCGGACCGCAGCAATTCTTGAATCAAAGTGCGCAGGGGAGCGGGAGTCGGCGGCTCAACATCTTTTTGATAGGCGCTGAGCATGCTCTCGAACGTATCAACGGCGGAGAGGACGACTTCGGCGAGTTGCTGGCCGTGCGACTGCCCGATTTGCGGCGAGAGAATGTCTTCGAGTTCGTGTGCAATTTCGCTGAGCTTGGAAAAGCCGCAAGCGGCGGAATCTCCCTTAAGCGTGTGGATGGCGCGCCGGACGCTGCGAATGAGTTCCTCGTCCGCGGGACGCTTTTCGAGCTGCAGACCGGTATCGTTGATGGTCTGAAGAAGCTCGCCGGCGCTCTCAAAAAAGAGCGCGCGAAGCTCCGCACCCCGCTCATCGGGAAGAAAGCTCAAGAATTCACCTCGATGCGCTTGTAAGCGGTGCCGTTATTCTCGTGGACCATTTTGAATTTCTGGGTGAGGCCGAAAAGACTCTCCGCGTGGCCGACGAAGAGAAAACCGCCGGGATTCAAGCAGTGCCAGAACTTTTCGATCAAACGCTTTTGCTCGGCTTCATCGAAATAGATCATGACGTTGCGACAGAGAATGATGTCGTTGCGTCGCGGCAGGAATTCGGTTTTGAGATTGTGAAAGTCGAACTGGACAAGTTCTTTCAGTTGCGGCTTGACGGAATATTTGTCGCTGGACTTTTCGAAATAGCGAAGGCGCGTTGTGTAGTCCACCGGCTCCATCTGGAGTTCGTTGTAGATGCCCTCTTGTGCTGAACGAAGACTGGCGTAGCTGATGTCCGAAGCGACGATTTCGAGTTTCCAGGGCGGAGGAATCAGCGGCTTCGGCGAAGGCATTTCGAATGGAAGGGGGTTGCGCAAATAGTAGTAGGCCAAGGCGTCGCAGATGAGGATGGCAACGGAATAGGCTTCCTGGCCGGCGGAACAACCGGCGCTCCAGACGCGGAGATTCCAGTCGCGGCGTTCCTGCTTGTGGCGAAGAATTTCCTCGAGAACCGATTTCTGGAGGAGATCGAGCTGCGGCCGATTGCGAAAGAAACTGGTTTCGTTCACCGTTAGATTTTCAAGCAGCAACGCAAGCTCGGCGCGGCCTTCACGGCTGGTCAGCAGGCGGTAATACGCGTAGAAAGAATCAAGCTGGCAAGCCTTCAGACGGCGCTGCAGGCGGTCTTTCAGGAAATGTGAACGGCGTTCGTCGAAGAACATGCCGCATTCCTGGTACACAAGCGTCTGAAGCAGCTTGAGTTCGGCTTCGGTGAGCTGAATTTGCGCTGTGATCGTGCCCATGTCGCGTGATGCGGAAATCCGTGGCGGCGGCAACGCGGTCTGGCGTTACCTGGAAAGCGCGACGGGATCCACGGCCTCCTCGAGCTTGCGATATTCGGGCTGGCGCAGAAGGCGAGCGATGTCCAGCAGGATAATGAGGCGCCCCTTGAGCTTGCCGACTCCCGTAACGTAATTGGATTCGCTATCTGCAAAAACGGAGCCCGGGGCTTCGATTTCGGAAGGCGGAATCTTAAGGACTTCCGAGGCGGAGCTGACGATCAAGCCGATGAGCTTGGTTTCCAGCTCAACGACGAGAATGCGATTCTTCTTGTCGGGCTGCGTGGGAGCGGCGCCGAAGCGTTTGCGCAGATCCATCACGGGGATAATTTTTCCGCGAAGATTTATCACGCCTTCGATGAGATCCGGAGCACTGGGAACGGTCGTGATTTCCGGCACGCGGACGATCTCCCGGACGGAACCGATGCGAACGCCATAGGTTTCGCTGCCGATTCGAAAGCCGACGATTTGGAGTTCTTTCTCCATGAAGGTTTCTCCGCCCCTAGGACCGTGTGAGTTCCGCGTATTCGAGTTCGGCGGATTCACGGGCTGATGCTGGCCGCCGTTTCGAGGGCGCGTCGTTGCGATAGCGCGAATGCGCGGCGCGATCGATGACGAAACGGTCCATGGTGTCGAGCAGGTTGCGGGAAAGCTTGAGCATCTGTTCGGCCGCGGCGGAAAGCTCGGTGGAGCTGGAAGCCGACTGCTGCACGAGTTCGCGCATCTTGTCCATGGCGCGGACGACGGCTTGCGCCCCGGAAGCCTGTTCCTCAACGGCGGAGCTGATCTCCTGGGTGATTTCCGTAAGACGGTTGGTGGCCTTGGCGATTTGCGAGGAGCCAACGGACTGTTCGTTGGTCGCGGCGCCAATCTCCTGGGAAAATTTGTAGACTTCGGTGACGACGTCGGAAATCTTGTGCAGGGCACTGCCGAGATCGTTGCCGAGGCTGAGGCCTTCTTCCACGATGCGGGTGCTGTGCTCCATGTTTTCGACGGCCTGGCGCGCTTCGCGCTGGATGCTCTGGATCAGGTCGGCGATTTCCTTGGTCGATTGCGTGGACTTTTCCGCCAGCTTGCGGACTTCGTCGGCAACGACGGCGAAGCCGAGGCCGTGTTCGCCGGCGCGCGCGGCTTCGATCGCCGCATTCAGTGCGAGCAGGTTGGTCTGTTCAGCGAGGTCGTCGATGACTTCGATGATCTTACCGATGTCGTCGGCGCGGTGGCCGAGGATGTTGATAATTTCCGCGGAGGACTGGATGGCCTTGTTGGTGCGGTTTAGGCCGTCTGTGGTTTTCTCCATGGTCTGAATCCCGGTGACGACTTCCTCGCGCGAACGGTTCGCGATATCGAGAAGGACTTTCGCGGTGTCGGCAACGCGTTGAATGGAAGTGACCATCTGGTCGATGGAAGCCGAAGTTTCCGCGACGCTCGAGGCCTGCACCTGGGTGTTTTTGACGACGTTCTGCACGTTGATGCTCATTTCGTGCATGGTGCTGGTGACTTCCTCGATGGCGGAAGATGCTTGCACGCTGACTTTCGCGGATTCGTCGGCGGCTCCCGCAACTTGATTGGAGCCGGCGGAAACTTGGGAGGCGCTGTCACGCGTGGAGCGGACAATTTCCTGCAATCCGTGGGACATGCGAACAAAGGCGTTGCCGAGAGTGTCGCGCTTGGAGCGCGGGGTGACTTCGACAGCGAGGTCGCCTTCGGCGACGGCCATGGAGACGCTGGCCATTTCCTTTAGGTAAGCGACCATGTTGTTGAAGGTGGTGGCCAGCGCGCCGATTTCGTCGTTGCGATGAATGTCAATATTCTGGTCGAGATCGCCGGAGTTGCCGATTTCCTGGGCGACGGTGATGAGATGCTGGAGAGGCTCAGTGATTGAGCGGGCGGTGCGCACTGCCTTGAAGAGTCCGAAGCCAATCGCAAAAAGAGTGAGAAAAACCACAATGCCGAAGCTGCCCTTACTTACAGTCGATGCTGTTGCTTCAGATTTAGTAAGTGCCTTACTGATATCATCGCTGGCCTGGTCAAGAACAGTGGAAGACTTGGTCAACCAGGATGCGGGATCTTTTTGCAGATAGAAGATCTGAAGGTCGGAAACGGTGGCGTCGCCAGAATCCACCTGGTGGCGCTTCGCCAAGAGAGGCTTTGCAAAATTGTCGGCCCAACTTGCTTCCGTGCTTTCGACCTGGAAGAGGGGCGTATGCAGAACTTCGATCTTGGTATTGGATTCGCCCTGTTTGACGAGGTCCGCAAGCTCGGTGAATCCCTTATTCACTTTGTCTTCGTCACGAGGATCACCGCTAAGCAGAAAATTATTGAGATTCAGGCGATTTTGCATGATCTGGTAGCGGACAGCCTCGATCGTGCGCACGCTTTCCAACGTGTTGGACGCTTCTGTGCTTGCCGTGCTCGTCTTGTAGATAGCCCCAAAGTCGACAAAAAGGAGAATGAGGAGGATCAGTAGGATCGCCCCAAAGCTCCGATAGAGTTGCTGCTTGATGGTCATTGCGTCACTTCCTCCACGCCCCAAATCCGAAACTGATTGCGAAAATTTGAACGGCACAAGCGGCCGAGCCGCTCTGCGCTATTGCTTGAAGTCGAACTCCACCACTTGCGTCGTCTCTTCCGGCGCCGGTTCGAACTTCCATTCCTTCACCGCATCCTGGCAAGCCTGGACGAGCACCGGATGGCCACCGAGGGCGCGTGAAGATTTCACGTGGCCGTCGGAAGCGATGACAACTTCGATCTTGACCTTGCCGGTGATGTTCATCCGGCGGGCAAGCTCCGGAACGCCCGGCAATACTCTTGTTTTTACCTTGCGCTTGCCCTCTTCAACAGTGGTCTGCTGGGCGAAAGCGAGCGAAACGACGAATAGAGCCGTTGCAGCGACGGCGAGCAGTTTCTTGCTCCAAGTGAATGCCATTTGAACCACACCCTCCTCAGGTGGGAAAGTACCCCAACGAGGAGAAGGCAAGTGCGATGCCATGATTGCAGGAGAAATATAGATACGTGAAACTTCGCAGTGAGGACGGGTAAATGTTTTTGTTTTAACCGATTACAGCGAGGGAAGGAAATTCAGCAGGGTCGCTGCCGAAGCGAAAACGTCTCAGGGAACGAGTGGAAGGAGCGGTTGGGTCTCACGCTGAGACGAGCGCGAGAGACCGGGGGCTAGGCGAGGTAACGAATCCGTGTCAGAGGGACGAAGTTCCATTGACTCAGAATGAGATGGCTGAGTAGCGTGGAAGCGCGTGCTTTCTTAATTTGAGACACGCAAAGTCCCTAAGCCCCCTATGCGTGAACGGAAAAGCATCTCTGCGCGCCGCCCCGCGGCTGCCTCTGGCCGGAAGACAACCGGACGGCCGAAGCACGACTACTCTAAAGAATTGATGGAACTGGTGGTGGAAGCAGCGAATTCGCGCGTGCTGCCGGAATTTCTGCGCGGGTTCGCGGAACGCGCGGCGGAAATGCTGGATGCGGAATGGGCCGGAGTAGGCGAGATTTTGGGAAACCGAGTGGAGATTTACGCCCGGCCGGCGGATTTTCCGGCAAACGAAAAGGAACGGGAATGGCTGGCGCAGGGCCTGCGGCGTAGACGACCCGGACTGGAAATCCTTCCTCTGATACGTACGGGCCAGCACATTGCGTTTTATCCGATCTATGCCAGCGATGCCGAACTGATGGGGACGCTCTGCATGGTGCGGAAGGCCGAAGGGTTTTCGCGGGCGGAAGAGAAATTGCTCGCGGCGTTGGCGAGCCACGCGGCGCTCTCCATGGAGAAGGTGCGGCGGTTTTCGCAGCTGGAGCGGTCGAAAAAGCAGTGGGTGGAAGATATCGACGCGATCAGCGACTACATCGCCGTGCACGACCATGCTTGGAAGATTGTGCGGACGAACAGATCGCTGGCGACGGAATTGGGCATTCCGCCGGCGGCGCTGGTGGGCGAGCCGATCAGCAGCCTTCGCCACATCGCCGAAACGGGGAGTGCGCTTCCCTGCCCCTTCTGCCGCGATACACGCGAGGCGCGGGAAGAGTACATTGCGACGAGTGCGGGGCGGACGTTCTTGGTGTCGACTTCGCGCACACGCGGTGTGACGGAGGAAGAATCGCGCACGATTCACGTTTTGAAGGACATCACCGACCGGCGCGAGGCGGAGCGCAGGTACCGCGAGCTGTTTGACAGCATTCAGGAAGGCCTATTTTTTGCCACGCCCGAGGGGCAATTCCTGGATGTGAATGACGCATTGGTGCGAATGCTGGGGTACGAGTCAGCCGAGGAACTCCTGCGTGCGGACGTGAGCGCGCACCTCTATCCTACGCCGGCAGCGAAGGCGCGCCTGGTGAGCGCGATTGCGGAGCGCGGGGCGCTGCGGAATTACGAGGAGACGTTGCGGAAGAAGGACGGCGGGCTGCTGCATACCCTGCAGAACATCAGCGCGGTGAGGGATGCTCTGGGAAACGTGGTGCAGATCCGGGGGCTCATGCTGGACGTGACGGAGCAAAAGATGTTCCAGTCGCAACTGCAGCGCGAGCGTGACTTCAACCAGAAGATTCTGAATACGACGCAGAGCATGATTCTGGTGCTGGATACGGCGGGGTTAATCAGTTATGCGAACCGGCGGTGCTACGAGGCAGGCTATCGCAAGGACGAATTGATCGGGCACCGACTTGTGGAGTGGGTGGAAAACTCGCACCGCACAGATTTTGATGCGGCGCTGCAAACAACGGCGCACGGACAGCAGGTGGACAACCTGGAATTGCGGGCGCGGCGAGCGGATGCTTCGCTGGGGCATTTTTCAATCAGCTTGAGCCCGATGCGCGATGAAGCGAACCAGGTGAACAACGTGGTGGTGGTGATGACGGACATCACGGATGCGGCGCT
>DATHOY010000245.1:0-11661 GCA_035484435.1 Vulcanimicrobiaceae bacterium | reverse complement strand
AAAACTTCCTGGTAACCGGTGAGGCTGGTATTGAAAACGACTTCTCCGCCCCGGCGCGTGATCGCGCCGGCCGCGCGGCCGTTAAATATGCGCCCGTCTTCGAGCGCGAGGATTGCGGGTCGATGCTGGACTTCCGTCAGTGGGTCCTCCTGAGAACTGCGTCATTTATCGTTGGCCTCGGCGGTCGAAAGCGAACCGAAATGGTCCACCGGCCAGTATGCGAACACGGCGCGGCCATAAATGAACTGGCTGGCAACCGGCCCAAACACCCGCGAATCGTTGGAACTGATCCGGTGGTCGCCCATCACAAAATAACTGTCTCTGGGAACCTTGATGGGACCGAAATCGGTGACGTCCGTGTATTGCGGTGGCACGTACGGCTCGGGGACCAATTGCGCGTTAACGTACAGCATCCCCCGGCGGATCTCCACGGTTTCTCCCGGCAGGCCGATAACACGCTTGATGAACGATTTCGAGCGGTCCAGGGGATACCAGAAGACCACCACGTCGCCGCGATGAATATCCTCGAACCGGTATACAAATTTGTTGATGAAGATGCGTTCCTGGTCGGACAGCAGCGGCGCCATGCTGGTGCCTTCGACCTT
The DNA here is from genome assembly GCA_035484435.1 of Vulcanimicrobiaceae bacterium. Lineage (GTDB taxonomy): Bacteria > Acidobacteriota > Terriglobia > Acidiferrales > UBA7541 > Acidiferrum. The sequence continues at coordinate 11,056 of DATHOY010000245.1, read as the reverse complement.
CACCGGCTGGTAGAGAAACACGATGATCACCAGGGCCAGGCCGATGGCGATCAGCAGGTCGCGTGTCCACACACGGATCTCGTGGCGTAGCAGTTGGTGCTGGCCGGTTTGTGGTGATGAATTGTCTTGTGCTGCGGGTGCCGGGGCCAAAGAAGCTTTCGGGGCGTCAGGTGAGCCGCCCGTCGGGGGAGCGTTCAGGTTCTCGTCTGGTTTGCGCATCTCCAACTGCCTTTATTTTATAACATGCGCCGCGGAATTCACACCAGCGGCGAATTCGGATGCGGCCGGCTCGACATTGCACGTCATCGACTGCCTTCCGGCCGGCAAGATGAATCCGCGTTCACAACCCTTCCCGCCCAGCCAAACGGAAATCTAACCGCGAGTTGACTTTCTCGTGACATTCCTTTCCCCTCTCTCCCACATCCTAATAGCGGCGTTGTGGTTCGTTGCACCCGGAAGGAAGCTCGATTCCCACCTGGCCCTTCCCTGCCCACCGCAATCCGCAAAGCCGTCAGCAACCCGTGCTTCGGCACAAAGTAAACCTGAGAGGAAAAACAAGAATGAAAGCAGCAATCAAAACACTGGCTGTTCTTGCCCTGGCGGCCGTGTTTCCCTGTTTAACGTTTGCGCAGTACACCCGCACCGACCTCGTCACCAACTCCGGCGCAGGCGGCACCGTAAATGACTTCCACCTCGTCAACGCCTGGGGACTCGTCTCCACCGGCACCAGCCCCTTCTGGGTAAGCGACAACGCCACCGGCTTCTCCACGCTCTACTCCATCAACAACACAAGCGGAGTCGCGGCAACCCAGGTTGGCCTCTTCGTGAGCGTCCCCTCCGTTAGCGGCGGCCCCGGCACGCCGACCGGAATTGTTGCCCCGGAAACTCCCGCGGGCGTAACGGCGTTCAAAATCTCCGGCGTCAATCCGGTCAGCGGAAAACAAGCATCGGCAAATTCTGTTTTTATTTTCGCAGGGCTTGACGGCTCGATCAGCGGATGGAATCCCGCGGTCGGCGGAATCACCGCGACCGGCGCCAGCGTCGCGAACATCGCCGCCGACAGGTCTTCCGTCGGCGCAACCTACACGGGCCTGGCAATCGCCAACAACGGTGGCCAGCCAATGCTGTACGCTGCTGACGACGGACCGAATCGCCGGATCGACGTATTCGATGCGACTTTCACCTTGGTTAACGACAAGCTCGCCCCGAACGCGTTCGTCGATTCCAAAATTCCAAAGAAATTTGCTCCCTACGGCATCCAGACCATCACCGCCGCCGACGGCACGCAGACGATCTGGGTCACCTACACGGCCCTCGATAAAGCCCAGAGTGGTTTCGTCGACTCCTTCACGCCAGCAGGCGAACTGCTCTCACACTTCGCGCTCAGCGGCCCGCTTCACTCGCCGTGGGGAGTAGCACTGGCGCCAGCCGACTTTGGACCGATGAGCGGCGCGCTGCTCATCACCAACAACACGACGCACGGCCGCATCAACGCGTTTGATCCGAAGAGCGGCGCATTCCTCGGTCCCCTGCGCGACGCCAGCGGCAAGGTCATCGAGATCGACGACATCTGGGCTATTCAATTCGGCCAGGGCGGCGCTGCCGGCTCAAACGGCAATCCCAACCAACTCTTCTTCACCGCCGGCAACAACAATTACGGCGACGGAACCTTCGGCGTCATTACCTTTGGTAAATAAACCGGGGCCATCCCGAACAACCCTCAAGCTCGCGGCCCGAAGAGATGAAAATCTCTTCGGGCATTCGTATTTCCGACCACAATGCGCTCGTCTTTGTAGCGGACGCCTTCTGAGGCGGGCGCTTTGTCCGACCCCACTACGACTGAATTACTCGGAAAGCGTAAAGTTCAGAACAGCAAGCGAAGCGACAACCGCAGTCTCCGTGCGCAGAATCAGTTTTCCAAGCGACGCATCCTGAAACCGTGCGGCGCGCGCGGCGGTGACTTCTGCCTCCGTCCAGCCGCCTTCCGGGCCAATGGCGAGGACGGCGGACTTTGCCGCTTGATCGCGCAAAACTTCCTGGAGAGGCTTCGCGTCGGGAGCTTCGGAGAGAAGAATGCGTAGGCCCACCATAGATTCTGCGAAGGCTTCTTCAGGCTTGGTGACCGGATCGAGAAGGGGCAATTGCACGCGCCGGGATTGTTGCGAAGCTTCGTGCAATAGTTTCCGCCAGCGCTCGGCGCGCTTTTCAGCCGCGACCAGCAAAGCCTTCTCACTTCGGGCAGCCGCCAGCGGGACAATTCGGCTGACGCCGAGTTCCGTGGCTTTCTCCAGCGCCCATTCGAACGAATCGAACTTCACCACCGAAAGCAGCAGGGTCGTATCCAGCGATGGCTGGTGTGCCGCAATTTCCTCCAGCAGGGAAAATTCGACGGAGTCGCGCGTCACGGTGTCGATGCGTCCCAGCCACACTTTTGTCCCGTCGCTCAACTCGTAGAGTTGCCCCGGTTGCGCGCGCAGCACACGCCCAAGATGATGCGCGGCTTCGCCCTCCATCACCGCGTGCTGTCCCGTAAATTGTTCGATGAAAAACCGCCGGCGCATGTGGGTTATCTTCGCACGAAACCAACACCTTTTGAGTGCGGGAGCGAAGCTCCCGCCTTTGAGGAGTCAACCTTTCGACAAATTGCAGTTTTGAGAAGCCAGTCTGAAACGTAAAAGCGGGAGCTTCGCTCCCGCACTCAATATCAGCCGAAGATATCCTTTACTTTGTCGAAGAGCGTGGAATTGCGGTCGGCGGGCTTGTTATCCACCTTCATGGTGGCGTCAAGCTGCTCCATAATTTTGCGTTGCTCGCGCGTCAATTTAGTCGGTGTCAGCACACGCACGTGATAGTAGAGATCCCCGCGCCCGCCGCCATGCGGATCGGCCAGGCCTTTGCCTTTGATGCGGAACACCGCGCCGCTCTGCGTGCCTTCCGGAATTTTCAGGCGCTCTTCCGTCGTCAGCCCTGGAACCTGCAACTCCGTCCCAAGCGAAGCCTGCGCGATGCTCAGCGGAATCGTGCAGTAAAGATCCGCGCCGCGCCGCTCAAAGAACGCATGCTCCTTCACTTCCAGCACAACGTAGAGATCGCCCGCCGGCCCGCCATTCGGTCCTGGCTCGCCTTCGCCCTGTACCCGCAGCCGCGTGCCGGTATCCACGCCGGGCGGAATCCGCAATTCAATGGTTCGCTCGCGATCCACGCGGCCCTGCCCTTTGCAGTCCATGCAGCGCTCTTTGACGATTTGCCCCGCTCCCTGGCAGGAGGGGCAAGTGCGATTGATGGTGAAAAATCCCTGCTGATAAATAATCTGCCCGCGGCCGCCGCAAGCCTGGCACGCGACGATTCCGGTGCCTTTCTTGGCGCCCGTGCCGTTGCACGATTCGCAATACTCCTGGCGCGGCACGCGAATCTTTGTGGTGATCCCGCCGGCGGCTTCTTCAAACGTCAGCGTCATGTCGTAGCGCAAATCGGCACCACGCTGCACTCGCCGCCCACCGCCGCGTTTGCGGCCGCCGCCCGCCCCAAACAGTTCGTCAAAACCGAAGAACTCGCCAAAGATGTCGTGGAAATCCTGGAACACCGTGCCGTTGAAATCCGGCTGCGTGCCCACGCCCGCCAGGCCCTCATGGCCATACGTGTCGTAAATCTGGCGCTTTTGCGTATCGCTCAACACGCTGTACGCTTCCGTACATTCGCGGAAACGGTGCGCAGCCTCTTCCTTGTTCTCCGGGCTGCGGTCCGGATGCCACTTGAGCGCGGCCTTCCGGTAGGACGACTTGATTTCCTCAATCGAAGCCGTTTTCGTGACGCCGAGAACTTCGTAATAATCGCGTTGTTGAGACTTGGCCATTTTCGCTACTGGTCTTCCCTTCTCTATATTTGAAGCTAACAGGGAACGCCCACCGCGGTGCCGCGAATCCCGATTCCCTGTACCCGATTAATTCACTGCCTTGTTCGATGCGCCGCCGGGGTGGACCGCTACGCGCACCATCGCTGGCCGCAAGACGCGGCCGTTATAAACGTAGGCGGGCTGAAACACTTCCAGGATTGTACCGTCCTCATGCTCGGTCGTTTCCGCGCGGTCCATGGCTTGATGCATATGCGGATCGAACTGCTTGCCAAGAGGCTCGACGCGCTCCACACCAAGCCGCGCCAGGTTGTCCAGCAGTTGCTTGTAAATCAGCTCGAACCCTTTGCGGTAGCTCGAGTACTCGTCTTCCTTATGCGCCGCAAGGGCGTGCTCGAATCCATCCACAATCGGGATCAGCGATTCGACGACGCGGGCGGTGGCGCGCTTGGAATCTTCGGCGCGCTCTTTTTCGATGCGCTTGCGATAATTTTCAAAGTCGGCCTGGCGCCGGAGCAAGGTCTGCTGCAGGTCCGCCAGATCCGCCGAAAGTTTTTTCACGGGGGAATCCTCTCGCGTGGAATCCGTGGACTGCGATTCGTCAGGCTGGCCGGAGCTTTCGTCATTGGTTACGTTGATTTTGATTTCCCGCTCGCTCATAAATCTTTCCTCAAAGAGTATCGTCTCCTCTAAATTGCTCCTCGCGCACGCGGGGAGGCGCAACTTCTACTCGATCTTCTGCAGGGCCTCGCTGAACAGCTGCGCCACATAAGCCACCGCGGTCATCGCGCGCTCGTAATCGATGCGCGTGGGACCCAGCACGCCGAGCGAACCCTGCACCTGGTCGTGCCCCGAATAGGGCGCGCTAATTAGGGCCAGGTTATGCCCCGCCTGGGAAATTTCTTTGATGCCGATCTGGACGAAAACCGGTTCCGGAGTTTCGATGCAGGCGTTGAGCACCGAAACAAGCCGGTTTTTCTCCTCGATCGCGGCCAGCAGTTCCCGCAAGTGCCCCTGATCGGCGAATTCCGGCGTTCCCACAAACTGCGCCGCACCTTCCACGTGAATCTGCTGCACAGACGTCTCCGAAAGCATCGCCGGATCGCAAAGCGTCAACGCACTCTGCGCCAGCGTTTCGTAACGCTCGCGCTCCGTGGCAAGTTTCTGCAGCAAGTCTGCGCGAATCGCGTCCAATGTCCAGCCGGAGTAATTGCGGTTCAGAAAATCCGCGGTGGCGTCGAGCTCGGTCTGGGTAAAGCTGCGGCCCGGGCGAAGAACTTTGTCCCGTGTATTGCCGCCGGGGGAAATCAGCACCACAACAACACGCCCGTCGGGCAGCAGCCACATTCGCGCATGCTCCAGCACTGCCCGGCGCAACGGCGGCGAAACAATAATGCCCACGCCGCGGGAAACTTCCGCAAGCACGTGGCCGGCCCGCTCGGTGATTTCCGCCGCGGAATTCGCACCGCTCATTTCGTGGGTGATCCACTTGCGATCCTCGACCGTAAGCGTGGCCTGCGATGCAATTTCCTGCGCAAAAAATCGGTACGCCGCGGCCGTCGGAACGCGCCCGGCCGAAGTGTGTGGCTGGTAAAGATACCCGCCATCCTCCAGGTCCGCCATGATGTTCCGGATGGTGGCCGTACTCAGCGATTCCTCAAAACGCTTGGAAATGGCGCGCGAAGACACCGGTTCGCCCGTCTCGATGTAAGTACGCACCAAGTCCGCCAAAATCTGACGGTTACGCCGTTCCTGTAGAGCTGGATTTCGCATAGCAGCACTCATGTAAAAGTGCTAGTTACCATTTTAGAAGCCCTGTCAAGGGGCGTCAATCAGCCAAAACACTGAAGTTCTTAATTATTGTCGATTTGAGCGCGCTGAAGCTTGTCGGAGTAGTCGATATAGACCGATTTCCACTCGGTGAAGAAATCGATGGCCGCGACGGCTGCTTCGCGATGGCCGTTGCCCGTCTGCTTGGTGCCGCCGAACGGGAGATGCGTTTCCGCCCCAATCGTTGGCGCGTTGACGTAGACGATGCCGGTATAAAGATCCCGCATCGCCGCAAAGGCTCGATTGACGTCGCGCGTATAAATCGAGGCGGAAAGGCCGTACGCAACGCCGTTGGCGACTTCCATTCCCTGCTCGAAGCTATCAATCGGAATGAGCGAGACCACAGGGCCAAAAATCTCTTCCTGCGCAACACGCATTGTGGGCTGGCAATCACCGAAGACAGTTGGCTCGTGGAACCAGCCTTTCGCACGCTCACCACTTGCCAGTCGATGGCCGCCGGTCAAAAGCTTCGCGCCTTCCTTCGCGCCGATTTCCACGTAGGACATCACCGTTTGCAATTGCTGTTCGTTGATGCAAGGCCCCATTTCAGTTGTTGGATCGAGGCCATTCCCAACCTTGAGCGTCGAAGCACGTTCAACAAACCGGGTCACAAATTCCTTGTAAACGCTTTTGTGTACGCCGACGCGGCTGGCTGCCGTGCAGCGCTGCCCCGTGGTCCCAAAGCCTCCCCAGATCGCGCCGTCCACGGCGAGATCGAGATTCGCATCCTCCATCACCAGAATAATGTTCTTGCCGCCCATCTCCAGGCTGTAGTGCTTAAACGTCGGCGCGCAAGTTTCCGCAATGATCCGGCCGGTCGACGTGGAACCTGTGAAACTCACCACAGGCACATCAACGTGCTTTGTGAGCGACGCGCCGGCGCCGGGCCCATCGCCCCCCACTAGATTTACAACCCCAGGAGGCAGCCCCGCTTCACGAAGAATCTCAACCAGATGATAAGTGGAAAGCGGCGTATCCTCGGCCGGTTTAATCACCAGCGTGTTGCCGCAAATAAGCGCGGGCATCATCTTCCACGAGGGAATGGCCATCGGAAAATTCCACGGCGTAATCAGGCCACAGACGCCGATCGACTGCCGCATGCTCATGGCAAACTTGTTTGGCAACTCTGATGGTGTCGTCTGCCCAAACAGCCGACGGCCTTCGCCGGCCATGTAATACGTCATGTCGATGGCTTCCTGCACGTCACCGCGCGTTTCGGCCAGAACCTTGCCCATCTCCCGGGTCATGTCGCGGGAAAACTCTTCTTTGCGCTTCACCAGAAGCTCCGCGGCGCGAAACAGAATCTCCGCCCGCTTCGGCGCCGGAACCAGCCGCCACGTCTTGTATGCCTCTTTTGCCGCGGCCACAGCCGCATCCACATCTTCCTGCACGGATAGCGGGAAAACACCGATCGACTCATCGACGTTCGCGGGATTGCGATTTTCCAGCGTCTTGCCGCTCCGCGGCGCCACCCACTCCCCATTAATAAAATTCTTGTACGTATGTGAAGCGGATGCGGTAGCCATGCGCCCTCCTGAACAAAATCGAGTCTATCGGCGAGCGCCGCGCTGCGTCAAACAACACTTCCAAAGCGCCCTTGACAAAAACAAAATCCTGCAGGCGCGGACTACGCGCCTTGCAGGATTTAGAATGTTGAAAAGTACTCCCGGGAAAACCAGCGCTATTAACACTGACCGGGAATTAGATCTGGCCCATGCCGCCGTCGACGCTCAGTTCGACGCCGGTAATATAGGACGCATCCGAGGAAGCCAGAAACGCCACCGCCGACGCGACTTCTTCCGACTTGCCAAACCGCTTCATCGGGACCTTGGCGAGAACGCCGGTAGCAAAACCTTCGATATCTTCCTTGGAGAGGCCAGTGCGCCCAAAGATAGGCGTCTCGATTGGGCCAGGCGCGACCGCATTGACGCGGATGTTGCGATCCACCAGCGCGCTGGCAAACGAACGCGTCAGCGAGCGCATGGCAGCCTTCGTTGCTGCATAAACGGACCCCATCGGGAGTCCCTGATGACTGACTACGCTGGTGTTCAAAATGATGGACGCGCCATCGTTCAGATGCGGCAGCGCCTTTTGAATCGTGAAATATGCGCCCTTGGAATTGATGTCGAACTGCTCGTCGTAGTGGGCTTCCGTGACGTCCGTAACCGGAAGAAACTTAGCAACGCCCGCATTAGCGAAGAGAATGTCGATCTTGCCGAACTTCTTCGAAACCGCCTCGTACACTTTCTCGATCTCTCCGGACTTAGAGACGTCCGACTGAATCGCCAGTACATCACTGCCGAGCAGCTTTACCGCCTCGTCCAGGGTCTTCTTGCTGCGTCCGGTGATCACCACGCTTGCGCCCTCTTCCTTCAGGCGTTGTGCGCTGGCCAGACCGATGCCGCTGTTCCCTCCCGTAACTACCGCCACTTTCCCTTGTAAACGCTTCATAAATCCTCCCTTAGACCAATCCGGAGCCGCGCCCCGGCAAATTCGAATCAAGCAACTCCGACAGTTAGATGACCATCTAATTGGTTGGTTACAATACATTCCATAAAGTATTCAAGGGATAGCTGGCGTAGGGTAAGCTGTTCAGGCTGGAAGGACTTACGAATGAACCTAACCCAGATTGAGAAGATTTCCAAGGCGCTGGCGGACCAGACCAGGCTGAAAATTTACGAGCACATCGCCTCCCACGAAGGCGTCAACTGCTGCGCCCTGGTGGAAATGCGCGGCGTGACCCCTGCCACAGTCTCTCACCATCTGAAAATTCTTTCCGAAGCCGGGCTCGTCGAGTGCAAGCGCGAAGGCCAATTCGTCCTGAACCGGGTAAAAACGGAAGTCCTGGATGAGTTTACGAAAGCAGTAGGCGCGCTGGCCCACAAGCGCAAGAAATAATGGGAGAGAAATTGTAGTGGCCGACCTTTAGGTCGGTAAGTTCAGGTTATCAAGCTTACTCGGGCTCATTCTTCACTTCGTCGCGCTGCACCTTCGATGAAAGCAGCCGGTTCGTCGAATTCGGTGGAGGCGTGGGCACGCCCATTCCGGCCGTTTCCGAACCAAGACCCAGCTTCTGCAGGGTCAAAGCATCCATCTTCCCCGTGGGGTTCAAGCCGTGCGATGCCTGGAACTTTTTCATGGCCTCGACAGTCGAGTCATCCCACTTCCCGGAAGGCTCGCCGGCATACGCGCCATTTTTCGCCAACACGCCCTGAATTTCATTGATGCGGTCCGCAGTGGGCGCGGCCTGCCCCTTCACGCGCTTGCTCTTCTTGCTGGAGCTTTTCCCCGTCTTGATCGATTTCTTTGCCGTGCCGGTCGTGGTCTTTGAAGAGACCGTGCCAGTTGCGGGCTTGTGCGTCGTCTTGCGCGCACTCGTCGTGGTCTGAACGGCTCCAGCCGCGGGCAGCGTCAAGCTGCCCACGGCCATTGCCGCAAGAATCAGGCCTGTCATTCGACGGTTATTCCGCTGTGTGCGCATAGCTGGGTGAATATGCCGCTCTATTGTTTGGAGTCCGCTGGAACCACGCCCGGAAGGAACATGGTCATCACGCGATCCCCGTTGCGGCGCAGGATCTTAAATACCACGTTCTCACCTGGTTTCAGCTTGGAGATGGCTTTACGATAATCTTCCACCGAAGCCACGGCCGTGCCGTTCACTTCGGAAACGACGTCGCCGGGTTGGAACCCGGTATCGTCCGCGAAGCTGGCCGGTTCGATTTCGCTGACCACCACGCCCTTCTGCCCTTCGATGCCCACCTTCTGCGCGCGCACCGGAGTCAGATTCTCAACGTGCAGGCCAAATTCCGCCGGCGCGTTCTCGTCGGGAGTGCTGCTCACGCGGCCTTGAGTGTTCGGGAACACGCGCGTGCGGTCCTCAACCGTGGCCGAAGTCTCCTTCATCTGTTTGTCGCGGAAGTAGGTGATCTTCACCTTGCTGCCGATGGGAGCCGAGGCGATCGGGTTCACCAGGTCGTTGCCCGTCTTCACCGCCGTGCCGTTGACCGAGGTGATCACGTCGCCGCCCTTCAAGCCGGCCTTCTCCGCCGGGCTGCCGGGTTCGACGCCTTCAATCACCACGCCATACGGCGCGCCCAGCGACTTTAACGTAATCTGGTTGGTGCCGAGCTCTTCCTGGAAGCTGACGCCGATGGAACCGCGCGTCACCCGGCCGCTTTTGATGATCTGGTCGTACACGCTGATTGCGGTGGAAGACGGCATCGCAAAGCCGACGCCCTCGTACCCGCGGCTGCCCGTGATGATCGCCGTGTTGATGCCGATTACCTGGCCGGCCATATCCACCAGCGGTCCGCCGGAGTTGCCCGGGTTAATCGCCGCGTCGGTCTGCAGGAAGCGCTGGAACTGTTGCCCGATGCCGGCGCGATCTTTCGCGCTGATGATGCCAGCGGTAACGGTCGCATTCAGGCCGAAGGGGCTGCCAATCGCCAACACCCAATCGCCTACTTGCACGCCTTCGGAATTGCCAAGCTTCGCGAACGGCAGTTCCTTGCCCGCACTAATCTTGATCACCGCCAGGTCAGTCGCTTCATCCACGCCGACAACCTTGGCCGTGTACTTGGTGGTGTCTCCATTGAGCTGCACCTGAATCTTGGTGGCCTGCTCGACGACGTGATTGTTCGTCAGGATGAATCCGCTCTTGTCCACGATCACGCCGGAGCCAAGGCTGCGCTCCGCCCGGGGGCCGTTGTCCGGGCGCCCGTCAAAAAAATGAAAGAAGAAATCTTCGCTGGGGTCGTCTTCCTCGCCCGCATGATGGCGCTTGGATTTGCGGTCCATCACCTGGGTGGTGGCGATGTTGACGACGGCCGGCTCGACTCGATTGACGATCCCCGAAAAGCTGTTCGAGGAAGGAATCGGGTCAGGCAGGGAAAGCGGCGCGGCGTTGGTTCCTGCGAACGTGAACGACCGCATGGCGGAAACCTTGCCCGAGACCACTGTGCCGATCAGAATTCCCACCGAAAGAGTCGCTGCGATCAGTCCGGCGGCCACATACGTGCGCCGGTTGCTCCAATTCACCTTGTTATTTGTTGACTGCTCCATACAATCTGGCTCCTATCTATATCCGTGGCCCAGTCCACCTGCGCAAAGTATAACACCGGGGAATGCGCGGAGTTTCTAGTTACCTTGGATGCGCGTCGGCGTTAACTGGCCGTACGGACGGGTCTCACTGGAACTTTGGTGCACCTCTCACTTGGACGTGAAAAGGCTAGCTTTGGGCTTCTTGTCATAGTGCCCGTAAGTTTCGCCTTGACAATCAGTTCGCGTTCTAGCATAAATAGGTTAGCCGCAATTGCGGTGTCACGTGGCGATTTAGGGCGACTTGCTCCACGTAAAAAACTGCTAAAGAGTTGGAAG
>DATHOY010000244.1:0-4488 GCA_035484435.1 Vulcanimicrobiaceae bacterium | reverse complement strand
CAGCGTATCTAGGAGCAGAGCTTCGTGTGCGTTGGCTGAGGCTGGTTTTGTTTCTTGCGCTGGTTGCGGCCCTGGTTTCCGACTGGGGAAGCCCAGGCGATTTCACGAAACAATTGCTGGCCTCCGGGCTGATTATGGCCGTCATTGTCTTCGGGTTCCGGCGGGTTGTGCGATTCAATCTGTTGGGATGCTTCCTGGCGGCGGCAAGCCTGGCCATGCTGGGAGGGGCGGTGGAGCTGACCTCCCAACCCGACGGATTCTATCGGTCGCAGGGTTATCTGGTTGTGGCGGCGCTGGTTATTCTGCTGGGATGGCCGCTGGTGGCTTGGCGGATGGGGGACAAGCAGAGTGCTTCCGTGTGAGGTCACAGACATACCGGGGAATGGCTTCCGGCATCGAACAGGGTGAGTGGAGTGGTCCGTGGTGGTTGCGGTTGTGCACTGGGGACCTGCTTACAAAAGCGACTCCCAAGCGTCCAACCAGTGTATCGGTCGTGTAGCCTTCGAACAGGCCGTCCGCCGATTCACTAAAGTCTCTTGTTTCAAGTGATTACACAAGAGTCGGCAGAGAGAAACAAGCGATGCCTCTACCCCGTTTGGCTTTTGCGTTGGCTGACGATAGCGGCCGGTCCGGCACATCCAGTGCCGCGCTGGCATCGGGGACCTCCTTGACTCAACTTGAAGAGCGCGCCCTTGTCCAGGAAGCTCAGGCCGGGAACCGCCTTGCGTTTGAGGAACTGGTGCGGCGCTACGACCGCGACGTCCTTCGCCTCGCCCTGAACCTGATGAAGCGCACGGAGGACGCCCGGGACGTCTACCAGGAAGCCTTCCTGAAGGTCTACCGCAACCTCCACCGATTCCGCTTCGAATGCAGCTTCTATACTTGGCTCTATCGCATCGTCACCAACGTTTGCCTTGACCACCTTCGCCGCCGCCAGGCGCGCCCTGAAGACCAAGCCCCCGAATTGCATACCGCGCACTATGAAGAAGGCATGACCGATTTCTTTGAGCGCCAGAAGGAACAGCGGCCGTCTTCCGATCCTGAGCGCCATCTGATCGGCCAGGAAATAAAGACGCGACTGGCCCACGCGATGGAGCGGCTGTCTCCGCGCGAGCGCATTGTTTTCGAAATGAAGCACTATCAGGGCTTGAAACTGCGCGCCATTGGCGACGCCTTGGGCACCAGCGAAGAAACCGTTAAGAACTCGCTCTTCCGGGCCACTCGGAAGCTCCGCAGCCAGTTGGGAGAGCTCCGATGACACCGGCAGAACTCAAGAACGCCTGCGAGCAGGTTGCGCCGCTGCTGGTTTTTTATGTCTGCGGGGAACTGGATGCCAGTGAACTGACACTGGTCCAGCAACATCTCGCTGTTTGTGCTTCGTGCAGCGCGCAGCTCTCTGAAGAAAAGAATTTACAGACCCTTTTTGCTACCCTCCCCCAGAATGCCGACCGCCTGGATTCCGCTGGCGTGCTGCTTTCGCAATGTCGCAGCGAACTTGCGGAAACTCTCGACGATCTGGTGCGTCCTCCGGTCCTGGAAAAAACGCCGGTCTTCGGCGCGTTTCGCCGTTGGATGGCGCTTCGCCCCGCGTGGAGTGGCGCGGTGCTGGTAGCGCTTGGGCTTCTGATCGGCCTGCAGGCTTCCCAATGGTATTTTTCGCGCAATGCCGTGAACCCTCTCGATGAAGCGGTCAATGTGCATCCGGGCCCGCACCTTACCGATGACCAGCTTTCCAAAATACGGGTAGCCGGGATAAATTTCTCGCCCTCCGTGGGCAGCGCAGCACAAAACGTGCGTGTGGAATTGAACGCGGAACAACCCGTGGAACTCACGGGCAGCCTGGACGATTCCGACGTTCGCCGCGTTGTCACCTATGTGGTCAAGAGCGGCGATCGGTTTGATCCTGGCATGCGGCTCGATTGCCTGGAAGCGCTAAAGGCGCGCTCGGGAGACTCCGACGTTCGTGAGGCGCTGCTGGCCGCGGCGCGCAAGGATCAGAATCCTGCGGTTCGCCTGAAAGCGCTGGAGGCGTTACGCGAGTCCGCTTCCGAAGAGGCCGTTCGGGCCTTGCTGCTCGATACCCTGAAGCACGATTCGAATCCGGGAGTTCGCGTGGAAGCCGTCAATTTGCTGGTGAACTCGCTTGAAAAACCAGGCAACGGAAATAGCCTGCCGATGATGGTGCCGGGAATGCCGTCCATGCCGGACGGAAACACGGTTCCGGCGATGCCCAACGGGAAAGCACATCAAGTGTCCATGACGGGTGTGATCATGACGTTGGAAGATCTGCGACGCAGCGACCCCAGCAGCTACGTTCGGCTGCGGAGCGCCGCCGCCCTGCGCCAACTGAGTGCGCGCGGCGACCAGTAACCCGGCGCAACGGATTTGGATTAAGATCTCGAACCGATGAAAGCGATTTCTCGCGACAACGTTTCTGGAAGATTTCTGCCGTGGCTGATGGCCGCGAGCTTCGCAGTGGCATTGTGCCTGGCCACTTCCTGCGTCTTCTGCCGCGTTTGCAAAGCCGAAAATGTTCCACCCCACCTCTCGGCGGATCGCACCGGGGAATTGCCCGCGGGCGACGCGCGCACATTTTCCCTGATTGCGGACATGGGCTCGGTGCACATTCTGCCCCAACCCACCGGTGCGCCCCCGGCCGTGCGCTACACCGTTCACCTGGAGACGGATGCGCACGAACCGCTTTCGCAAACTCTTTTTAGCCGCTACGTCCTGAATTTCCGCGAGACTCGCGGCACGATTTCCTTGAGCGGCCTGCTCCCCAGACTGCGCAGCATCGCGGGACGCAACGCCCAGTTCTGGGTGCAATTCACCGTTTATGTCCCGGCGAATTTTTCGGTCGAAGTACACACGGGTGCCGGCGACATTGAAACCGGTGATATCGGCGGGCACGCGCTGCTGGTGACCGACGGCGGCAACGTCACCACCGGCCGCGTCGGCGGAGTCGACCACCTTGCCAAACTGGATTCCGCTCCCGTCGCAAAGATTGAAACCCAGGGCGGGCACATCACCGTGCTCGACATCGCGGGCGATTTGGATGCCTACACTGCCGGCGGATTCATCCAGGCCCGCGACGTCGCTGGCAACGCCAAGATTCGCACCGGCGGCGGACACATTCGCGCCGCTCACATCCGCGGCACCGCGCAACTGGAAACCGACGGCGGCAACATAACCGTTGGCGAGGCGGGCGCGCTGGTTGGCGTTCGCACCGGCGGCGGCCAGATCGATTTCGGCGAAGTGCATGGCTCGGTGCACGCGGAAACGGCTGGCGGTGGCGTTCGCGTAATGTATGTTTCCGGCCCGATGGAAGTGCAAACCAGCGGGGGCGGCATCTGCCTGACGCGTGTTTCGAACGTTGTTCGCGCGGCAACCGGCAACGGCACCATCACGGCATGGATCACGCCCGACTCCGGCGACTCTTCGCATCCCGTGCGTCTGCCCGGGCCATCGCAGCTTTCTTCCGGTACCGGCGACATCGTCGTTTTTCTTCCGCGCAACCTCGCGGTCACCATCGAAGCCAGCGTGGAAAATGGCGGCGCGGATCGTATCGAAGCGGATTCGGCTCTTGGACTGAATCTGGAGGCGCGCGAGGACGGGCCGGTGCGCGCCTCCGGAGCCTTGAATGGCGGCGGGGCAATTTTGAAATTGAAGAGTAACGCCGGCAAAATTCGCCTGCAGTATGTCGACGAGCAGACCGCTCTCCGGCAATCGTTGCAGGATGAGCAGAGACGCCGACTGGAGCAAAAATTAAGCCAGATGGGATTTGAAGACCCGCAATCCAGAGTGATTCCTGTCCCCACGCAACCCACAATAAGCGCAGGGTCTTGCACGGGCGGCGCGGACTGGTGGGGCTCCTGGAAGAGCCGCCTGCAAGTGACCTTCCTGGGTGGAGTTCGTGAAGAGCCGGATGAATTCAAGAAGCGCCTGATCAATTCGCCTCCGCCGGATTATCCGCAGATGGCGCGGCGCGCCGGAATCCAGGGCGTGGTGCGGCTGCAAGTGCGAGCGAAAACGGATGGAACGCTGGAAGTGGAAAAAGTTATAGAAGGGGAGCCGGCGCTGGTGGAAGCGGCGATGACCGCGTTACGTCAATGGCGCGCGAATCCGGGGATTTGCGGCAACAAGGTGGACGTAATATCAACATTGGCTTTTAACTTCCAGCTTCGCTAGTGTGTAGGGCTGGGGTCGGCGGTTCGGATTTGTCGGTCGTCCTGGGGGTAGTTTCGGGGTAGTCCGCGAAGGAGGCTGTATGAAGTTTCGCTCCGCAATCCGTTCGATTGGTCTGACTCTTTCGGCCGTGTCCCTGCTCGCCCTGCCCGCGTGTTTTGGGGTGACGCGCGAATTCGCGCAAACCTATCATCTGAAGCCCGACGGCACCCTGGAGCTGAGCAACATCAATGGCACGGTGCGGATCGAAGGCTGGGACAAAGACGAGGTGGAGGTGCGCGCGGTTAAGACCACCACGGACAA
>DATHOY010000243.1:0-4139 GCA_035484435.1 Vulcanimicrobiaceae bacterium | reverse complement strand
AGGTCGCCAACCGCGAATTTCCCGGGCTTCCCTGCCCCGACGAGGAGCAAGCGCTTCGCGTCCATGCCTTCGGGGAAATGCAGCAGCACGGTTTCGAGAGCTTTTCCTGTGATTTCGCCGCTCGTGACCAAGGTGGCAAGTCCGCCCGTCATGCGGCGGTCGATATCGGCAAGAACTCCGTCTACTTTGTTGTCGCCTTCAAAAACATAGGTGACGAGCGCATCGGCTTGAATTGAAGAGTACGGCTGGGAGTCGATCTGGATCTGCATGGTGTCCTTTCGATTTTGTCTTACGTTTTGTGTTTGATTTTATCGTTGTTCTTTTGATTTTGGTGTTGTTCTAGCGGCGCCGAGAGCGGCTGATCGCTTCGCTGGCTTCCCGTTTTGCTTCTTTTTGTTTTTCGGATTCGCGGCGGTCGTGGAACTTCTTGCCTTTACCGACCGCGAGCTCGCACTTGGCCATCCCGTCGCGGAAATAGAACTTTAGCGGAACGATGGTCATGCCCTTCTGCTGAATCTGAACCTGCAACTTTTCGATCTCGCGCCGGTTCAGGAGAAGCTTGCGCTTGCGGAGCGGGTCATGGTTCCGGGAACCGCCTGGCAAATACTCGGGAATATGAGAATTCACCAGCCACGCCTCGCTGCCACGAATCTCGGCGAAGGCATCCCGCAAGGCGGCCTTGCCTTCCCGAAGGGTCTTCACTTCGGTTCCAACGAGCACGAGCCCCGCCTCGAACTTGTCGCCAAGGGTGTAGTTGTAGGAAGCCGTGCGATTCTGCGCGACGATCTTCACGCCTTCGTATTGCTGTTTCTTCTCGGCCGATTTCATGAATCAAACATGATAGCCGCCGGGTGAGACAACTCGCAAGTCGCGGATTCGCCCCGAGTTCCAACCACCCTCGATTGTTCATGTATCCGCAACAAAAAGCCGCGGCGAGGGTATTAGTTTCTAAGTACGGCAACGCGGGGATTTGTTGCCGCATCACAGAGCGGGTGCTAGACTTTCCAAGTCCTGTGATAGTTGAGTCCTGAGACAGCCGATTGTGGAGGGCGTTTTTGCTTTGTAGAAACGGTCTAATATCTTCAGTGCGCGCAGTGGGTTCCGGCAACGGAAACCCCAGACATCCCAGAACTCCCTTTCAAATCCTCATCTTAGGGTCATCCATGGCGCTCATTGCGGCGCTGCTGGTGGGATGCCCGAAGTCCAATTCAGACTTCCAAACAGGCAAAAAGGCCGAAGCGGTGCAGGATTACGACACGGCGCTGGTGTACTACGAGCGAGCCCTGCGCGCCGACCCCACGAACGCAGAATATAAGCTCCGCGCCTCGCAGATGCGGTTCGAGGACGGTCAATTCCACGTCCGGCAGGGCCGAGCGGCTGAGCAAAAGGGGGACCTGCAGCGTGCGCTGACCGAGTTCGAAAAGGCGCAGGCGGTTGATCCTTCGAGTTCGATTGCGGACCAGGAAGTGAGGCGGACGCTCGAGAAGATCGCGGCGCAGAACGCAGCCGAAGCTCCCAAGGCGATGAATTACAACCCGCAAGATGACGGGATGCTTTCGGAACCTCCCGAACTCAAGCCCCTTTCGCGCGAACCCATCAACCTGAAAATGACGAACGATACGCGCGTGGTATACGAGACCATCGCCAAGCTGGCAGGACTGAGCGTGATATTCGATCCGGACTTTACGTCGAGGCGGATCACGGCCGAGCTGCCCAGCGTGACGCTCGAGCAGGCGCTCGATGCGGTGGCGATGGAGAGCAAATCTTTCTGGAAACCGATCACGCCCAGCGTGATCTTCGTGGCGCCCGATAACCCTCAGAAGCGAAAAGATGTGGAAGATGAAGTGGTGAAAACGTTCTACGTTTCCAACACTTTGACGCCGCAGGATCTAACGGAAATTGTTACCGGCCTTCGGCAGTTGCTTGATCTGCGGCGCATCCAGCAGGTGAACTCGCAAAACGCCATCGTGATTCGCGACACGCCGGACAAACTGGTGCTGGCAGGCAAGATTATTCGCGATATCGATAAATCGAAGCCGGAAGTGCTGATCCACGTGCAGGTGATGTCGGCAAACATCTCGCGGTTGAGGGACCTGGGCATACTGCCGGGTCAGAGTGTTTCGCTCGCATTCACCCCGCGAGCGTCCGTCCAGCCGAACAGCACGACGAGTACGACCAGCACAACGTCAACTACATCGACCACCTCGACTACGTCGACGACGAGCACCGGCACAACGATTCCGCAGATCACGTTGAACAATTTGCAGCATCTTTCGACGGCTGATTACAGCATCACGCTTCCAGGTGCCACCGCGAACGCAATCGCAACGGACAGCAAGACAAAGATCATCCAGGACCCTGAGATTCGGATTACGGACGGCCAGAAGGCATCACTGAAAATCGGCCAGCGGGTTCCCGTGGCGACCGGCAGCTTCCAAGCGGGCGTAGGAGTGGGCGTGGGCGGCGGTGCGGGCGTTGTAAACCCGCTGGTGAACACGCAGTTTCAGTATCTGGATGTGGGCGTGAACGTTGACGTGACACCGAGAGTGCATCCGGACAACGAAGTGAGCATGAAGCTGACAGTGGACATCTCCTCGATCGCTTCATTCACCAATATCGGTGGCATCCAACAGCCCGTTATTTCGCAGAACAAAATCGAGCACGATGTTCGGCTGAAAGAGGGTGAGGTAAGCGTTCTGGGCGGTCTGATTCAGCACAGCGAGACGAAGAGTCAGAACGGAATCCCCGGCCTGGTGGCCGTGCCGTTGGCAAAATATCTGTTTTCCGATAACAGCACCAATGTTGTGGACCAGGAAGTGCTGATCGTGCTGACGCCGCACATTATACGGTTGCCCTCGATCAGCGCTGCGAATCTACGAACGATGGCGGCGGGAACGGATTCGAACGTGCGGGTGTACCGGGGCGACGCCGATGTTGATTCGGGCACGAAGGCTGTTCCTTCAGCCGCGAATCCGGCGCCTTCCGCAACTGCGCCCGGCGTAGCAGCAACGAACCTCCAGGGCGGAGCGGCTCCCGCGGCTCAACTCCATTTTGATCCGCCCAGTGTGGCAATGAAGCCGGGCGACAAGACGACGCTGGGGCTGAGCGTCTCTAACGTAACCGATCTCTATTCGATCCCCTTGCTCATTCATTACAACCCGGCCGTGGTGCAAGTGGAAGAAGTGCGCAACGGCGGGTTCTTGTCCGGCGGCACGCAGGAAATTGCCATCGTCCAGCGAATTGACGAACAGCGCGGCGAAGTGATTATTTCTGCGACCCGCCAGCCAAACACCCCCGGAGTGAATGGAACCGGAACGCTGCTTGGAATCGTTGTACGGGCGGTGGCGCCAGGTAACACGGTGCTGCAGATTCTTCAGGTCAACGCGCATGATTCTCAACATCGAAATATTCCAATGGTATCCGGAGAAGCCGCCATTCAGGTGCAGTGAGGCGCGATGAGCGGAGCAAATCGCAATCTGGCCTCTCGCTTACTAGGTTCTCGCGCCTTTATATCGCAACCGTCGCGCCGCTATCACGGTTCCCGGAAGATTCGGGCGCTTGCCGCCGGCTTCACGCTGATCGAGTTGATCCTGGCGTGTTCGATTCTTTTCGTTCTTGCAGCGATCGCGGTGCCGCTTGCGCGCGTGGCGATCAAGCGCAGAAAAGAAGCGGACCTTCGTTACGATCTCCGTGAAATGCGGACAGCGATTGATCGCTATAAGGACGCTGCCGACAAGAACCTGATTCAGGTGAAAGCTGGGACCGAGGGCTATCCGCCGGATCTCGATACTTTGGTGAAGGGCGTTCAGTTAACCGGCGCGAAGAGCGAGCACGTTCGTTTCCTGCGCCAAATTCCGAAGGACCCGATGACCGGCACCTCGGATTGGGGCATGCGTTCGGTGCAGGATGATACGGATACGACTTCCTGGGGCGGACAGGATGTGTTTGATGTCTACTCGAAATCTACAGGCACGGCGATGGACGGAACAAAGTACTCGGACTGGTAAGAGAATCGGTGTTTTTGCGCCTGACTAGGATGAACTCTCGACAGATGAAAATCCAATCAGCTAGCGGATGGCGGGCTACGGTTCAGCGCGGGTTTACGCTGATCGAGTTGATGATCGTGATGGCGATCATCC
>DATHOY010000242.1:0-19617 GCA_035484435.1 Vulcanimicrobiaceae bacterium | reverse complement strand
AGGGAAAGCTGGATGACGTCTTCCTTCCCGAAAATCGCGCGGGCGATGGAGCGCTGCAGTTGAGAAACCACGTGAGAGGTGGCGGTCGGCATCGGTTGAAAACCCCAGGTGTTCCTGCTTAAATAGATGAGCGTTGTTGCTGAAGCGTTTCTTTCGATTGCAGCAATGTTTCCCTGCAAAGGGCACCCGTTAGCAGACGGGCGATTAGCTCAGCGGTTAGAGCGCTCGCCTCACACGCGAGAGGTCAAAGGTTCAAATCCTTTATCGCCCACCATCCTTCAATATTACAATTCCATGCACGGTCACCCCACCATAGTTCCAAATCCATGTGCCCAAAACGATGTCTAGTCTGTTGAGGCGCAACACTGAGGCCGGCTGAATTCCTTACTGAATTAGCGCTCGCGGTGCAAATTTTGCAATTCCGACTAACTGTTCTACAAGCTCTACCGTCTCAATGGTTTCCGGTTCTGCCTTGCGGGTGTCAAGGATGCTATAGGTGAAAACGGCTTCCATAACAAAGTTAGGTGGCACGGTATTGGCGACGCACCAGTGATAAACGTGGATGAGGTCGCCATTCTCGATCGAATCTTTCTCCCATTTTTTGATGATGTTGCCTGACTCTTCTTCTGCATAAACCGCAACGTTGGAGTCTTCGAGCCAGTTCGCTTGCAGTCGAAGAAGTCGCTCGTCAGGGGTCTCATTCCCAAGTTTCAGAGTGATCAGTGAGACTCTAAGCCAACCTGAATCGGTTTCCGGAGCGTGGTAAAGATAGTCTTCAGAGTCCTCCGATTCCCCTTCCAACCAATCATGAGGGATCAGGAAATTTAGCTGATCTTGAAATAAGAACACGCGGTCGAGTCGGATCGGGTCTCTCATGGACACCTAGTTTACTTCGCCTGGACCCTATGCTGGATTTTGTGGACGAGCAAGTTCGCGTTAATGGCCTGACCCCATATTGCCCACCTCCCATAAATATGGGAGAATGAGTTCAATGAAGACCACCATGGAAATTCCGGACAGCGTTTTTCGGCGAGCGAAGTCCAAGGCTGCCGAGCGGGGCATCCCTTTGCGGCAATTCGTCACGGAAGCGGTGGAGCAGAAGTTGCGCGAACCCAGCCCGGGGGATGAAAAACCCTGGATGAAACACATCGGGAAACTGAAGGACCTCCACGAGGAAACGAAACGCATCGACAAATTCATCGAAGAAGCCTTTGAAACCATCGACGAAGATATGTGGAAGTAAGGAATTCCCCGGTGATCGTGGATACCAACGCTCTTTCCGCCATCGCGGATGAGCGCGACAGGATTCGCGGACTGCTCGGCACAGCGAAGGGAATTGCTGTTCCGGTGATTGCAATTGGAGAGTATCGATCCGGGATCGCTCGATCGCGTGAATTTTTGAGGTATCGACAATGGCTGGACGAATTCCTTCTCGCCAGTCGAGTTCTGGATATCGATGAATCCACGACACACAGATATGCGGAGGTCTCACTGGAACTTCGAAAAGTGGGGAAGCCCATCCCGCCGAATGATATATGGATTGCCGCTTTGTGCAGGCAACATAAATTACCGTTGCTGAGCAGGGATCGGCACTTTGATGCGGTAAGCGGTATCCAACGAATCGAATGGTAAGTCCGTCCCCCGGAGCTTGTGCATTCCGTTGTTCTTGTATTTCCGTATTGAGCGGCGCTCTTCGCTTCAGAACGATTTAAAGGGAATCCTAGGTGACAACTTTTTTTCGAACGATTGAGTTTCTAAGTTTGAGCCTGTGGCTGGGGGCGGATGCGTTTTTGAGTTTTGTGGTGGCGCCGGGGGCGTTTGCGATTCTGGGGAACCGGGATGCGGCGGGGATGATGGTGGGATTTGCGCTGGGGCGGCTGCATTTTGCGGGGATTTTTCTTGGATTGGTGTTTTTGGTGGCGCGGTTGGCGCGCACTCACGATTTTGGTAGCTTCACGAGCGCTGCGGCATTGTGCGTTGTGCTGATGGTGTTGCTGACGGCGGCGTCGCAGTTTACGGTGAGCAGGCGGATGGAGGCGCTGAAGAGGGAAATGGTGTCGGTGCAGAACACGCCGGAGACGGATCCGCGGAGGGTGGAGTTCAACCGGTTGCATCACCGCTCGGTGGCGTTCGAAGGGGCGGTGTTGCTGTTGGGACTTGCAGGGATGTATTTGCTGGTTCGCGAAACCATAAAGCTCTAGCAAGTTGCTGAAAAACGCCGGTCGTCTTCAGGGGCTAAAGCCCGTTGAGATTGTGGCCTTTACGCCGGGGCTGAAGCCCCGGCCTCCTAAAGAAAAGGATTTCTTCAGCAGCCTTCCAAAGTTTTTCACTGCGCGGGAAAAGCGAATGAACTGTTATCGCGTATTAGATTTGCTGCCTTTCTTCTTTCCGTTCGCTTTGCGGTTTTTCTTTTTTCGGATGGGTTTCGGACGAATCTTGTTGGTTACTTTGTAGCCGGCGCGTTCGAAGGCGCGCCACATGTACCAGCTTGCGACTGTGCGATAGGGACGCCAGCGTTCGCCGAATTCGAGCAGTTCTTTGGGCTTGGGCATGTACTTTTTGCCGTAGGCGACGGACCAGCCTTTTTTCACACCCAGGTCGTGGATGGGGAGCACGTCCGGGCGGCCGAGGCGAAAGATCAGGAACATTTCGACGGTCCAGGCGCCGATGCCGCGGACGGAGACGAGGCGTTCGACGAGTTCGTCGTCGGAGAGTTGGAGCGCTTCGTCGTGGGATGGCACGATTCCGTCGAGCGATTTTTGGGCGAGGTCTTTCATGGCGAGAACTTTTGCGCCGGACAGGCCGGCTTTTCGCAATTTCTTTGGTGGGAGCTTCAGCATTTGCTGAGGCGAGGGCGGACGGGCGTCCGTGCCCAGGGCTTTAATGCGGCCGAAAATTGTGGCAGCAGCTTTGCCGGAGATGGATTGGTAGGCGATCGATTCGAGGAGGACCTCGTAGGGGGATTGGGCGTCGGCGACGTCGATGTGGAAGGGAGCGACCTCGGGGATCAAGGCGCGCAAAGTTTCGTCGCGTTCGGAGAGGTGGCGGACGGCGTCGGAGAGTTCAAAAGCAAGATTGTTTGGTGGAGTGTTGATGGTCATAGGTGGCGAAAAAACATAGCACGGAGAAATCGCGTTGGTAAGCGATACATTTCGGATGCGGGGGAAGAGCCGCTGGGTGTGCTAAAATTCATAGTTTATGCAAACAGGAATTATTGGACTGCCGCAGGTTGGAAAGACCACGCTGTTTCGAATACTCACAAAGGCGCAGATTGACGCCAAAGGTGGGCAGACGGCCCACGTTGGGGTAGCCAAGGTGCCGGAGCCGCGCTTGCTGGAATTGGCGAAGCTCTATAACCCGAAGAAAATTACTTACGCTACCGTGCAATATGTGGATTTGCCGGGGGTGCAGAAGGAGCGGATGCGCGAGAGCCTGGCTACGCTGCGCGACGTGGATGCGATTGCGCATGTGATCCGGGTGTTTGACGATCCGAGCGTGCCTCATTCGGAGGGCGGGATTGATCCATTGCGCGACGCGACCAATCTGGATCTGGAGCTGATTCTTTCGGACCATGACCAGATATCGAAGCGGCTGGAGCGGGTGGAGAAGGACCTGAAGAAAAAGAAAGACCCGCTGCTGGAGCTGGAGAAAAACGTTCTGGAAAAGTGCAAGGCGCATCTGGAGGCCGAGAAACCTTTGCGCGAGTTGGAATTGACGGCCGAAGAGCGGCGCCCTATCGGCGGGTTTTTGTTTCTTTCGCAGCGGCCGATGCTTTATGTGCTGAATCTTGGCGATGATGAGGCGGCCGATATGGACAAGGCTGTCGAAAAGCATAAGCTCGCGGCGTTGCAGGGCAGGCCGAATACCGCGGTGGTTGCGGTTTGCGGACGGCTGGAAGCGGAACTGGCGGAGATGGAAGAGAAGGAAGCGGCGGAACTGCTTGCTTCGTACGGGCTGAAGGAGCCGGGGCTGAACCGGTTGATTCGCGCGACCTATGATTTGATGGGGCTGATCCAGTATTTCACGGCGGGCGAACCGGAAGTTCGGGCGTGGACGATTCGCAAGGGTTCGAATGCCGTGAAGGCCGCGGGGGAGATTCACAGCGATATTGAAAAGGGTTTTATTCGCGCGGAAGTTGTTAGCTGCGCTGATTTGCTGGCGGCGGGGAGCATCCCCGCCGCGAAGGAAAAGGCTCAGGTGCGGCTCGAAGGGAAAGAGTACATCGTGAAAGAAGGCGATGTCATCCTTTTCCGACACAGTGGATGAACATTAGTCTTCATTTCGGACGCAATTGGATGGTGGCTACCTGTGGATGCTCCCAATGCTTTTGTTGAAGCCGTGATGAACGCAGATTTTCATATTGCAAAAGAGTTGTTGTCCTCTGGTATCGACATTAATGCTAGATACGGAGACAACGGTTGGACAGCCCTTCATTACGCCGTAGAGAATCTGTCTGTAGAATCCACAGCCTGGCTACTCGAGAACGGCGCCGATCCAAACTACAGAGACTCGTCTGGTTGGACGCCATTACATCTCTCAATTGACGCAGAGTCAGACATTGAAGGCCAAGGGCGGACAGTAACCGGAGTCAATGCTCCTTCCGCCAATTTAGTTGCTCAGTTGCTCCAGCATAGAGCGGACCCCAATGCAAGAGCTAATGACGGAACGACGGCTTTAGCAATCGCGCATTCATATAAGAACTCAGCGGCGATTGCAATTCTCCAGCGCTACGGTGCTACTGATAGCGGAAATGTCTAACGATCTCGCACTCCGAACCGCACTCGCCGCGTTTCTCGGGCTCATCGCCGCGGGCGGGAATCTGCTGGGCGGGTATTTCGTGGTTTACCGGGAGTGGCCGCGGCGGTATTTGCAATATTTTCTGGCGCTGGGCGCGGGGTACATGCTTTCGGTGGCGTTTCTGGAAGTGATTCCGGAATCGGTTCACCTGGGCGGAGAAAGCGCGCTCATTTACGTCCTGGTTGGATTCTTCCTGGTTCATCTTTTCGAACATACGATTGCGCCGCATTTTCATTTTGGCGAAGAGACGCACACTGAAGAGATGCAGCACGGTCACGCGCAAAGCGCCATTTTTCTCGGACTGATCATTCACACTTTTTTTGATGGGGTGGCGATCGCTTCTGGGTTTCTGGTTTCCACCTGGCTCGGAGTGCTGCTTTTCGTTGCTGTGTTTCTGCACAAGCTGCCGGAGGGTTTCACGGTCGCTTCGGTGGTGATGGCGAAGAGCCAGAGCAAGCGCAATGCGATTCGAGCGGCGGGGCTGCTTGGCGCGGCTACCCTAGCGGGCGTGTTGCTTACCAGCCAGCTTCAGGCGCAACTGAAGTACGCCCTGCCCTTGTCTGGAGGAGTGACGCTTTACGTCGCCGCGACGGATTTGCTGCCGGAAGTAAATAAGGAACCGAATTGGCGGATGGCGTTGCTGGTTTTTGTGGGTGTCGCCACCATGCTGATTCTAAAGCTGTTATTCAATCTCTAGATTTGCCCAGTACCCGTACCTTGTCTTCCCCGCCGCTTTCCTTGCAACTGCAACTTTTTGAGAACAAAAGTGTTTGGTAGAGTGTGGCGGCTATGGTTAGGACCGACGTCCAACTCATGTTGGATGTGAAAGCCGGCGACGGGAACTCGTTTGAGCTCCTGCTGCAGCGCTATCGCACGCCACTGGTCAACTTCCTGTATCGCATGGTGCGCAACCGCGAGCAGGCGGAAGATCTGGCCCAAGAGGTGTTTCTGCGCGTGTACCGGGCCCGGGAGGATTACGTACCGAGCGCGAAGTTCACCACCTGGCTGTTCCGGATTGCAACCAACCTCGCGCTGAACTCCGTTCGGGACAACCGGTACCAGAAGTTGGAAGTATCGATCGATGCGCCGGTCTCTGCGGACGCGGAAGATGGCGACGAGAGGACGATGGATGTTCCGGAAAAGCATCCGAACATCGAGCAGCACCTGGTGGAGGATGCGAGGCGGAAAATGATCCGGCACGCGATTGATAAATTGCCGGAAAAGCAGCGGGCGGCGGTGCTGCTGCACAAGTATGAAGAGCTGGATTATGGAGAGATCGCGAAGATTTTGAACTGTTCGGAAAGCGCGCTGAAATCGCTGCTGTTCCGGGCGTACGAGGCGCTGCGAGTGGAACTGGCCCCGCTGGTGGCGCAACAGGCAAGGCACTAAGGGCAGGAAGGCAGGAAGTTATGAGTTGTGAACGAATGGAAAGCCGCATCCTGGGATACGTGGATGGGCGGCTGAAAGAAAGCGAGCGGCTGGATGTGGAGAAGCACCTGGCCGAATGCGCGCCGTGCGCGCTGCGCGTGAACGAGTTCAGCGCGGTCGCCGGGCTGCTGGATGAGCTGCCGCTGATTGAGCCTTCGGCGGAATTTGACATGCGGGTGCATGCGCGAGTGGCCGCCGAGCCCGCGGCCAAGGCCAGCTGGTGGGCGTGGATGCACTTTTCGCCGCGGATTGCGTTTGCCGCGTCCATGCTGCTGTTGCTGACGCTGTGGCTTGGCTATCGGACTGGTACGCCGACGATTGCGCCGAATATTCCGAATGACGACCAGGCGATGATGCAGGATTTGCCGGTGCTGGAAGATCATGACGTGCTGCAGAATTTTGAGCCGCTGAAGGATCTTCCCCCGGGGCCTGAGGATGACGATGCGGAGGCGCAGCAGCCGCAGCGGATGTAAGGAACGGTAGAAGGGAAGGCGGAGAGTAGAGAAGAAAATGCGGAGCGGGAAACTCCAATTCGGTGTGAAGTTGATGGCGATGGCCGCGAGTGTGGCGATTCCCGCGATTTGCGGTGCGCAGAATCCGCATCCTGACCGGCCGCCGCAGCATCAAGGGGCCGCTCCACAGACACAAACGCATCAAGCCCCGACGCACCCACCGTCATCGCACCAAGCGTACCCGCAACCATCGAATCCGAATCACCCGCCGGCGAACGCGAATCGGACTCCGTATAATGCGCAGCATCCGAATCAGGGGCCGCACAACAATTTCAATAATGGAGCGAATAACCATAACGGGGTGCGAAACGGCTCTGGCGCAGGTTATGCTCCTACGCCGCGACAGCAATTTGGTGTTGGGGCGCCGCGTCCGTGGGTGGACCAAATGCGCGACCTGTCTCCGCGGCAGCGCGACCAAGTGCTGCAGAACAGCAGGGCGTTTCAGGGGCTTTCTCCGGACAAGCAGAGCCGGATCCGCCAGCAGTTCAATCAGTGGGACAACATGCCAGCATCACAGCGGGCGGACCTTCGCCAGAAAGAAGATGCCTGGCGTCACCTGACGCCGGACCAGCGTGAGCACATCAAGAACGATGTATGGCCCCGTATGAAGCAGATGCCCTGGGACCGCCAACAGGTGATCAAACAGAAGCTAAGCGTATTACAGAACATGCCGGAGTCGGCGCGCAACCAGCGGCTGAACGATCCAAATTTCACTCGCGGAATGAGCGATGAAGAAAGGTCGACGCTGCACGACCTTGCTCACATGCACGTAGGCGCGCCAGATCCCCCGGGCGAGTGACTGGGGCCGGAAATTATCTCGTAAATAGGTTGGGGGACCCCAGGTAATTCCTTCGGGGCTGAAGCCCATTTTTTGTTCTATTGAGATCCTTGCCCAAATTGAGTTTGGTAGTGCTGCTACAGTGGGCGGGGCAAGCCCCGCCCCTACAAATTTAACCGCGACTTATGAGATGGCCAGGTGGCGCCTAGTTAGTGCTGGTTAGCCTGATGGGTTCAGCCAACAAGGCGAGTTGTTGAGGCTCTCTCCGCTTTGCCGCTTGCTTCTCTGACTTCGAGGTCATGATTTCCCGAGACCCGTCCGCGTCCGGCAGCCAGAGCTTGGAAAGATAGCAAAGCTTTTCGTAGCAATTAAAGACCACTTTTCCGGTTTTGCCACCGTCGTGCATGGTGCGGTTGGATTGCACGACGGCGACGGTGTTGCCACGATAAATGCGGAGCCACACCTGGTCGTGCTCGGAAGAGACAACATATTCCCCGGCGGGCAAGTGTTTGTTGGCGATTTCGAATTCAAACGGAACCTTAACGCGTACCCCGCCGGTTTGCGCATTGGCTGAAATTACCCCTCCCAGAAAGAACAAGCCCGATGCCAGAAGTCTGATTTTCATGATATTTCCTTTCGCTTTGATTCGTCTCAAGACTGACCGCGATTCCAAGGCAGTCTTTCGCGAAGTCTGTGCGTCAAAGCATGGCAGGACAATGGTTGCGGGCTGACCTGCAAGGGAAACGATTCTGGTCTTCTAAGAGCAAGGAAATAAAGGGTATGCGGCAGAAGATGACTTCTTCAAATGGGCCAGCGCAAGGGCCAAAAATGTATACTTCCGGAAAGTCAGGGAGGTGAGCGATGGAAGAGCTTACGACGGTGAAACGAGCCGCCCGCTTCGGCCTCTACGAGGTTGATTTTGCCTCGCAGGAATTGCGCAAGTCCGGCATCAAGATCAAAATCCAGGACCAACCTTTTCAGATTCTTGCCCTGCTGCTGGAGCGGCCCGGGCAGATTGTTACGCGCGAAGAGATCCAGAAGCGGTTATGGGCGGGAGACACGTTTGTCGATTTCGATTTGGGGTTGAACAGCGCGGTAAAAAAGCTGCGGCAGGCCTTGGGCGATGAGTCCGACAATCCTCGGTTCATTGAGACGCTTTACCGGCGCGGGTATCGTTTTCTGGTGCCTGTGCAGGATGAGGCGCCAAGCTCTAATGCAATCTCAATTGTTGCGCCCCAAACAGATAGCAATGGAAACGGGACAAACGCCGGTGGGAATGGGCTGGCAGGGTTGCCCGGGCACGGCACCGCGCGGCAGCAGGCCGCAAGAAAGCTGCTTCTGTATCTGCCTGTACCGATCTTGTTGGGAGTGGGCTTGCTGGGAGGTTATTGGTTGCGGCCGCTGTCTGTGCCACGAATCACCGGGTACCAGCAGATCACCAGCGATGGGCGGCAGAAATACAACATATCGTCGGACGGGGAGCGGCTGTACTTCGGTCAGTATGATTCCGGCCATTTTGGAATTGGCCAGGTGTCTACGGCGGGCGGAGAAACAGCGACAGTGCAGACGCCCTTTACCAACACGCTGATCGCGGGAGTTGCACCCGATGGCTCGGCATTGCTGGTGGGCGAATTCCATCACATGAATAAACAGGCGCAAATCTGGTTGCTGCCGCTTCCAACGGGTGCGCCACGGCGCCTGGGGGATCTGGTTGTGCAAGCCCTGACGCCCTTTCCGCAAGGGCTGATTTTCTCCAAGGGGGACGGTGTATATGAGGCCGCCGCCGATGGGAGCCAAGTGCACCAAATTCTTACCACCAACGGCATCGCGACAGACCTGGCGGTTTCTTCCGATGGCCAGAAAATCAGTTATACCGTTACAGATCGGCGGACGGCCGGCAACAGGATTTGGGTGGCGAATCGCGACGGGAGCAAGGCGCACCCTATTTTCACGAGCGGAGGCAATAGCGGACGCGATTGCTGCGCCAAGTGGACATTAGATGGAAAGCATCTGCTCTTCGAGCGCTACCGGGAAGGTCACAACAATATTTGGGTTTGGAGTGAACGCCCATTCTGGTCGAACCGGCAGCCCCAAGCGCTGCAGTTGACGAACGGCCCGTTGGATTTCACGGCGCCCTCTCCCAGCCGGGACGCAAAAAGGTTTTTCGCAGTAGGCGCACGGCCACGCGCCGAACTGTTGCGCTACGACGGAGCATCGGGTTTCAGAGCGTTCTTCGGCGGTCTATCGGTGAGCGATTTGGCATTTTCCGCCGACGGGCAATGGGTGGCTTACGTAAGCGTTCCGGATAGGACGTTGTGGCGAAGCCGGGTGGACGGCAGCG
Source organism: Vulcanimicrobiaceae bacterium (assembly GCA_035484435.1). GTDB lineage: Bacteria > Acidobacteriota > Terriglobia > Acidiferrales > UBA7541 > Acidiferrum. Next base: position 9,761 of record DATHOY010000242.1, on the reverse strand, counting down.
AAAGGATGCAGCTCACTGCCCCGGGCAAAATCTTCGCTGGACTACCTCAATGGTCACCGGATGGGAAACAGATTGTTTTCATGGGCCGGATGCTGAACGCGAACTGGAGGGCTTACCTGATTTCAACAAGTGGCGGCACGTTTGAAGACCTTGTCCCAGACGCCCCCGCAGGTGTGGACCCCGGTTGGACGGCGGATGGAAAGTCAATCGTGCTGTCTGTGAACAATGTGGGGACGGAGGGGAGAGGGATTTCGATTCTGGATTTGCAAACGCGGAAGGTCAGCGACTTGCCCGGCGCCGAGCATTTTTTTTCTCCACGGGTTTCACCGGACGGCAAGTATATCGCGGCGATCAGCTGGGATGAAAAGGGGCTGATGCTCTTCGACGTTACGGCGCAGAAATGGACGGAGCTGATCAGGATGCCGATTGGCTACCCGAGCTGGTCACACAATGGCCAGTATTTGTATTTCGACAGCTTCTTCTCCGAAGATCCCGCCTATTATCGAATCCGAATTTCGGATCGCAAGCTGGAACGGCTGGTCAGCCTTTCCGAGATTCACAGGTTCTGGGGACCGTTGGGAGAATGGGCCGGGCTGGCTCCGGACGATTCTCTGCTGATCACTCGCGACGCCAGCAACGAAGAGGTGTACGCCATTGACTGGCAGCCGCAATAAGATGGACTCTGCCCGAACTCTACCATCCGGATTTGTTGGCAACCTCGTTCAAATTGAGTTTGGTGGTGCTGCGACAGCGGGCGGGGCGAGCCCCGCCCCTACAAATTCTTTCATCTGTCGACAAAGCTAGATAGCTTTTAGTGCAGCGCTGCGAATTCGGCTTTGGCTTGCTGATAGACGGGGACGTCGGGATCGGCGTTTTTCCAGAGTGAGAGGAAGTCGCCATAGGCTGCCTTGGCTTTGGCGGTGTTGCCCTGGGAAGCGTAGGCGCGGGCCAGGCCGAGACGGGCGAGAGGGGCGATTGGATCGTTCAAGATAAGGCCGGGGTGGTCGAGGATTTTCTGGAATTCGGCGGCGGCTGCGGGGCCCTGATGAGCGGCGAGATAAGCTTCACCGCGCAAATAAATCGGATAGCCGGTATTGCTGTGGTCCATGTCCCCTAACTCGTACGGTGCCGTGGTGTCTAGCGCTTGAATGGCTTTTGAAGGGGCCTTGCGGTTCAGGGCGAGTTGGGCGCGCGCCGCGGGCAGATAATTATCCTGAACGAGGGTGTTCCGCGGGAACCGGTCGGCCAAATCATCAATTAGGGAATCTGCCCCGTCGGTATCGCCAGTCATGGCCAGGATCAATGCGGCGATGCCTTGCACGTCGCTGCCGCTTGAGTGAGCAAGTGCGTCGACCGCTTGCTGGTGCGCGGCCGCGCTGTTGCCGAAAAGGGCCTGGGCCTCCGCGTCTTGAATTTCCAAGAGACCTGTTAGTTCCGGCCGCTTTGATTGTCCGGCCGAGTTTACGGCTGAGCGGAATAGCTCGTGGGCACGCCTGGATTGGCCATAATAAGCGGCAGTGCGCGCCTGTATGGTGAGAATCCCGGTGCCATACTTCGCCGGGGGCAAATCCGAGATCTGGTTCATCTTGACGGTATCGCCGCGCAGAAACGCAAGTTCGTATAGGGCGTAATTCAGGTGCAAGCAATCCAGCTTTTTCGCATTGGCCTCGCCGGCAATCTTTTGGGCTTCATCCGGGTGCCCGCCGCTGATCAGAGCGCCCACAACGGCTCCATAGCTGATGCAATCCGCGGGCAACAAGCGCAGGCTTTCGCCTGCTTCGGAACGGGCTCTGTCGAAGTCCCCGAGATGGCCTTGGTCAACGCTCAGGTTGAGGTGGGCAACATCGTCTCGGGGATAGGTTTGCGCCCACAGCTCGTAGACTTCGCGGGCCTTCTCCCAGTCACCGGTGACGTAGTCGTGGTAGTGGGCTTCAATATAAAACCGTTCGCGTTCGCTGACGCCATCCCGCAGTTCATAAGCCTTGCGGAAAGCCGCGAGCCTATCTTTCTCGGAGAGTTCGAAGTAGGCCATGCCGAGGGAGGCATAGGCCATAGCGAAATTGGGATCGAGGTCGATGGCGCGCTGAAATAGTGGCACGGCGGCAAGATGATCTTCCTTGTCGATCATAGTGGTGCGGCCGAGGCTGTAGGCCTGGAGGGCCTCGAGAGAAGGCGTCGTGACCTGTTCGACTGGAGCGCTGAATTTTTTCACGGTGCCGAGGGATTCGCCGAGCCGCCAGCGGAGCTTGGAGGAAGCGTCGGCCAAAGCCTTCAGCACATTTTCTTTGCTGTCGGCGGTGGCTTGTTCTTCTGCCAGCACGTCGCCGTTGGCGCAATTGACGGCTTTTAGGCCCAAAACGTATTGATTTCCCAGTTTGGCGATGGAACCGTCGAGGACCGCCGCGCTGCCGGTGCGCTGGCAGAGTTCGCGCGCAATTTCGGGAGTAAGCTGCGCGTCCGTTGGCTGGCCCATCAAGCGAAGCGTTTGCTGGATGCGCCCCTCGGAGATCAGGCTGAGAAAAGGGGATTGTTCCAGTTGCACGGAGAGTCCCTGCCGGAGTGTGCCATCGAAGACGGGATCGCCCGTGGTGTTGGCAAGATCGGCGAGGACAACGGTGTCTTTGTCGGTGAGAACGCGCGGTTTGCGGAGGAGAAACCAACCGGCGATTGCACCGGCCGCGACGATCGCGGCGATTGCACCGGCGATAGCTGCTCGGGATCGTTGACGGGTATTTGCCGCGGCTGGCTGTTGTGGTGCGGGAGAGCCAACGGCGTGGTTGTTATCAGCCGGCAGGGCGGGCAAGTTCACCGGATAAATGAAGCGATAGCCGCGGCGAGGGAGGGTCTCGATGAATCGCGGGGTGTCCGCGGAATCGGCCAGGGCGGCGCGCAACTTGGCAACGGCGACGTTTACGGCGTGGTCGAAGTCGCCGAAGGATTCTTGCGGCCAGATGCGGCGTTTCAGTTCTTCACGCGTCACGACCGAGCCGGGCTCGTCGAGGAGTGCAGTCAGCACTTTCAAGGGCTGGATCTGGAGGCGGATTCGAGCGCCGGCTTTGCGGAGTTCGCCGGAGCGGCGGTCGAGTTCGAAGACCCCGAACTGCGTAAGACCATTCAGGCCGGGTTGCACCATCCGGCACCTCGATGACGTCTCCGCTGCAGGAATTTGCCGATTCAGAGGCAGAGACATACTGGATAGACGAGTAGGGTAGCAAAATGTTCCGTCGGGTCAATTCTTTGAGAGGAGAGAGTCTGCTTTAACTGGTTGGTTTATCAATCGATTCGACGTTGACCAAGTCGAGGCAGATTGGAGAGCTTTGAGTGTTCATTGACAAGGCCCTACTCCTCGCGGCATGGTGACATGTTGCACTGCCGTGCATCGAACTGATAGGGAGACTCCGATTCCAGAGTTGTCTACACGATTTCGCGCCCTGAAGCACCGCAACTTTCAGCTTTTTATCATTGGACAGCTTATTTCACTGGTTGGCACGTGGATGCAGACCACGGCGCAGCAGTGGCTCGTTTACAAGCTGACCGGCTCTGTGGCGTTGCTGGGCGTGTTTGGATTTGCGAGCCAGGTGCCGATGTTGCTGCTGGCATGGATGGGCGGGTATGTGGGCGACCGGTACAACCGGCACCGCGGAGTGATTGTGACGCAATCACTTTCGATGGCTCTGGCGTTTGTGCTGGCGGGGCTGACGCTGTCGCATTTGATTCGCGAGTGGCATCTGATCGTGATCGCGTTTTTGGTTGGCATTGTTAACGCGTTTGACGTGCCGATCCGGCAGTCGTTTTTTGTGCACATGGTGGGGAAGGAAGACCTGCCGAACGCGATTGCGCTGAATTCTTCGATTTTTAACGGGGCGCGGGTGGTGGGCCCGGCAATCGCGGGATTTGCGATTGTGCTGCTTGGCGAAGGGTGGTGCTTCTTTCTGAATGGCGTGAGCTTTATCGCCGTGCTGGTGGCGCTGCTGATGATGCGGATTGAGCCGACGGCGAAGAAGCCGCCGGACGAATCGCCAGTGCGGAGTTTTGTGCTGGGCTTCAAATTTGCGATGAACGATGTGCCGATTCGTTCGGCGTTGATCATGCTGTGCATGCTGAGCATGTTCGGGCTGCAATACTCGGTATTCCTGCCGATCTATGCCCACGACATTCTCCACGGAAATGCGGGGACGTTCAGCATGCTTATGAGCGCCGCGGGCGTCGGAGCGTTTCTGGGAGCGCTGCAATTTGCGGCGCGGACGACTTACACGGGACTGGCGCGGTGGATTGCCGCGACGTGTACGGTGTGCGCGGTTGGATTGATAATCATGTCGCACGCGACGATGTTCTGGCTTTGCGCGACGGTGTTGTTTGTTGTGGGGTTTGCGGCGACCTCGCAGATGGCGGCGACCAACACGATTATTCAGGAACGAGCGCCGGATGAGTTGCGCAGCCGGTTGATGGCGGTTTACGCCACGATGTTCATGGGAGTGCAGCCGATTGGGGCGCTGCTGGCGGGCGGGGTGGCCAAACGGATCGGGACACCGAATACTGTGCTGCTTTTCGGATCGCTGGTGCTGGCGGGTTGTTTGTTTTTCATTTGGCGGGTGGCCGTGCGTGTGGGGAGAACGCCGGCGGGAGTAACGGTGGGAGGATAATTTTTTTGAGTGCGGGAGCACAGCTCCCGCTTTTGCGGCGTAAAGCGAGGCGATCAAAATGTGATTTGCGGCAGGGGCTTACACCGTAGAAGCGGCAGCTTCGCTGTCGCACTCAAAAAGGGTTTGGGCGATAGAGATAGGTTGGTTTTTCTTCGAGGATGGCGGGCTTTGATGCATTGATTGCGGCGAGGATTGCGTCGACTTTGCCGCGCGTTGGGGCGAGGGAGCAGACGGGGTCGGTTGCGGCGGCATCGCCGGCCAGCAGCATGGCCTGGCAGCGGCAGCCGCCAAAGTCCTGGTGGCGGCGGTCGCAAGACTTGCAGGGTTCCTGCATCCAGTCTTCGCCGCGGAATCTCTGGAATGCTGGGGAACTCTCCCAGATTTCGCGCAACGATTTTTCCTTCACATTTTCAAACTGGATTCCTGGGATCACACTGGCCGCGTGGCAGGGAAGCACGGCGCCATCGGGCGCAACCAGCATGAGCTTGCGGCCCCAACCACCTACGCAGGGTTTCGGGAATTTGGCGTAGTAATCCGGGACGACAAAGACTACGCGCGTTTTTCCCTTCAGGCGCTCCTCGGCTTCCTTGAGTTTGGCGACGCAGAATTCCAACTGGCGGCGCGTGGGAAGAAGCGCCTCACGATTCGCGAGGGCCCAGCCGTAATATTGGACGCTGGCGAATTCGACGCAGCCAGGTTTGTAATCTTCGACGAGAGCGAGCATTTCTTCCAGTTCCTGGATGTTCTGGCGGTGGATGACGAAGTTTAGAGTTACGCCGATGCGGTGCTTTTTCAGCCACTCGAGGACGCGAAGCTTTTGCGGGTGCGAGGTGGTGTTGGAGATTTCGCGCGCGGTTTGCTCGTTGGCTCCCTGAAAACTTAATTGGAAATGATCCAGGCCCGCTTCCACGAGCGCGGCGAGTTTTGCTTCGTCGAGCGGCAGGCCGCTGGTGATGAGGCTGACGTAGAGGCCGGAGAGGCGGGCGGCGTGGACGAGTTCGGCGATGTCTGTGCGGGCCAGGGGTTCGCCGCCGGTGAAATCGACTTGCAGGACGCCGGCTTGGGCGGCTTCCTGGAAGACGCGGGTCCAGGTTTGGGTGGGGAGTTCGGAATCGCGCTTGGCGAGTTCGAGGGGATTGGAGCAATAGACGCAGTGCAGCGGGCAGCGGTGGGTTAGTTCGGCGACTAGGGCTAGCGGTGTGGGGAGAGTGGTCATTTGGAGCGCGGGAGCCTTGCTCCCGCTTTTACGGCTGCAACACGGAGAAAATATACTCTGAAAGTCGAACCCTGAGTTTCACTCAATTGCTGATTTAACTGTGGCATGAAATTTGTTATTTGCTTGTGCCGCATTGGTCAAAAGCGGCAGCTTCGCTGCCGCACTCAAAAGTCAGAAATCGATGGCGCGCTGGTCGTGGAGTAGCGCTAGATAGCCTAGGAGGTCGTCGGTGATGCGTTGCGGCTCGGCTTTGGAATAGAGGGCGTGGAGTTTTTCGGCGATTTGCTGGACGGTGTGATTGCCGTCGCAGAGTTGGACGATTTCGAGGCTTGGGCCGTTGAGGCGCAGGGCGCGTTCGGGCATCAGCAGAGTGCGTGGCAGTTGCGATTTTTCGTTGAGCCGCACGCCGGGTGCGAGGCGCGGCGTGGCGGTGAGTTCAGGCTTCATTCTGCAGATTCCTTGGCGGGCTGGAAGGCGCCCGGGGGCGGCCAGCCGGGATTTACGTACGCGAAATAGAGTGCGTCGAGCTGCGCCCACAGAATATCGCACTTGGCGCGCAGTGCGGCGTAGGCGAGTTCCTGCTGTTCCCGGGTGCGGGCGTGCTTCACGCAGTAGGCGAGGGCGAATTCGGCGTCTTCGGGGGCTTGCGTCAGGCGGCCCTTGAAATATTCGAGGGCGGGAACGAGCCAGGGGTAGTGTTCGCGCATGCGGTCCATGCGGAGGGAGATTAATGTTTTGCTGAAGAGTTCGGTGAGGGAAGAAGCAACAGCTTCGAGATGTGAGGTGCGCGAAACCAGCAGGACGTAAGCTTGGACGGCGTAGCGCGTGGCGGGCAGAATGCCTTCGCCCTGGATGGCTTGCTCGCGACGCAGGCCCGTTCCTTCGACGAGCCTGAGCCACTTTTCGATGCCGCCGGGATGTTTGCCGTCGCCGTCGTGGTCGAGGATGCGTTTGCGCCAGGCGACGCGAAAGGCGGGATCCTTGCTGCGCGCGAGAATTGCGGCGTCTTTGATAGGGATGTGCGACTGATAGTAGTAGCGATTCAAAGCCCAGGCTTGCAATTGCCCGCGGGTGAGTTTGCCTTCGTGCATCAACAGGTGAAATGGGTGCTTGTGGTGATAGCGCTCTTCGCCGATGGCGTGGAACCCGGCGACAAATTCCTTTTCGCCGAGGGGGTTTTCGTTTTGGCTGGCTTTCATAGAGAGATGGTAAGGCCATCGTAGGCGATTTCGAAGCCGGCATCCAGTACCGCGCGGTGTTCGGGCGAATCTTCATCGAGGATGGGATTGGTGTTGTTGATGTGGATGAGAATTTTGCGGCCTTTTGCATCGGCCGGAAACTGCGCTAGCAATCCGCCGGCGCCGGAGAGAGGCAGATGGCCGATTTCGCGAGCAGTTTTGTTGGTGCGCCCCGTTCGCATCAATTCGTCATCGGACCAGAAGGTGCCGTCAATCAGGCTGACGTCCGCGGAAAGCGCCAGCCTTTGCCATTCAGAGTTTTCGCCGGAAAGAGAAGTGGCGACGAAGAGTTTCTTTTCTCCCTGTTCGATTAGAAACCCGAGTGTGGCGTCCTCAGGAGCGGCGGCGCGAAGGAATTCTTCGCTGGCATAATCCGGAAAGAGTCCGCCCAGCGAAATGGTGTTGCAGACAAAAGTGGGCGATTCGCCGGGGCTCGGCGAGAGGTGGCACCCTAATCGGCCGCGGTTCGCAAGCACCTGCCATTGAACGGGAGACTCACCGCGTTCCAGCATTTTGAACATGCGATTTTCGGTCTTCAGCAAGCACTGAACAGCCGGAGTGGCGAAGACGAAAAAGCTCTGGAATTCCCGCAGATGGAGCAGACCCATTACCGCGTCCACATCGGCGGAGGGTAAAAACACGCCGCCAATAGGAGTGGATCCAGGGGCGTCGGGGCTGGGAGCGAGTTCGGGAGTGGAAAGAATCTGCGCGCGCAAATCCGGTGAAGCGCCAATCAGGAACCAGATGCGATCGTCCGGAGTAAAAGCAATTTGGGTTTGGGTGCGCGGCTTGGCGTGAATTTTCCCGGCACGGAGACCGGAGCAATTGCGGCAGGCGCAATTCCATTGGGGAAAACCGCCGCCGGCTGCGGAGCCGAGGATTTTAATTTTCACAGAGGGACGCTCCAGGGTGCGACGCAGACGTACAAACCAGGCTGGAGGAGAAAGGGACCCCACAAACAAAAAACGGCCCGGCCGCAACCGCGGTCGGGCCACACAGCTCAAGACTAAAGTTCAGCGTTGGCGTAGGAACTGATTTCGCAATTCAGATCGATCTCTTCGTGCTGCGGTGTGACCCATTCCATGTGGAGAGCTCCTTGAGTTCGAATCAACAGATTGGCTGAACAGATAAAAGCTAACACAGGAAAATGTGGAAGGGAATAGGGATTGGGAGGATGCAAAAGAAAGCAAACTCGCATGCGCTCCGTGCCGAAAAGACGAACAACAGGCGAAAGTCATCAAGGCTTACACTCAACTCTTGAGTTACTGATATTCGAAAAATTCCACATGATTTGCACAAATCCCGTTGAATTCCCTTGACATGTTTACCGATCGGAATAAGATGTGGCCAAGAGTGGTAGAAAGTGGTTTTCAGTAGAGTAAAGTAGGGTGGTCTAGAGGGCTGTGGTGGAATTGGGCAAACCGATTCTCCAACGAAGTGGGAAACGTGAAACTGCGGGGAAACTGTCCAGCGAAGGTGGACGAGAAGGGTCGTCTGAAGATACCCGCCGTGTTTCTCGACGCTTTGAAGGAATTTGGCAACCAGTTTTACATCACCAGCGTTACCGGTGAGACCGCCAGAATCTATCCCATGAAAGTGTGGGGTGAGATCGAAGACAAGCTGGCGAAGACACCGAGCACGAATCAGGCGAAGCGCAAGTTCCTGATGCGGACGAGTTATTTCGGCCAGATGGTGGAATTGGATGGGCAGGGCAGGGTTTTGATTCCGGGAGTCCTGAGGGAAGCGGCGCAAGTGAAAGGCGACGTGGATGTGCTTGGCGCGCTGGATTACCTGGAAGTGATGAACCACACGCGAGTGATGGATACGCTCAAGAATGAGCCGTACACCGCGGACGACGACAAGGCTTTAGAAGATTTGGGGATATAGACGGGAAGTGGCCCGCCTTCGCCGCAAAAAGCGCGCGGCTACGACGGGTTGGCTAAAGAGATTGGACGCGCCACACACGCCGGTTTTGCTGGAAGAGGTGCTCGAATGGCTGCGAATAAAGCCGGACGGAATCTACGTAGACGCAACGCTGGGAGCAGGCGGGCATTCGGCGGCCATCGCGGCGCGGTTGTCGCCGGGAAAAGGCCGGTTGATCAGCCTGGACCGGGACGCACAGGCGCTGCAGATCGCGCAGGAGCGGCTGAAGGAGTTTGGGAGTTTAGTGAGTTTCGTCCACTCGCCGTTCTCGAAGATTGCGGAGGCCGTACACGGGTTGGGGATAGCGAACGTGGACGGGGTCTTGGCCGACTTGGGAGTTTCGAGCATGCAGCTTGACCGCCCGGAGCGGGGATTTTCGTTCCGCGAGGCGGGGCCGTTGGATATGCGGATGAGCAGCGGGGAAGCGGAAGAAGACACGCTGACGGCAGACGAGATTGTGAATCAGTGGTCGGAGAAGGAAGTGGCCGACCTGCTCTTTCAGGAGGCGGAAGAGCACGATTCGAGAAGGATCGCCAGGGGGATAGTGAAAGCGCGGCCGATCAGGGATACGGCGCACCTGGCAACGGTTGTGGCAGGCGTCCGGAAGCAATGGGGAAGGCAGAGACTGCATCCCGCAACAAAAACGTTTCTGGCGCTGCGGATAGCGGTGAATCGAGAGATGGAGGAACTCGGGCAGTTTCTTTTTCGGACCCCTGCCACATTAAATTCAGGCGGCCGATG
>DATHOY010000241.1:0-27419 GCA_035484435.1 Vulcanimicrobiaceae bacterium | reverse complement strand
GTGATAGACGGCAGCCTGGATCCGTCGCAGCCGGTGTTCCGTCAAGACCTGGAAGACTAATCAGAAAATTCCGGAAGCGTTTTCGATCGCCCGGTTCTACCTGCCGGGATTCAAATCTCTCATAATCACATTCAACACTTGCCCCGCGATGCGCGCATCGCGTTCGGTCACCGCGCTTGTGTGCCCGTTCGCGTTGTTATCACGGTATGCGCGTGCGACAGCCGGCAGACGTGCGCATCCGCCGCGTATCAAGCCAACTTTTTCAGCGACAGCGATCCGCTCCTCGAACGACCATTCAGCGATCTTCCCTGCCGGCGCGCCAGACGCGGCTAATTCAGCCGGGCCTCTGTGCTCGAGCGCGTCAGTGATAAGGGATTCCAGAATTCCGCACGAGGTGCGCATAGCCAGATCGAACTCGCCCTGTTCCATCGCTTGCCTGCCGTCCGTGAAAGCCTGTTCGATAATCTGGCGCAGTTCAGCATTGTGAACAAACTCGAAACGTCGGGGCGGCACGTCTGTCGAGGCGATCATCACCGGCCCGCCCTCTTTCCGGGAAAGCGCGGCAACCCCCTGGGTCAGGACATCCAGCAGGCGCTGGACAATCTCCTGTGGCGCTGCGCCTTCCGCCGCATTGCCTTTGGCCGACCGCATCAGGAAAGCGTCGCTGAACGCGCGCGCCAGCCAATGGGCTTTGCTGCCGCCGGAAAGCTGGTTGATGGCCACGCCGCACTCTTCCTGCCAGGCGCGCGTGGCGACAATCGCGGCGGGATTCGCGGAGTCCTTTGCCAACGCGTCGCGAACCTGGTGCCCGCGGCGAATCAGGTGGTCCAGGCGGGACGCGTAATCTTTGATCTGGGCTTCAAGGCTTTCAGACATGGGCCAATTCTCTCAGGAATGGGCGGCGCAGAATCCGGGCGACACGCCGCAGTGGAATCGAATGCGAAAAATAGGTTGCGAGGATGCAAGGAATCTCTTCTTGACAGCCTCCAGGTACGGTGCTAGATTCCGTCCCGCCGCAAAGTGGTTCACTCACCGGACCAGTTTAACACGGTTCGCTGGACCGACCGCTGAGCGGAGTTGGGGGTGCAGGCTGCGATGGCAGGGGTAACGCGCAGCAGTTCGCCACCGACAGGTTTTCCTGCGGCAGTTGGTTCGGGGTTATTCGCTAAAACGGAAGACAAACTCCTCGTGCGTCGCAAACGTTGACGCCGATCGCTTCGGGAGAGAGATCGTTGTGGGGACAGCGAATGACCTCCGGCTGTACACCGCTCCACGGAGATGTGGGCTCTCTGGACGGCCTCGCAGGCAAATTGGGGACTGGTTCGTGCACTACTTCCGCTGAAGTCAAAATGGAGGTTAGTCAATGGCTGCAACGCCAGAAGCTCTAATTCATCCCTCTCGCATCGTCAATCGCTGGGTTCAATTGACGGCCGGCATCATCGCGATGATGGCGATCGCCAATTTGCAATATGCCTGGACGCTTTTCACCAAACCAATTCAGGCGCACCTGCACGTTTCCCTGGTCGCCGTTCAGTGGACATTCACGTTGTTCATCCTTCTGGAAACCTGGCTTGTTCCGTTTGAAGGATACCTGGTCGACATCATCGGTCCGCGCCTGATGCTGGGAATCGGCTCGATATTCGTGGCACTCGGCTGGGTCGGCTCCGGTTATGCCGAGACTATCACGCAGCTGTACATTTGGTACGCCGTGGGTGGCATTGGCGCGGGTATAGTCTATGGCGGATCCATCGGAAACGCCCTGAAATGGTTTCCCGATCATCGCGGTCTCTGCGTAGGCCTGACGGCTGGGGCTTACGGCATCGGCACCGCGAGTACGATTACTCCCGTGGCCAATATGCTGAAAATTTCCGGCTACCAGCATACGTTCATCGTTTGGGGCATCATCCAGGGAGTGGTTGTTCTGGCCTGCGCGTTGTTCCTGGCGCGGCCGCCTGTTGGATGGACGCCGCCAAACTGGGCTGAAAAAGCGGCCAAGATCAAAGCCAAGATTAACACTTCAACCGTCAACTTGACGCCGTTCCAGATGCTGCGCCAGCCATCGTTCTATGTGATTTATCTGATGATGACCATGCTGGCCTTCGGCGGATTGGTGGTCACCGCTCAACTGAACCCGATGGCATCGAGCTACCATGTGGACAATGTCATCGTAGCGTGGGGGATGACCGCGCTGGTGATGGCGATTACGGTGGACCGGCTGCTGAACGGGTTGACCCGTCCGTTCTGGGGCTGGGTCTCGGACCACATCGGCAGGGAAAATGCGATCTTCTGCTCGTTCATCCTGGAAGCAGGCGCCGTATTTGCATTGCTGCAAATGATCGGCCATCCGGTTTGGTTCGTTGCTCTGTCCGGACTTTGCTTCTTCGCTTGGGGCAATATTTTTTCGTTGTTCCCGGCAATCACCGGCGACTTGTACGGAAGCAAATGGGCCACCACAAACTACGGAGTCGTTTACACCGCCAAGGGATTGGCCGCTGCGTTTGCGGGTCCCGGCGCGGCTTGGCTGTTTGCCAAGACAGGCTCCTGGAACAAAGTGTTCTGGGCCATGATCATTTGCGATCTGATCGCTGCGTTCATGGCGTTGCTCTGGCTGAAACCGTTGGCTAAGCGCTCGGTTCAAGCATCGGATCGTGCGACTGCACCGGCGGTCGAAATGGCCTCGCCCGCAAAGGCATAAGCCGGGTCGCTTGGAGCAGCTCAAATTTGTTGCATTCCGCCTGGGGCATTCCTCGCTGGGGCGGGGAGGAATGCCCTTTTCTGTTCACGTACATATATTAAGGATGCCGTTCGACTGAGAGAGCACGCTTGGGCCCTGCCACCACCATCGTCATAGTGTTGCTAACGCAAGGCTTACAGAACAATCACACAAGGTTGGGGGCAGCCGGAAGATTGCGGGAAAATGGCATCCGCGATCTAGTCCTTGCGCTTTCGTCGAATCAAGTCGCCCATCATCTGGTTGTTCTGCCGAAGTAGAGCATTTTGCGTCTGCAGCGTCACCGTGCACAATTTCAATTGCTTTACCGCCAGGTCCTCTTCCGCTTCTCTCTTGGCCAACTCGCCATCTTTTGTTGCGAGTTCCACCCGTAGTTGCTTCAAGGAAGGGCGCATGACTCCTACGCCAACGCAAAATCCGACGACTAACGATAACAACCCTATTAGCAAAGTCTTCATAATGGCAGCCTCATTCTGATGACTCTAGAGGGTATCACTGCGAAGGGCGGGCAATCCGGAGCTTTGCTCTGTAGATGTGCAGAAAAATGGCGCGCCCGGCGTGATTCGAACACGCGACCCTCGGATTAGAAGTCCGATGCTCTATCCAGCTGAGCTACGGGCGCACTCTTTGAAATTTAGCACGATTCGGGAAGTTTGGAACAGCGATGGGCGCGAGACGATTGCCACTTCCCTACCGGCCCGCCCTGCACGGTTCTTGACTTCAAATCCATAACTGATACAAGAGAGTTAACGAGCAAACCAGTCGAGGCGAACACTGAAGGGTTGAGGTACTTCTGCGGATGGGTGTGGCTTCGCGTGTCGTTTACAGACTGGCTTCACTGGCGCTCTTTCTCACCACCACAGCCGGCGGAATACTCCTATTTTTCGTTTCCCCATTAAATGCTCAGTCAACAAATGCTTCGCTGACGGGACGAATCACCGACTCCAGCAAAGGCGTTGTTCCAAACGCGCTGGTTGTGGCGATTAACACCGGCACGCGGATCCACTACGAGACGGTGACCAACGCGACGGGAAGTTATTACGTGACGGATCTCCCGCCAGGCACCTACCGGATCGAAGTGGAGAAGGTGGGATTCAAGGCGGTCATCAAGTCGGACCTGGTTCTTCACGTCCAAGACGCCCTGGAAATTAATTTTGAGATGGTGCTGGGGTCGGCGTCGGAAAGCGTGACGGTGAGGGGAGGCGTGCTTCCGCTGGATACGGAATCCTCGACGATCGGCACGGTGGTGGAGCAGCGCAAGGTGAATGAGTTGCCGCTGAACGGCCGCAATGTATTCAACCTGATCGAACTGGCGGCATCCGTGGTGCCGCAGGGCAGCTCCACCGGAACGCCGGTCGGCGTGAATCCGTTTGGATGGGGCAACTATCAGGTCAACGGTTCGTTCGGCAACGAGAGCGCGGAATTCCTGGACGGCCAGCCGCTGAACATCGGCTATATCAATCTTCCTGTCCTGATTCCGACGCAAGACTCCATTCAGGAATTCCGCGTGCAAACCAGCAATTTGGGCCCGGAATGGGGGAAATTTTCCGGCGGCGTCACCAATCTCAGCACCAAGTCCGGCACAAGCTCGATTCATGGCGAGGCATACGAGTACCTGCGCAACAAAATTTTCAACGCGAACGATTTCTTTCTGAATGCGGTGGACCGGCCGAGGCCTCCCTGGGTGCAGAACCAGTTCGGGGTGAATGCCGGCGGCCCGCTGAACATTCCGCACGTTGGCGGAAAGAACAAGACGTTCTGGTTTGCCAGCGGTGAGGGCTTCCGGCTCCGCACCAGCCAACCCTTCACTGCGACCGTTCCCGACTCGCAGGAACGAATGGGTATTTTTTCGGGGATCTGCAAAACGGGGTTCACCGCGGGTATCTGCAACGATCGGGGGGTGGATTCCAAGGGCCAGCCGGTGGTGATCGATCAGATTTACGATCCGTGTGGAGGAGTCGTTAACGCGCTGGGAGCTTGCCCGGGCAGCAGCGCCACGCCCACGCCTTTCCTGAACAACATCATTCCATCAGATAGGATCAATTTTACATCGCGAAAACTTTTGAACCTCTGGCCTGCGCCGACAAACTTCGCCGCAACGACGAACAATTTCACCACCGCGGCGCCGACCGGCGGAGATCACAACCAGTTCGTCGGGCGCCTGGATCACAACCTGACCAGCAAGCAGAGGCTCTTTCTGCGATTCAATTATTGGCACGTCCTGGATTTGCCGATCGACCCGCTGGAGACCGGGCTTTGCGCCGACCGCTGCGCCGAGGACTACCACACTTACGCGACCGCCGCCGGATACACTTACGGCATCACGCCCACAACAGTGCTGGGATTGAATGCTAGCGTCAGCCGGTTTACTTACAATCGAAGCCCGAAGAACACGGATTTTGACCTGACCTCGATCGGCTGGCCGGCAAGTTATAACCAGTCTGTGCCAGCGCAGATGCGCACCCCGCCGACGCCGTGCGTTGCAAACTTTGCCGACAACATCATGTGCACGCAGGGTCAAAGCTTTATTCAGGACCGCAATACGCAGTTTTACATGTCGCCGAGTATTTCGATGCTGCAAGGCCACCATCAATTTCATTTTGGCGTTCAGCTGGAGGTCGGGCGGGACAATTACTCGCAATCAAACATCGCGAGCGGGGCGTTTGATTTCTGTGTTTCCGGCCAGGCCTGCTTCACTTCCCTTCCCGGAGTCTCCGGGACCGGGCTTGGGTTTGCCGATTTCCTGCTGGGGTATGCCGACAATTTCAACAACCTTGAAAATCATTTCTTCGCGCAGGCCGTAGTTCCTTCCTTCACGGCCGGCCAGCAGATTTATCGCGCGTTGTATTTTGACGATTCGTGGCGCGCCACGCGCAGGCTGACGCTGAATCTGGGCCTGCGTTACGACCTGCAGGGCCCGTGGTCGGAGCGGTTTAATCGTCTATCGTATTTCGACCCGAAGGCAACAAATTACCTGACGCAATTTCTTCCGTCGGGTTCGCCACCGGTGCTCGGTGACGTTTTCCTGGTCAACCCGGTCGATCGCAACAACCTGCCGCTTCGCAAGCTGGATTTTTCGCCGCGAGTTGGTTTTTCCTTCAGCATCGATTCGAAAACCGTGATTCGCAGCGGCTACGGCATATTCTGGATCCCGGATTACGTGGCGTTCAGTTCGAATCCGTTGAACGACATGGTCAACGGAGGCGCGACGACTTATACCGGCACCGTCGATGGCTCTCATCCGGTAAACACCATTGGACTCCCGTTCCCGGCCGGGATCGCGCAGCCGCCGGGGCGAACGCTGGGCACGCAGGGCACACAACAATTCCTGACGCAGGTGGTGCAATCCATCACGGAAGTGAATCCCAGCAATCACCCCCAGGGATACGTCCAACAATGGAACCTGGATTTGCAGCACGAGCTGCCGCTGGGTTTCTTCGTTTCCGCCGCGTATGTCGGCTCACGGGGCACGCATCTGGCGCAGTATTCCCAACAGATCAATCAAATCTCGGACGCATTGCTGGCGCAGGCAGCGGCGCAGGTGAATCCTTCGCTTCCAAATCCCCGGCAAAATGTGACGCTGGTGCAGCCTGCGCCGAATCCATTTTTCGTCAATGGAGAAGCGCTGGCACTGGTTGGCCCCACCACGACGGTTGGACAGCTGCTCCGGCCATTTCCGCAGTACGCCGGCGTGCAGCTTGCCGGCCAGGGATCGTACGACAGCATCTACCACTCGTTTCAGCTGACAGTGCAACGGCGTTTTGCGGATGCCGGATCGCTGCTGGTTGCCTACACCAACGCAAAGTTGATTAGCGATACAGACACGCTGACGGCCTGGGTGGAGTCCGGCGTGGGAAGCATCCAGGACAACAACAATCTGCGGGGAGAGCGCTCGTTGTCTTCGCAAGACGTTCCCCAACGCCTGGTAATCAGCTACGTTCTCGACCTTCCATTTGGGAAGGGCAAACGCTACCTCGCAGGCGCGGAGGGGTGGACGGACAAAATCGTTGGTGGGTGGGGAGTGGACGGCGTCACGATCCTGCAGCGCGGCTTCCCACTGGTCTTTACGAATGGACAGGTGAATGGCACAACGCTCTTCGGCGGCGGTTCGCGACCGAATGTGATACCGAACTGCGCGGCGGTGACCTCGGTTCCGCGAATTGCGGAATGGTTCAACACAGCTTGTTTATCAGCGCCGCCCGATTTCACGTTCGGGAACGAACCAAGGGTAGACCCGCGGTTGCGGGCCCAGGGAATCAGTAACTTTGACTTCGCGCTGTTCAAGAAAGCGCGGTTCGGGAGCAACGAGCGGCTGGGACTGGAGTTCCGGACGGAGTTTTTCAATATCTTCAACCGAACGCAATTCGCGCCGCCGAACACGATCTGCTGTACGGCCAACAATCCAAACTTTGGGGTGGTGACGAGTACGGCGACGGGAACGAATCCTAGGTTGGTGCAGTTTGGCCTGAAATTCTTGTTCTGAGTAGCCCTCAGTCTTGTGATTGCCCCTATTGTTGCGATAAGTGCGCCAGAGCGATCTTGTACCAGAAGCAAAGATACTAGGCCGAATCGAAAAATCTTCTCTTCCCCTAGTTACTTGGTGTATTGTCTTGGCACCATCGGGGCTTCGTCGGGGGAGTTCGCCGGTGCCACGGTCGTGTTGTCTTTGGCATCACCTACAGGCCGTCTATTGGGGACCAACCCATGAGTACCTTGCCGCAACGACGCGCGTTTACGCTTCCCGTTGCCCTGGCCAGAAGCCAGGAGCTACCTGCCTCCCCGCCAGAACTCCCAGGACTACGCATACCGACTGACGATGAAGCCATGCGTCGCCTGCAAACAAACGATGCGACGGCGCTGGAAATTTTGTTTGACCGCTATGCCAGGCTGGTCTTTAGAATTGCTCTTGGAGTCGTGCGCGACCGGGGCGAGGCCGAAGATGTGGTCCAGGAGTGCTTTTTCCATCTGTACAGGAAGTGCTTCCTTTTTGATGGGGCCAAGGGCACGGTAAAGAATTGGGTGCTGCAGATTGCGCTGCACCGGGCGTTAGACCGCAGAGCACATTTGGCGCGCCGCGGATTTTATACTGGTACAGACACGGGCATACTCGGCGATACATTGTTGGGAGAGACGGATCTGGACCGCGAGATCGGTGCAAAACTGAACCGTATCCAGCTGGAAAAGGCGTTCGACGAACTGCCGGAGAGCCAGCGCGTCACGCTTGAGCTGTTTTACTTTGAAGGCATGGACTTGCGGGAGATCAGCAGGAAGCTAAACCAACCCTTGGGAAATACGCGGCATCATTTTTACCGCGGATTGGAGCGGCTGCGGAAGAGCGCTTTTGTGCAGAGGCTTCGGGAAACGAAACGATGCTAAGGATCCAGGACGGCGGCGAAGAACACGAGAAGTTCAAAGAGCTGTGTGCCTTGGCGGCCGCAGGCAGTCTTTCCCCATTGGAATTGTCGGAGTTGCGCGTCCACCTGGACCATTGCGATTCCTGCCAGGAGGCCCTTGCGGAATACCGGATACTGAACACGGAGGGAATACCCACGCTTGCCGAGGGGTATCTTGCGCGGCCGGAGCGAATCGTTTGGGATGATTCCGCGGTCAGGGAGAAGCTGTGGTCGAATGTTTTCTCGCCGAAGGAAAGTTCGCCGGAGCAGAAGATCTCGGCAGCGATGACCATCGAACAGAATCGTCCGGTAAGAAAGAAAATCGGCGTGCTTGCGGGAATGGCGATGGCGGCCGGGGTGTTGCTTGCCGTGGCGGCCGGCGCGTATCACCTGGGTGCGCGCGCGCGTAAACCGGAACCGGTCATCGCGGCGTCCACCGTTCTGGAATCGCAGTATCAAAAGCTGGCTGCGGAGAAGAAAGCCGCCGAGGACTCGCTGGCGGCGCAGGAAAAAAGGCTGGCGCAGCTGCAAGCCGAGAGCGCGGAGAAAGAACAGGCTTTGGTCAAGCTGCGGGCGACGTTGCGGGCGTTGGAGGCTCATTCGAACGACTTGATGGCAGCGAGCAGCCAGTCCGAGACTCAATTGAAAGAGTTGGCGCAGCAGCGCGACGAATTGAACGCCAAGCTGCAAGCCGCGAGCCAGGCCTACGGGAATAATCAGACCGAACTCGCAACTTTGCGCTCCGAGCGCGACAAAACATCACTTCGCAGCGCTTTTCTGGAATCGAAAATTGAAGAGCTGACCGCGAAGAATCGCGACCAGGATCGCCGTTTGAAAGACGCCGAACAGTATCTGACCTCGGATCGCGATATCCGCGAATTGATGGGCGCCAGAAAGCTCTACATCGCGGATGTGTTTGACGTGGACGGCAGCAGCCGCACCCAGAAGCCGTTTGGCCGGGTGTTCTACACCCAGGGGAAGTCCCTGATATTTTACGCGTTCGATCTCGACCATCAGCCCGGCGTGATCAACGCCAGCACCTTCCAGGTCTGGGGCCAGCGCGAAGCTCCCCAGGGCGAATCGGCTTCGCCCATGAATCTGGGCATTCTTTATATGGATAACGAGACCAACCGGCGCTGGGTGATGCGGTTCGACGATCCCAAGCAGCTGGCGGAGATCGACGCCGTCTTCGTGACGGTGGAGCCACGCGGCGGCAGCCACAAGCCAACCAGCAAGCCGTTCTTGTACGCTTTGCTGCGAAACCAAGCTAATCACCCGTAATTTCTTCCAGCAGACCCCGCCAAACCTGCAGCCTCCGTTTGTTCGCCTCGAAGCGTGCAGTTCCCGGGCAGTCCTAGTACTTGCTAGTTTCCCGCCACATGACTTTGTGACTGGTACATATCCACTAATGTGTTCGTACTAATTGACAGAACAGATTCAAGTCGAGGGCATGGTGTGTAGTTGGGTTCCTGTCGAACGGAGCTTCACCGCTTTGGTGTGCCGATTGGAAGCAGTAAAGACACGCAGTGAATCGTGAAAACGAGGAGCGCTGGGGATGAAAAACTTGCGTTTAGCTGTATTCGTTGCATTGCAGTTGACACTTTGCCTTTGCGTCGCGGGTCTTTTTGGCGGGCCAGCCGCCGCCCAGACGACGTATGGATCAATTGCCGGGACGGTCTCGGATGCCTCGGGCGCGGCGATTGCCGATGCCCAGGTAACCTTGACCAACATGGGTACGACAGAGAAGAGGGTGGCCCCCTCGGGCACCGACGGCCTGTATGCCTTCGTGAACCTGCTGCCAGGGCGTTACAGTATCGGGGCGGAAAAGACGGGATTCAAACGCATCACTCGCCCGGATGTCATCGTGGAAGTCGGGCAATCGGTTCGCATTGACCTGACCATGCAAGTGGGTGATGTGAACCAGACCATCGAGGTCACCGGTGAGACGCCGTTGCTGCAGGCGGAGACATCTTCGATGGGGCAAGTCGTCGAACAGCGCAAGGCCAATGAGTTGCCGCTGAATGGCCGCAACGTTTTTAGCCTGATTACACTAGCTCCTTCTGTGGTCCCGCAGGGCAGCGCGGGCGGCACGCCTGTGGGAGTCAATCCTTTCGGCTGGGGCAACTTCCAGGTGAACGGTTCTTTCGGCAATGAGAGCGCCGAATATCTGGATGGGCAGCCGCTCAATATCGGCTACATCAACCTGCCGGTGCTGATTCCTACGCAGGACTCGATTCAAGAGTTCAAAGTTCAGACCAGCAACCTGGGGGCCGATTGGGGCAAGTTTTCTGGCGGCGTCATTAACCTGAGCACGAAGTCCGGAAGCAACGGTTTGCACGGCGAAGCGTATGAATATCTGCGTAACCGGGTTTTGAACGCCAATGATCCGTTCAATAAGGCACACGAAATCCAGACGGGCCAACCCAATAAAGCGGGGGCTTTCACGCAAAACCAGTTCGGCGCAAACGCCGGCGGTCCGCTTGTCATTCCCCATGTCTATGACGGCAAGGATAAAACATTCTGGTTTTTCAGCTGGGAAGGATTCCGTCTGCGTCAGGGAGTTCCGCCGAGCCAAACGACGGTTCCCACCCCGGCCGAATTAGGGGGGGATTTTTCCGCGGCTGGCATCGCGCCGATCCTGGACCCTTGCGGCGGGACCGTCAATGCCAACGGTGCCTGCGACGGCAGCAATGCGAAACCGACGCAATTCGTTTCCTTCCCGACTGGGGGGGCACCTGGTACTACCAACCCCCTATGCACGATTCCCGCAGGATGCCCGAACATCATTCCCACGGCACGCCTGAATGCAACCTCGCTGGCCTTGGAAGACCTTTGGCCGGCCGCCAATCAACCTTGCGCCGGTAGTGATCCGGTAATCGGCTGTACAAAAAACTACTCCAAATCCTTTGGCAGTGGCGGCAATCAAAACCAGGTAGTCGGCCGGCTCGATCACGCCATTACCAACAATCAACACATTTTTTTCCGGTACACCTACTGGAACGTTCTGGATTTGCTGCAGGATCCCCTTGGCACCGGACTTTGCCAGGACCGTTGCGCGGAAAAGTACGACAGCAGCGCACCTGCCCTCGGCTACAACTGGACCGTAACGCCAAACACCATCGTTGGCATTACCGCCAGCCTCAGTCGCTTTGCCTATGATCGCGCCCCCAAGAACTCGGGTTTCGACTTGACCACCATCGGCTGGCCAGCGCAGTATAACGCGGCCATTCCGTCAGGCGCCCGGACGCCCCCCACACCGTGCGTGTTCGGCTTTGCAGACAACGTCATGTGCTCGCAAGGCCAGAGCTTCATCACCGACCGCAATACGCAGTGGAATCTCAGCCCCAACGTGACGCTCGTGCGCGGCAAGCACACCGTCAAGCTCGGCTTCCAGTTGGAAATTGGGCGTGACAATTACGCGCAAACCAACGTGGCTAGCGGTGCGTTCGCCTTCTGCGGCGGCGCGCCCCAATGCTACACTGGCAATGGATTTGCCGATTTTCTGCTGGGCTATGCAGCCAATCCAAAGAGTGTCGAAAACCACTTCTTCGGTCAGGCCGTTGTTCCCGCGCTGGTCGCCGGTCAGCAAATCTACCGCGGCTTTTACGTGGATGACACCTTCCGCTTGACCAACAAGCTCACTCTCAACCTTGGCCTGCGCTATGAACTCCAGGGGCCATGGTCGGAACGCTTCAACCGGCAATCCTCCTTCGATCCAAACGCAGCGAGCTGGCTCGCCAACCCTGGCGTTACCGCCGGGTTGACGAATGTTCCGGGCTTACCTGGCTTGAAGGGAGACGTCTCCCTGGTCAACTTGGACAAGCGGACGAACATTCCGCTGCCCAAGGATAACGTCGCCCCACGCGTGGGCTTTGCCTATAGCTGGGATCAGAAAACGGTTATTCGCGGCGGGTATGGGATTTTCTGGATTCCCAACTACGTCTCGTTCGGCTTGAACCCGAACAACGACTTCGTGAACGATGCCACAACTTCCTACACGGGAACCACCGACCTCGTCCACCCGTCAAATACCATCAATACACCATTCCTGCCCGTGGTCGTGCCTCCAGTGGGTCGTACGCTGGGCGCGCTTGGAACCAGTCAATACGCTACGCAAGCGGTTCAGGGCTTCGCCATCGCCGATTACAACGATCACCCGGCTGGCTACGTGCAGCAGTGGAACATCAACATCCAGAGGAATCTCCCCTGGAACTTCTTTGTATCTGCCGCGTATGTCGGCTCCAAGGGCACGCACCTGTCGCTCTACGATTCCGAAATCGACCAGATTGGGGATAACTTCCTGGCCAATGCGGCAACGCAGTGCGCCGCACAGCTCGCGAGCACTCCAGGCCTAAAACGTTGTGATGCCAACGGGGTGACCCTGTTGCAGCCGGTGGCCAATCCCTTCTATGACAACGTAACCGGAGTGTCATACGCCTTGTCCGGTCCTACTACATTAAAGGGGCAGCTTGATCGCCCGTTCCCCCAATACACAAGTTTGAGGCTTGCCGGCCAAGGCAACTACGACAGCACCTATCACTCGCTGCAACTCACGCTCGAGCGCCGGTTTGCCAGCGCAGGCTCGTTGCTGGTTGCTTACACAAACTCCAAACTGATCAGCGACGCCGACACGCTTACCAACTGGCTGGAAGCCGCGACTGGCAGCATCCAGGACTTCAACAACCTCAGGGGCGAGCGCTCGCTTTCGTCGCAGGACGTGTCACAGCGCCTCGTCATAAGCTACGTTCTCGACCTGCCCTTCGGCCGCGGCAAGAAGTATTTGTCCGGCTTCGACGGGCCTATGGACAAGGTCGTCAGCGGCTGGGGCATTGACGGCGTTACCACATTCCAGAAGGGCTTTCCTCTGGTGTTCACCAACGGGAACTCGAACTACACGACGGGATTGGGCGCAGGGTCGCGCCCGGACAGGGTGCCCGGCTGCAACACGTCCAGGCCAGCGGGCGTCTCATCAATAACCGAGTATTTCAACACTGCTTGTTTCGTCTCACCGGCAGACTTCACCTTCGGCGACGAATCGCGCACCGATCCCAGGCTGCGCGGTCCTGGCGTGAACAACTGGGACTTCGCTTTGTTTAAGCGGACCCAGTTCGGTCCGGATAACAAGCTCGGCCTCGAATTCCGCAGCGAGTTCTTCAACATGTGGAACCGCACGCAATTTGCTCCGCCGAACACCAGCGTTGGCTCTTCAACCTTCGGGCAAATTACCAGCGTTTTCCCTGGCACCAACCCGAGGCTCATCCAGTTCGGATTGAAGTTCCTGTTCTGATTACCACCCTGGGAATGCCCGGTAGGGATGCTGAGGAGCATCACTACCGGGCATAACTTTTTTATGGATGATTTTTTCGATCGGTTCCCTCCCCATGCAGCAATCCCGGACTCCCGCTTCGTGTTAGCCTATTTGCGCATCCTAAGAGACATTGACTGTTGCAGCGCCGCGCGATAGCGCGTTCAAGGAGACTTGCGAAGAGATGCCTCGCCGACACACGCGCCGTGATTTTCTGAACTACGCGGCGATGGCCGCTGCCGCGCCAATCTTTGAGGTGAAACCCCTCCGAGGCATCGATTTCCTTCTGCAGAATTCCCCCACCCCGCGAAAATTCCTGATTGAGACCATGCCCGGCGGCGTGGCCCTCTTCGATTACAACAACGACGGCTTGCTCGATATCTTCCTGATGAATGGCGGACGGATCACCGAGGGGCTACGCGCGCCGGAGAATTTCGAACGCAGCAATCCCCGCTATTGGAACCGCCTCTATCGCCAGAATCGCGATGGAAGCTTTCAGGACGTGACCCAGGCGGCGGGGCTGGCCAACGCGGGCAATGGGAATTACGGCATGGGAGTGGCGGTCGGCGACTACGACAACGACGGGAACGCCGATCTTTACGTGACCAGCTACGGCAAAAACATTTTGTATCACAACAACGGAGACGGCACGTTTACGGATTTAACAGCCAAAGCCGGCGTGGGCGGGGGAGGCTGGTCGGTATCGGCGGGCTTTTTCGATTACGACAACGACGGAAAGCTCGACCTCTTCGTGACCCGCTACATGGATTGGGACGCCGACCACAACAAGATTTGCGGCGGCGACTGGCACACCTACTGCCCGCCCAACGCCTTCCCGGCGACGACCTGCCTGCTTTATCACAATCGCGGCGACGGCACGTTCGAGGACGTCACCGAAAAATCCGGCCTGGCCGCAAAGAAAGGCCGCGCGCTGGGCGTTTCGTTCGCGGATTACGACGGCGACGGCTTCACGGATATTTTTGTAGCGAACGACGGTATGCAGCAGTATCTCTTCCACAACAATGGCGATGGGACGTTCACGGAGTGTGGCCTGGAATCCGGCGTGGCGTTTACCGCGGACGGCAAGGGAATGTCCGGCATGGGCACGGTTTTTCAGGATTACGACAATGACGGGCGCCCGGACGTCTTGGTCACCGTGTTGCCGCGCGAAATTTACAGCCTGTATCACAACGAAGGCGGAGGAAATTTTAATTACGCCAGCCTGGAGGCCGGGCTCGGCGCGATGACGTCGATGAGTTCCGGCTGGGGCGTGGGCCTGGAAGATTTCGACAATGACGGCTGGAAGGATCTTTTCGTCGCGCAGGGCCACGTGCTGGATAATGTGCAGGACATCGACGCTTCCCTGCGTTACAAGGAAGTGCCGCTGCTTGCGCTGAATCACAAGGGGCGCTTCGAGAGGGCCGATTCCGGCGTCACCAAGCCCATGGCGGCCCGCGGAGTGGCCTTCGGCGACATCAACAACGATGGCTACATGGACGCCGTTATTTCGTGCCTGGGCGGCCCGCCGGTTCTGCTGCTCAATCGCGGCGGGGGCACGAATCACTGGATTTCGATCTCGCTTCAGGGGACGCGCAGCAATCGCGACGGCTATGGCGCGCGGGTGAGTGTGAGCGGGCAGACGCGTATGGCAACATCGACCGGAAGCTACCTTTGCGCAAACGACAAGCGCCTGCATTTTGGGCTGGGGGCAGCGGAAAAAGCTACGGTTGAGATTCTCTGGCCTTCGGGAGTGAAACAAGTCTTGAACGACGTTCGCGCCGACCAGTTTCTTTCCGTCCGCGAACCGGAGCGCTCATGATTCATCTTTTTTTATTCGCATGGCTCGCCGGGCAGGCAGCAACATCCGACGCGCAGCAGCACCTGCAGGCCGGCCTGGATGCGCGCAAGCAGCATCAGGTCGACCTGGAAATAACGGAATTTCGAAAAGCCACCGAAAGCGACCCGAACCTGGCCGACGCGTTTGTGAATTTGGGCGCCGCTTACATGGAGAAGCGCGACTATGGCGGCGCGATCGCTCCGCTGAAGCGTGCGCTCGAACTCAGCCCAGACTTGGCCGTCGCCCACCAGTTGATCGGCTACGCCCTGCTGTCGCAGGGATATTCGGCGGAGGCAATTCCCCATTTGCAGCGCGTTGGCGCGTTGGATGCTCTTGGCATCGCACAGATTGAAACCAATCAACTGACCGAGGCTGTTTCCAGTTTCACGGCCGCGCTGGCACAGCGTCCCGGCGACCCGGATTTGTTGTATTACCTGGGGCACGCGAGCGGATTGCTTTCGAAGGACGCGATCGATAATTTACTGGCCACTCATCCGGATTCCGCGCGCGCGCACCAGGCGCTGGCGGAAAACTATTACGTTCTTCGCCAGATGCCGCAAGCCGAAAAGGAATACCTGGAGGCGCTGCGCTTGCGGCCCGACTTGCCGGGATTGCATCTGGAACTCGGCCAGGTTTATGCAAACTCCGCGCAATGGCCAAAGGCGGAAGCCGAGTTTCGCGGGGAATGCAAACTTCGCCCGGGAAACGCCGAAGCCGCTTACCGGCTGGGGGCCGCGCTGCTGCAGCAGGGCAAGGCGCATGACGCGCTGCCCGAACTGAAACGATCGAACGAACTCAAGCCCGACATGCCGGAAACGCTCTATTCTCTGGGCAAAGCGTATTCGCTGATCGGGGAAACCGCGGCGGCCGAAAAGGCGTGGCGCAAAGTGATTGAGCTTGAAAAAAACACTTCCCTCGCCGCGCAGGCGCATTTTGGCCTCGCCGGTGTATATCGCAAGCAAGGTAAGGCCACGCAAGCGCAGCAGGAGATGCAGGAGTTCCAGAAACTTCAGAGCACGATTGGCCCACCCCGTTCCGAGTGACCATCATTTGATTGACAAGGATCGCGGACCTAAAAATAATTCAGCGCCAGGCAGAAATTGCCCAGCGCTGAATTTTTGTGAACCCCGGCTCTGTTTGAAATTAGAAGCGGTAGATCACGCCGGCCGACGGCTGAGCGGTGTTTGTCGTCAAGCCGGAGCGCAGCGCGTTCACGCCAAAATCGGGGCGTCCGTAAACCAGGCCGCGATATTCCAGGCGGAACATGAGGTGCTTGGAAAAATCGTAGTTGACCCCGCCGCCGTAGACAAACGTGGCTTTCGCCTGGTTGCCTGCGCCCGGCACGGTCGCTCCCGCATTCTGGGTCGGAGCAAAAACCAGGGCCCCGGTGCCCGCGAGAACGTAGGGGTTGAATCGCGTCGTCCGCCAGGGAAGATCCATCACAGCGGCAACGGTCGTCTGGTGCACGTTGGATTGCACGTTTAGGGAGCCGGTGGACGAAATATTCTGCTGGGTGTCGCGATTCCAGCCGTAGCTGACATCAGCCGCGAACCAGCGATTAAAATGATAGCGGTAACTTACGAGGAGCCCGCCGGAATTGGTGCTGTGCTGATTCAAAACGTTGCTGCTCGAGTCTTTGGTGAAAAAACCCGTGCCCTGCACGCCGACTTCCTGAGTGTCGCGCTCGTCGGCCCGGGCGCTTGCGATGAAGATAAGGAGTGCTCCAAACACAACTGCAGCTGTCGATCGAAACTTCATTCTATCTTTCTCCCTTGATTGGTCTTGAATCTATGCGATGGACACAATGAAGCAATCGCATAAACTTCCTCACTTACGGAAGCGCTGCTTTTTTGTTTGCGGCGCTTCTTTTTGCGCGGCTATGAGCCCTGGGCGAACTCGCCGCACAAATCCGAACAAAGGTCTTGAATTAATGTTCCGCGAGATTTGGACCAACGAATGAACACACTGCTACCTCGCGCGTCGTGGCCAGGTTGTCGATTTGCTGTCCCTAATATTTATTTGTTTCGGACTTCTGTGGCCTTGCTCACCCCTGAACCCGTGGCAGGACTCTTTCTGTTGTCCTCGAAGGCTTAGATGGGGGATTGCGGAAAGAAGTTACTTCGAAGCGGAAATATTTTTCAAATAAACTTCGTGTTGCAAATTCAATTTATTTTTGTTTGTCGTGAATAGGTCAGTCGGACAACCAATCATAATCAAATGTTTGCGCTTGCCTGGAAATCATAAAAAGAAATTACCGCAACTACAAAAATAAGAAGAAAAATCCACAAAATGGAAAATTGCATTTTCACCCATTTTGTACATTCCGTCAGGCCGGGCATCTGAATTTCGTGCGGATTGTGCACGAGCGGGAACCGAGCTAGAGTAAGGACACTTACAAAAGCCTCATTGTGTCAGTTGCAGGTACCCATACTTAGACGTGAGAGAAGCGCTCAGTTATGGCTGATCGAGGTATTCACGACTGGATGACGCGTCCCCTCGTGTCGCGCCTGCTCCCATACGGATTGGCTATCGCGTCGCTGACAGCCGCACTTCTCCTGGAAATGCTTTTCACCCACTTCCACCTGCCGCATGCATTTGCGGCACTGGCTCTGTCCGCGATAGCGATCACGTTCTGGTATGGCGGGGCAAAACCCGGAATCGTTGCGGTCTTGCTGGCAATTGCGATTCGCAGCTATCTGTTCGAATCTGAAATCTCGACGGTTTCCCGGGTGCTCTACGACCTGGTGTTTGTGATTTTCGCCGTGCTGATGAGCTGGCTGAAGCGCAGGCGGAGCGAGCTGGAAGAAAAGGTGGCTGAGCGAACAGCTGAACTGACGGCGACGAACGAAGAGCTGAAGAAAGAGATCGTCGAACGAAAGAAGGCGGATGAAAAACTTCGCAGGAGCGAGGCCTACCTGCTGGAGGGCCAGAGACTGGTTCACATGTTCAGCTGGGCCCATGATGCCGCAACGGGCAGAGTGAGCAGTTCGCCGGAAGTCCGGAACATTTTCGGGGCCGCGCCTGGAGAGGACGTTGGCACCACGGAATTCTTTCTTGGCAGAATTCATCCGGAAGATCGGCCCGGCGCAGAGCGCGTTTTCGCGGATGCCGCCATCGCGAAAGCCAGCTACGAGTCCGATTACCGGATCAGTTTGCCCGACGGTTCCATCAAGAACATTCACACAATCGGGCATCCCGTTCTTAACGAATCGGGCGATATCGTGGAGTTTGTCGGAACCGCGATGGATGTGACCGAACAGCGCCGAGCCCGAACCGAGTTGGAGCTGGCTTTTGAGGAAATCAAGAAGCTGAAAGATCATCTGCACGACGAAAACGTTGCGCTGCGGGAACAGATCGATCAGGCCTTCATGTTCGAGGAGATCGTTGGGTCATCCCCGGTGCTGCAAACCGTGCTCTCCAAGATTTTGAAAGTGGCGCCCACGGACTCTACGGTTCTTATCACAGGGGAGACCGGCACCGGCAAGGAACTGATTGCCCGCGCGATTTATAAGAGGTCTCAGCGCTCCGGCCGCGCCTTTGTCGGCGTGAACTGCGCTTCGATTCCGGCTTCGCTGATTGCCTCCGAGTTGTTTGGCCATGAAAAGGGAGCCTTCACTGGCGCACTGCAGCGTCACCAGGGCCGTTTCGAACTTGCGCACTCCGGCACGATTTTTCTGGATGAAGTCGGCGAGCTTCCTCCCGAAACTCAGATCGCCTTGCTTCGCGTTTTGCAGGAACATCAATTCGAACGTGTAGGCGGCACGCGAGTTCTTCCGACCGACGTCCGGGTGATTGCCGCAACGAACCGCGACTTGCGCGTGGCCATCGCTTCCGGCGCATTCCGGGCCGACCTGTTCTACCGCTTGAACGTATTTCCGATCGAGGTGCCTCCCCTCCGGCAACGCAAGGAAGACATTCCGATGCTGGTGGAATATTTTGTGAAGCGTTACGCGGAAAAAGCGGGCAAGCAGATTACCAAGATCGATAGAAACACGATGGAGCTCTGCCAGACTTATCCCTGGCCGGGAAACATCCGCGAACTGCAAAACATTATCGAACGTTCGGTGATACTTTGCAGCGGGGACACTCTTTGGATCGACGCGGCCTGGCTGACGACGGAAGTGAAGCCTTCCCAGCCCGACCTCTCCGCTCCTCTCCCGGAAGCCCTTCAAACTCAGGAGCGGGAAATCATCGAGGCGGCTCTGGCCGCGTCGGGGGGAAGAGTCGCTGGCCCTAATGGGGCAGCAGCCAAACTGGGAATTCCCCGCTCGACCCTGGACTCAAAAATTAAACAGTTGAAAATCCACAAGCACAAATACACACCCGAACCCCAGTAGCGTGTCATCGATCTGACGAGAATTCGGCACTTCCCGAATTCTCGTGACCAGCTCATCGCACTACTCCCTTTATTTTCAATGACATGCATTTGGCCAAACCGTTGCTACTTGTAGCCGTGAGCGTGCCACTTGGAAATTAGGGGGGCGCGCGGGCGTTACAGCTAAAGGGCCCACAGAGAACCCATGACCTTAAGGATAGAGAAGTCGGTGCGGCAGGAATCCACGGTTTTCAGCTTAGTCGGTCGAATCGAGGCCGAACATATCGAGGAACTGGAGGGCCTTTTCGACCTTCGAAAAGAGGCGAAGTCGGTCGTCCTGGACCTGCAAGAGGTGAGACTGGCGGATCGCGAAGCAGTGAAGTTCCTGGCGCGGTGTGAGGCAGGGGGAGTGCAGTTGGAAAATTGTCCCGCCTATATCCGGGAGTGGGTGAGAAGAGAGAAGCCGTAAGACAGCGTGGCAAAGTTGCCGAGGGATGCTCGGCGTAAGGAGCAGGCGATGAACGGAAGCTTGATGGGTGCACGTAAGACCAAACGCAACGAAGCGAATGCGGCGGGCAATGTCGGGGGATGGAGTGAAGGCGAATTGATAGCCGCGGCAAAAGGCGGACATGGCTCCGCGTTCGGGATCCTTTGCGAGCGGCATGCGGAAATGATTCTGCGCGTAACCTTTCGTATTACGCGAAACCGCGAGGACGCCGAAGACGCGGTGCAGGACTCGTTCCTGAGCGCATTCGTGCATCTTGCTAGTTTCGATGAGCGCTCGCGTTTCGCCACCTGGCTGACGCGCATCGCCATCAACTCCGCGCTGGGGCAACTCCGGAAGAAACGCGGAGTCCGGGAAATTTCGATGGACGAGCCGAGCAACACGGAAGAGACGCGGCCGCAACTGGAGCTTCCGGACCGAGCGCCCGATCCGGAAGAAAATTACCGCCACCGTGAGCGCCAAGAGATTGTCAGTGCGGCGGTCGGGCGCCTGCGGCCACGCAGTCGAAAAGTCGTGGAAGTGCACCAGCTTGGGGAATTTTCCATGAAAGAAACCGCGCAGATTTTGGGCATCTCCATGGCGGCGGCCAAGGCCCGGATGTTCCACGCCCGGGCCGCGCTGCGCCGCATGCCGATGCTTCGGACCGTGCGGCAGGAAAATTGGTCGAGCGCCGGATGAACCGGGGCCGGATTCGGCGGCCATGACAGTGCCAGCGCTCCTGAATTAATTCAGTCCATCGAAAGCAGAATGCGCATCGAAGCGCGCAGGAAAGAGTCTGCCTTCGTGGATTGTAGTTCTCTCGGACCCGTTGCGACCTTCGGACAATAGCAAGGAATTGAAATTATGTGGATCGTCAGACTCGCGCTGAAGCAACCGCACACCATCGTTGTAATGGCGATTTTGATCTTGATTTTGGGATCGCTGGCCGTCGTCCGCACGCCAACGGATATCTTTCCAAACATTAATATCCCCGTCGTCAGCATCATCTGGACTTTTAACGGCCTTGCCCCACAGGACATGGCGGACCGGATTATCTCGGTCACCGAACGGAGCCTCACCACAATCGTCGACGATATCGGCCATATCGAGTCGCAATCCCTGAACGGGATCGCCGTGGTCAAAGTTTTTCTCCAGCCCAACGCCAGCATCGACAAAGCCCTGGCGCAAATCACCGCCAGTTCGCAGACCCAGTTGAGGCAATTGCCCCAGGGAACAACGCCGCCGCTGATCATCACGTACAGCGCGTCAACCGTTCCCATACTGCAACTGGGACTGAATGGAAAAGGGTTTTCTGAACAGCAGTTGAACGATTATGGTTTGAACTTCATCCGCACAAGATTGATTACCGTTCCAGGGGCCGCGGTGCCTTACCCGTACGGCGGGAAGCAACGCCAAGTCCAGGTGGACCTGAACACTACGGCGCTGCAAGCCAAGGGATTGTCTCCGCTGGACGTGGTCAACGCCATTTCCGCGCAAAATCTGATCCTGCCCACGGGCACTTCCAAAATCGGATTGAAGGAATACGACGTCGACATCGTGAATGGGGCGCCGCAGACCGTCGCCGAGTTGAACCGCATCCCCGTCAAGACAATCGGGACAACCACCATTTATGTAAGCGACGTGGCCCATGTGCGCGATGGTTTTCCTCCACAGACCAACATCGTTCGCGTGAACGGCCAGCGCTCCACGCTCGTGACCGTACAAAAATCCGGTTCTTACTCCACGCTCGACATCATCGCCGGCATCAAAACACTCCTTCCCCAGATAAAGCAGACGTTGCCCGAAGAGCTGAACATCAACATGCTGGGCGACCAGTCCATCTTTGTCCGCGGAGCGATTCAAGGAGTGGTGAAAGAGGCGGTGATCGCCGCGTGCCTGACGGGCTTGATGATCCTGATTTTCCTCGGGAGCTGGAGGAGCACGCTAATCGTGGCCGTGTCCATTCCTCTGGCGATTCTTTGCTCGATCATTATTTTCAGCGCCCTGGGAGAAACCATCAACATCATGACCCTGGGCGGCCTGGCGCTGGCCGTCGGCATTCTGGTGGATGACGCGACCGTTGAAATCGAAAACATGAATCGCCACATCGACATGGGAAAAGAGATCGAGCACGCGATTCTGGACGGAGCGGCGGAAATTGCGACACCGGCATTTGTCGCCACGCTATCCATTTGCATCGTCTTTGTGCCGATGTTTCTGCTGACCGGCGTCGCGCGGTACCTCTTCGTGCCGCTGGCGGAAGCAGTGGTGTTCGCGATGTTGGCATCCTACTTCTTGTCCCGCACTCTGGTTCCCACGATGTCCAAATATCTGATTCGCGGGCATGAGCACGATGTGGAACGCCATTCGGTCGAAAGCCGCAATCCGTTTGTCCGTTGGCAAGTCCGCTTCGAGCATGGATTCGAGCGCCTGCGCAAGGCGTATCGCGGATTGCTGGAGCGCTGCCTGCACCACCGGCGGGCGTTCGTGACCGCCTTTTTCGCCGCGTGCCTTGCGTCGCTGGCGGTTGTTGCGCCGTGGCTGGGGGAGGACTTCTTCCCAAGCGTCGACAGCGGGACATTCAAACTTCACGTGCGGGGACCAACAGGAATGCGGATCGAAGAGACGGCGCGTCTTTGCGACCTGGTCGAACAGTCGATCCGGCAGCAACTCCCGCAGGGTTCCGTGGCGAGCGTAATTGACAACATTGGCTTGCCCTACAGCGGGTTGAATCTTTCTTACAGCAGTTCCGCGCCGGTCGGAAGTTCGGACGCGGATATTCTGGTGACCTTGAACGAGCATGGCCACGTCACCGACAAATATATACACGACCTTCGACTCGGGCTGGCGAACAAATTCCCGGGCGTTACGTTTGCCTTTCTTCCGTCCGACATTGTGAGCCAGATTCTGAATTTCGGGCTTCCGGCGCCGATTGATATTCAGATCGTGGGAAACAATCTTGCGGCCAACCGCCAATACACGGATGCATTATTCGAGAAGGTGCGCCGCGTTCCGGGCATCGCCGATCCACGCATTCAGCAACCCTCCGATCAGCCGTACATGCACCTGTTCGTGGATCGCACCAAGGCGCAGGAAATTGGCTACACGGCGCATGACGTGGCGCAAAACCTTCTCGTTTCTCTCAGCGGCAGCTTCCAGACTTCGCCTACGTTCTGGGTCGACCCCAGAAATCGCGTGAGCTACCAGATCGCCACGCAGACACCGCAATATCGCCTGAGCAATCTGCAGGATCTCGAAAATGTCCCTGTCACGGGAACCTCTCCGGACTTTCCGCCGACAATACTCGCCAATGTTGCCTCCATACGGCGCGGCACGGGCGAAGCCGTAGTCTCGCACTACGATATTCAACCGGTGTTGGATATCTTCGGCTCCATTCAAGGGCGGGATCTTGGCGGAGTTTCCCGCGACATCAACCGAATTATTGACCAAATGAAAGATCAATTGCCGCGCGGTACTCGCGTGGTGATGCGCGGGCAGGTGCAGACTATGAACGCATCGTTCACCGGCTTGTTCGCGGGCCTGATATTTTCGATTGTTCTGGTCTATCTGCTGATCGTGGTCAATTTCCAGAGCTGGCTCGATCCCTTCATCATCATCACCGCTCTTCCCGCGGCCCTCACGGGAATCGTGTGGTTGCTTTTCGCCACCCACACAACCCTGAGCGTCCCCGCGCTGACCGGCACGATCATGTGCATGGGCGTGGCGACCTCGAACAGCATCCTGGTAGTTCAGTTCGCAACGGAGAAAATGGCGGAAGGCAAAGATCCGCTGGCCGCGGCGCTGGATGCGGGGTTCACGCGGTTTCGCCCGGTGCTGATGACCGCGATGGCCATGGTAATCGGCATGGTTCCGATGTCCCTCGGCCTCGGTGACGGCGGCGAACAGAATGCGCCGCTCGGGCGTGCCGTGATTGGCGGCCTGCTTTTCGCAACTGTTTCAACGCTATTTTTTGTTCCGACGGTATTCAGTATCCTTCACGGAATGCGCCGCCGCCCCACGGAAGAAACCGTACCCGTCCAGGGCGCTTGATTAATTGGAAGGGGACACAACGATGGAATCGCATACACAACTCCCTCTGCCGCAATCGGCAGTAGATACTAAGAAAAGCCTGACCGGGAACGGCTGGATCTCCGGAGTCGTGGTCCTACTGATTTTTGGCGGAGTGTTGGCCTATGGCATTTTTTCAAGAATGCGCGCCGGCACGGCCCTGCGCACGGAGACCGACACCCTGGCGGTGCCGACCGTTTCTGTTATCACGCCGCAGCGCTCGGCACCTACACAGGAAATCACGCTGCCCGGCAACGTGCAGCCGTTTATCACCTCGCCGATTTTCTCGCGCACAAACGGATACTTGAAATCATGGCATTTCGACATCGGAGCGCACGTCAAGAAAGGCGATCTTCTGGCGGAAATCGAGACACCGGAAGTCGACCAGCAATTGCAGCAATCGCGCAGCAACCTGGCGACGGCGGAAGCCAACCTGCGGCTCGCGGAGATCACGAAAAACCGCTACCTGGATTTATTGAAAACCAATGCCGTCTCCCAGCAGGATGCGGACAATGCCGTTGGCACGTTCAACGCGAACAAGGCGATTGTCGGAGCCAATGAGGCGAACGTCAAGCAACTGGAGACACTGCAATCGTTCGAAAAGATTTACGCGCCCTTTGACGGCATTATCACCGCGCGCAACACGGACATCGGTGATTTGATCAATTCTGGAAGCAACGGAAATATAAAGACGGACCTGTTTCACATCTCGCAACCCGGCGTTTTGCGCGTGTACGTAAATGTTCCGGAAGAGTATTCGCAACTTGCCAAGCCTGGCTTAACCGCGATTTTGACACTGGCGGAATTTCCGGGGAAAACATTTATGGGGAAGCTCGTCCGGACGTCCGATTCCATCAACAACGCCACCCGCACGCTGCTCAGCGAAGTGGACGTCAACAATCCAACGGGGCAGTTGCTCTCCGGCTCGTTCGCGGAAGTTCATTTCAAAGTTCCGACGGAAGTCTCCACGTTCATTATCCCGGTGGACACGCTGCTGTTCCGCGCGGAGGGCTTGCGCGTGGCGGTGGTAAAGGACGGAAAGGCGGACTTGGTCCGCGTGATGCCGGGCCACGATTTTGGGGAAACGATGGAAATCGTCTCCGGGCTGAAAGGCAACGAAGCCATCATCGTGAATCCGCCCGATTCGATCGTTGCAGGCGAGCAAGTGCAGATTGCGCAGCAAACCGCTGAGAGGAGCAAGCCGTGATTTGGGCTTTTCGAGCCAACGCGCTCCCAGCCGCATGGAAATACGCGCCGTCGTGTCTGTGTCTCGCTGGAACTCTGGCCGTTGCAGGTTGTGCTGTGGGCCCAAAATATGTCCGGCCGGCAGCGGAAGTCCCCGCCACGTACAAAGAAGCGGGAGATTGGAAGACGGCGCAGCCCAACGACCAGAATCTCGGCGGAACGTGGTGGGAAATCTTTCAGGACCCGCAACTGAACAACCTTGAGGAGCAGGTCAACGTCTCCAATCAAAATTTGAAAGCGGCGGAGGCTGTTTACACCCAATCGCGCGCGCTGCTGCGCTACGACCGCGCGGCTTTTTATCCCGCGATCAATGGCGGAGCGGCGGCGACGCGGAACAGAATTTCGAACAATCGCCCGCCGAGCCTGAGCACGGACGGCGTGACTTACAGCGATTATCAAATCCCCCTGGAATTGTCCTACGAGGTTGATGTCTGGGGCCGCGTGCGGAAAACAGTCGAAGCCCAGCGCGGCCAGGCACAGGCCAGCGCGGCGGACCTGGCAACCGTCAATTTGAGCCTCCACGCGCAGCTGGCGTTGTTTTATTTTCAGGCCCGCAGCCTCGACGCGCAGGAGCAACTTCTGAACTCAACGGTGGAGCAGTACCAGCAAGCACTCGAGCTGACCGAAAGCCGCTTCAAGGGCGGAGTCGCTTCGGAGGTGGAAGTTCAGCAAGCAAGCACGCAGCTTGAAACAACGCGCGCCCAGGCCATTGACGTCGGCGTGCTGCGCTCGCAGTTTGAGCACGCAATCGCCACCTTGATCGGGAAGCCTCCGGCATCCTTCACTCTGGCGGCGCTGCCACTGACCGCGCCGCCGCCGGTAATTCCGGCCCAACTGCCATCCGAACTTCTTGAACGGCGGCCGGACATTGCCGCGGCGGAACGTCGCATGGCATCCGCCAACGCGCAAATCGGTGTCGCTAAGGCGGCGTACTATCCTGTGCTCAGCTTGAATGCAGCGGGCGGCTTCGAAAGCGGAGTCATCACCACGCTGCTTTCCGGCCCGAGTATTTTCTGGTCCGCGGGGGCGTCGGCTGCTGCGCCCATCTTTGACGCTGGACGCCGGCGGGCGAATCTCGATCAGGCGCAGGCTGCCTACGATGAAACCGTGGCCAATTACCGGCAGACCGTGTTGACGGGCTTTCAGCAGGTTGAAGACAATCTGGCGGGGCTTCAGATCCTCGAAAAAGAAGCCGCCACACAACAACGCGCGGTCATCGCTTCGCAAAAATATCTTGAGCTGGCGCTGACCCGCTACCGGGGCGGAATCACCAGTTATCTGGAAGTGACCACGGCGCAAAGTGCCGCGCTGGTTGACGAGGTGACGGCCGTAAATATCCTGGGGCGTCGCTTGAACAGCGCCGTTCTGCTGATTCAAGCGCTGGGCGGTGGTTGGGATCGGTCCGCGCTCCCGGAGCGCCCTGAATGTTGCGGTAAGCTGATCGCAACTTCCAAGTAGTTTCGTTTACAAGAGTTCGGCCTACCTAGCGGCTACAGGCTCGCCAGTCTGTGCAACGCTGGCTTTGCCCATGGCGGAATCGACCGCTTGAAGCGCTTCTTCCACAATGTCGAGGCCGTGGCGCAGTTCCTCTTCGTTGATAACCAGCGGCGGGCAAACCCACAGCATGTTGAACCGGCTGAAGGCGTAGACATGTTTGGACTTCAGGTGCGCCGCAAGTTTGCCCATCTCCGGACTGGTGCCGTTGAAGGGAGCCAACGGTTCGCGCGTTGCTTTGTCTTTCACCAACTCCAGGACGCTAAACATGCCTTTGTAGCGAACGTCCCCCACACAGGCATATTTTCCCTTCATCGCTTCGAGGCGCGAAGCGAGATATCGTCCCTGCTTCTCAACGTTCTCAAAAATCTTTTCTTCTTCATAGATGTGCAGGTTAGCCACAGCGGCCGC
Organism: Vulcanimicrobiaceae bacterium; assembly: GCA_035484435.1. GTDB lineage: Bacteria > Acidobacteriota > Terriglobia > Acidiferrales > UBA7541 > Acidiferrum. The sequence continues at coordinate 136 of DATHOY010000241.1, read as the reverse complement.
GCAACAAACGGGATGGCCGCTGTACGTGAGCCCGCCCCACAGCATGTTGGTTTCGAAATACTTCGCAATCTTGTCGGAGACAATAACCGCGCCAAGCGGCATGTAACCGCTCGTCAAACCCTTCGCGCAGCTGACG
>DATHOY010000240.1:0-42908 GCA_035484435.1 Vulcanimicrobiaceae bacterium | reverse complement strand
GCGCGCAGCGTCATCACCGAATCGAACCGCTTGCGTAGTTCCCGCTCCAGATCTTCACCGGGATACGGTTCTGGATCGGCATACAAACAAACCAGCAGCGCCCTGGCGGGTTTTGTGCCATCCAATGGCAGGCGATGCGGTGTATCGCGGAGGAGGGTAATCCCGCGGTCGGAAATATCTTGCGACTCCGCCTGCCGGGCCACAGTGCCGAAATTATTGTTTAGTGCGGCCACGTCGACCAGGCGGTTCTTCTGCAGGCCGAGCCGCGCCTTCGCTGCCAGAATTCGGCGCACCGAGGCGTCCAGCCGCTGCTGCGAAATCTGCCCGGACTGAACAGCCGCGAGCAGCGCTTCGTACGCCGCGTCCGGCACGGGGGGCATCAGCAACGCGTCCACTCCGGCCAGAAACGCGCGCACTGCGGCGTCGCCCGGCGCATAGCGCACGGTGATCCCGCCCATGTCCATCGCGTCGGTGACCACCAGCCCTTGAAAGCCGAGCTGCTTACGGAGCAAATCCATCAGCACGCTGGAGGAAAGCGTCGCCGGAGTATTCGGATCCGGCTCCAGCGCCGGAACATTCAGGTGTCCCGTCATGATGCTGCCGACGCCCGCGGCAATCGCCGCGCGAAAAGGCACCAATTCCAGCTTTTCTAGCCGCGCGCGATCCGCCGTGACTACGGGTAAATCGATATGCGAGTCCGCCGTGGTGTCTCCGTGTCCTGGAAAGTGCTTCGCGGTGGCCAAGCCGCCGTTCTCCTGCACGCCACGGATAAATTCAGAGACAAATTCTGACACCTTATCGGGATTTTCTCCGAACGATCGCGTGTTGATGATCGGATTCCCCGGATTGCTGTTGACGTCTGCGTCGGGCGCATAAATCCATTGAATTCCCGCGGCGCGCGCTTCGAGAGCGGTGACTTTCCCCATGGTGTAAGCGTCTTTCGGGTTGCCGGCGGCCGCGACCGCCATCGCCGTCGGGAAGGAAGTGCCCTCGTCGAGCCGCATGGCCGTGCCGCGTTCGAAATCCGCGCCGATCAGCAGGGGCAATTTGGACTTCGCCTGCAATTGGTTGCTCAAGACCGCGGAGGGATACGCCTGGCTTTTCAGAAAACCCAACGGCGAGCCCTGCGTTACGTTGATGAAGCCACCGACGTGGAGATCTTGCACGTCATGCATCATCTGCGCGTAGGACGTCGCGTCCGTGGGCGTGAAGGTGCCGTGATAAGTCGTGAACAGGAGTTGCCCGACTTTTTCCTCGACGCTCATGTCCTTCAGCGTCGATTCCACCCACTTCCCGGCGTCCTCCGCAGAATTGTTGGAACTCGTTGTGGGTTGTTGCGGGGCGCTCTTTTTCGACGCGGACTTGGAACCTGCGTTTTTCGGCGACTTCCCGCTTCTCGATTGGCTGCGAACTTTCGGTGTCATAAGGGATAAAAGGACCAGTGGCAACAGCATCAACCAGGCGGTTCGTCCGTTCATATTGGAGAAATCCCTGCCGTGCCCCATGCCTTGACTGTATATAGCACGCGCACTACCCGCTCACAATGAAGGTGCGGAACACGCGTTCCAGAATATCATTGGGGCATATGAAACATCGCTCCCGAGTTCCTGCACACTCGTACTTTTCTGGTATCGCCCTCCTGGTCTGCTTCTCCGTTTTTTGGTTGTCTGCGAGTTCTCCCATCGCAGCGCAGACCCGGGCCAAGGCAGGGAAGAGCAGAGGGCACGCCGGGCGGGTGCAGACCGGCCTCGACGTCCTGGAAGGGGAAAAATTCGCGCCCCTTCGCGGCAAGCACGTGGGCTTGATCACCAATCACACCGGACTCGATTATCAGGAACGCACCACGATCAATGTCCTCGCTCACGCGCCTGGAGTGCAGGTCGTCGCTCTCTTCAGCCCGGAACACGGCATCGCCGGCCACTCCGATGAAAAACTTGCTTCTTCCAAAGACGCCTCCACCGGACTGCCCATCTTCAGCCTCTACGGCGATCACTTGCGCCCCACCGATGAAATGTTGCAGGGCATTGACGCACTCGTTTTTGACGTCCAGGACGCCGGAGTCCGCTTCTACACCTACACCACGACCATGGCGTACTGCATGGAGGAAGCTGCCAAACGCAAAATCGCGTTCTTTGTTCTTGACCGGCCGAATCCTCTGAACGGCGACATCATTGAAGGGCCCATGCTCGACGCGGATAAAACCTCGTTTGTCGGCTACTACCCGCTGCCCGTGCGCTACGGTCTCACCATCGGCGAGCTTGCGCAGTTTTACAACGTGGAAAACCATATCAACGCCGACCTCCACGTGATTCAGATGAGAAACTGGCACCGCAACTATTTTTTCGAAAGCACCGGCCTCAAGTGGATTCCACCGTCACCTAACTTGCGTACTCTGAAAGGCTCCTTGCTTTATCCCGGCTTGGAAATTCTGCAGAATGCTGGCGTCTCCGTCGGGCGGGGTACGGAAGCCCCGTTTGAAGAGTTTGGCGCTCCTTGGATCAACGGAGAGGACGTAGCTGAGATTCTTAATGCAAAGGGTCTTCCCGGCGTTCATTTTGCGAACCAGCCCTTCATTCCCGTCAGTGGCCTGTACGCGGGGCAGCGCTGCGGCGGCGTTGGCGTCCGCGTAACCGATCGCGCCGCGCTTCGTTCCATGCGCGTTGGCCTGGAGATCGCCGCCATCTTGCACAAAAAATATCCCGATCATTTCGACGTAACCAAACTTCTCTTTCTCATCGGCAACGATTCGACCATTCAGCAATTGCAGTCAGGCACTCCGGCGAACGAAATCATCGCCAGTTGGACCAAGGATCTGGCCGCCTACGACGCCACCCGCCGTCGTTACTTCCTCTACAAATAGCCGCCTCACGTTCCCCTCGAATTTCTAGCGGACGCCTTCCGAGGCGGGCGCTTTGCTTGCCCGTGCGGGCCTAGCTTATTGGAATATGCTAAAGTCGCATCATGCGAATCGTTTCCTTATTGCCGTCGGCCACGGAGATTTTGTTTGCTCTGGGGCTGGACGAAGAAGTTGTCGGCGTCAGCCACGAGTGCGATTTTCCTCTCCGTGCAAAAACCAAAACGTCTGTTGTTTCTTCCCGACTGCCGAAGGAAGCCACTCCCGCGGAGACGGATCGGATGGTACGCGAACATGTGGAGCGCGGCGAATCCATCTATGCCGTGAATCGGGATCGCCTCGAAGAACTTGCTCCCGACCTGATTTTCACGCAGGACCTTTGCCACGTTTGCGCCGCCACCCCGGAAGAACTGGGCGCCGCGCTGGCCACTATTTCGAAGCGACCCGAAATCATCAGCCTCGATCCCCATGACCTCGGTGACGTGTGGCGCGACATTTTGTGGATTGGCGAAGCCACTGGCAGGCGTGAACGCGCGCAGGAGCTCGTCACACATATCGGGGAACGCCTTGGCCGGCTGAAGGAACAACTCGCTTCGCACTCCGACCGGCCGAGAGTCGCGGTGCTCGAATGGCTGCAACCGTTTTACGTCGGGGGCCACTGGGTTCCGGAAATGGTGGAACATGCCGGCGGCATCGACGTGCTGGGGAAGGTAAGGACGCCTTCGCGCCGTGTAAGTTTGCGGGAGATCGTAGAGGCTGTGCCTGAGGTAATTTTTATTGCGCCCTGCGGCTACGTCGCGGAACAGGCTCGCGACGAATATATGTCGCTGACGTTTCCTGACGAGTGGTATGCGATTCCCGCCGTGCGCGATGGGCGTATTTTTGCGCTCGACGCGAACGGACACGTCTCGCGGCCGGCTGGACGGCTTGTAACTGGGATTGAATCCATGGCCAAGGCGCTGCACCCGGAAATTGAAGTTCCGGTGAAGGCTATGCTGGGGATGCTTTCCGTTCCAACAGCCGCGACGCGCAACCGGGCGGCGGCCGCTGGAACGCCTACTTTCTAGTGGGCGGGGCCACCTGAAGGTGGCCGCTACGCGGCTGCGCCGACTTTTGTCCGCTTCGCCCAATAGCTGTAAAAAGGCAATCCTGCGATCATGAGCAGCAACCCAATCGACGAGCGCCCCGGTCGCTGCAACCAGATATTTGTTGTCAACGCCAACGCGCCCAACACAAATAATCCAGGTACCCACGGATAGCCCCAGCACCGATACGGCCGCGGCATGTCTGGCTCCGTTCGCCGCAGCCTGAACAGCGCCACCACTGCCAGTCCGTAAAAAATCCAGCCGGCAAAAATAAACAGGTTCGTCAGCTCTTCAAACGTTCCGGTCAGCGCCATCAGGCTTGAAAGTGCACATTGAAAAATCAACGCGCGCCCAGGTGTCCGGTACTTTGGATGAATTCCATCCGCGATCTTGAAAAAAATCCCATCACGGGCCATCGCGTACGGCACGCGCGCACCACTCAGCACCGAGGAGTTCATCGAGCCCAATGCGGAAATTACCATAGCCAATGTGACCCAGGCCGCGGCGCCATGTCCCACGACGCGTTCGACTACGTCTGAGGCCACGTGCGCTGAATTTGCTACGCTTTCAAATGGCAACACCCTCAGGCAAGCGGCGCTGAAGAGAAGATAGACAAGCGCCACCACCGATACGCCGCCGACCAGCGCCCGTGGGAAATTTCGCTGAGGATTTTCCACTTCCGATCCGACGAGATTCAGATCCTCCCAGCCGTCGTAGGCCCAAAGTGCGGCGGCCAGCGCGGCGAGAAATGCTCCAAACAGACCCGTGCTTCCCGCCACCGGCCACATCGGCCCCGGCGTGTGCGCGCCCGCCACCGGCAGCGCGAACGCCACGCCAATTACCATCAACACACTGAAGAGTTTGATTGCCGTCAGAAAAACCTGCACACCACCGCCCAGGCGCACGCCCAGATAATTCACGCCAGTCATCAGCACCAGCCAGAAGACGCCCAGCGGTTGAGCCCAGGTAAAAACGAAATCGTATGGCTTCAGCCAACCGGTCAAGCCGGGAATCGCGATGTGCCAGGTGAAGAGCGGCGCCCCCACGGCCGGAATGAAAAAGCCCATGAACCGCATCATCCCCGCCGCGATTGATGATTGAGATGACGGGCGCCCCACGATCGAATGCATCCAGCCGAAGAGAAATCCCCACCTGGGCCCGAGCCCGCGCCGCAAGTAGGCGTACTCGCCGCCCGCTTCCGGAATCGCGGCGCCCAGTTCGGCGAATGAAAGCGCGCCGAAGATGGAAAGAATCGCTCCCACGATCCACGCCGCAAAAACGATGGAGACACTGCGGCCTTCGCGCGCCATTTCCGAGGGTTTTAGGAAAATCCCAGTGCCGATCATCGTGCCGATCACGATCGCCATGGAAGCCCAGGCTCCCAGGCCGCGCACAAGTTCCAGCCGTTTCTCGCTCATACTCCTCCGCTGCCGCGAATGGTAAGCAAGTGTAGCCTAACCGCCGCTGTCCATCGTCAGGAAGCCGTAGTCCGTTGCACGAATTGGCGACTGGCCAGCGCTCCTAGCCCGAACGTCACACACGAGCCGATCAGCACGTACCAGGTGAACGCGATATTCGTGTAAAGCAGAATCAGAAGCACGCTCGCCAATCCGCCGAACATTCCCACGAGAGATCCCGTTGCATTCGCCCGCGAATCAAATGTCCCCAGCAGAAAAAGACCCAGCAGGCTGCCAAATGGAAGCGACGCGACTCGCAATCCCGCCTCCAGCAGATGTCCCCAGGGAAGCAATCCAAACAGAATCAGGACGCCTCCCCAGACGAGAGTCATCCGCCGCGACAATTTCAGGAACGCGTCCGGATCCGCACTTTTTCCGCTGAACGCGGCAAAATCCACCACACTGGACGCCGCCAGTGAATTCAGCGAGCCGCTTGCGTTCGACATGGCGATAGCCAGAATTGACGCCAGCAGCACGCCCACGAGTCCCGTCGGCATCTCGCGTATCAGGAAATGCGGCAGGATGCTGTCCGCGCGATCGCCCGGCATCAGTAGCGGCGCGTGCTGTGCGAACACGAAGAGCAAAACTCCCACCAGCAGAAAAAGTGTGAACTGGAACAGCACGATGAACCCGCTGGCCAGCAATGCCCGCCGGCTGTCGCGCTGATTTCTGGCCGACAGCAACCGCTGCACGATGGTTTGATCCGTGCCGTGGCTTGCAAGGGTGAAGAACGCCCCGCCGATCACCCCCGACCAGAACGTGTATACCGTTGCGAGTTTCCAGCTGAAATCAAGAATCTGCAGTTTGTTGCCATTCGCTGCCGCCACCTGGACGACTTCGTTCCAGCCGCCGGGAATTCGATGCAGTAACACCCCGAACGTGATCACGCTGCCCACAAGATATAGCAGGAACTGCGCTACGTCCGTCCAGATCACCGCTTTCATTCCGCCTTCAAACGTATAGAGCACCGTCAGCGCGATCACGATAAAGACGGCAAGCCGCTGCGACGTGCCCAGGGCCACGCTCACCACCAGGGCAATCGCCGCCACACGCACGCCTTCAGCCAGCGTGCGCGTGGTCAGAAACGTCAACGCCGCTACCGAACGCATGCGTTGCCCAAAGCGCTTTTCGATTACGGCATAAGCCGTCAGAAATTCCCTGCGAAAATATCCCGGCAGAAAAATAAGGCTGATCAGAAACCGCCCCACCAGGTAGCCGAACACCCACTGAAGAAACGTCATGTTTCCGGAGTAAGCCAACGCTGGCGTGCCGATAATCGTGAGTGTCGAGGTCTCTGTGGCGACGATCGAAAATGCCAGGGCCCACCACGGCGCCGTTCGGCCGCCGAGAAAATAGTCGCGGACGTCGCGCTGTTTTCCGCGGAAGTGAACGCCCAGCGCCGTCACTCCCAACAGGTAAACAATTACGATCGCCAGGTCCAGAGGATGGATGTGCATGCGTTTCGGACTCCGCTGCCCGCCGTGCGGCTCCGCGAAGTGTGACGAGAATAGTGGCTGCGTCCCGGTGCGTCAAGAAAGCAGTCCGCAGCTCGCCGGGCTGCAGAAACGCTTTCAGCACCCTCTCTGCCTTAGCCGTCCCCAAATGCGGCGGCGTCGCGTATGCTTTTTCCATGCGCTATGTTTTGGGACTTGATGGCGGCGGCACGAAGACGGAGTGCGTGTTGATGGATGAATCGCGCCGCGTCGTCGCCTCCAGCCGCGGCGGGCCGTCCAATCCGATGCGCGTGGGCTTCGGCGCCGCGCTGGCGTCGGTGTGCGAAGCGGCGCGAATGGCGATTGCCACCGCAAAGGTTTCGGCCGATGCAGTCGTGTCTCTCTGCGCGGGGCTTGCCGGAACTGCGTACCCTGAGTCAGCCCGAAAGATGCGGCTGCTGCTCGAAGGGGAATTCCCCGGCAAGTTGGTCCGCATCTGCACAGACATGGATTTAACTCTCGAAACTGTCGGGGCCGGCGCCGCCATTGTGCTGATAGCAGGAACGGGCTCCGCCGCCGTCGGCCGCGATGTCCGCGGAAATACCGCGCGGGTCGGCGGCCACGGCTATCTGCTTGGTGACGAAGGCAGCGCTTACCACGTCGGCCAGCGCGCCGTGCTGGATGCGCTGCGTCACTTTGAGCGCACCGGCGTGGATTCCCCGATGGGCAAGGCAATACTTTCCGAAATCGGCGCAGCCAGCTGGGCGGATCTGCAATCTCGCGTGTATGCGGCTCCCGACGAAGTTTTTCCGCGCCTGTTTCCCACGATGCTGCAGACCGCGGAGGCAGCCGATGCGACCGCTCGTTCACTACTCGACGATTGCGCGACGGCCCTGGGCGAACTGGTTGACGATCTCGCGGAACGCCTGCAACTGCAATCGCAAAAGTTCCTGCTGGCGAAGACCGGGGGCATGCTCGGGCGTTCCGCCTGGTTTGACGAGCGCCTCGATCACTATCTGCGGAAGGCCGCGCCGCATGCGCAGTTCAGCGACTTGCAGTTGAGTCCCGCGGAGGCTGCCGCGCATCTGGCGCTCCGGCTTCTGCCGCCTGTGTGAGGAATCGAACTTGACGCTTCTGGAACAACAACGCGACCGTGCCCGCCTTGCCGCAGGTGACGAGCTGAAGTCGTTGCTCTATCACCCGGCGCCGGAAATTCTCTACGCGTTGCTGGATAATCCCGCTCTCGACGAGACGCTCCTCGGTCTGTTGCTTTCGCGGAAGGATCTTCCCGCTGAAATCATCGAGAACATCGCGGGCCGCAAAACATTTCTGAAAAGCTACGCCATCAAACGCGCGCTGGTGTTCCATCCGAGCTCTCCGCGTCTTGTCGGCCTGCGTCTGTTGCGCGATCTCTACCTGATGGACCTGGTGCAATTTTCGTTGTCGCCGACCGCTTCCGCCGAGCTGAAACGCCACGCGGAGGAGTACATTGTTGCGCGGCTTCCACAGTTGCCGCTGGGGCAGAGGATTACCCTCGCCCGCCGCGGCCCCGCTCGTGTTGCTGGCGCCTTAATCGCCACGGGCCACGCGCAGGTACTGGAGCTTGCGCTCGACAATCCGCGCCTTACTGAAGCCCAGGTCCTGAAAGTTTTGTGGCACGATAAGTTGCCGCAGGTTGTCGTTCTTACCGTCGCCAATCATCGCAAGTGGTCACAGAACTACAACGTGCGTCTCGCCCTGGTGCGCAACTCGTCGACGCCACTCGCGATTGTGCTCAGTTATCTGCCGCAGCTTACAGTCGTGGATTTGCGGGTACTCGCCGCTCCCGGCATCGTTCCAGAGAACCTTCGCAAATATCTTTTGGCGGAAGTTCACCGCCGCATGCAAGCTTCCAAACGCGAAGCCGAGGCAGATCCGCAATCACTGCGCGGGGAACTACTTTCGCAACCGAAGGATCAGGATCGCTCCGAGGAAGAATAAGACAGCGGAAAACGAGAACGCCGCCCGTGCCGACACGGCGGCCCACAAAAATCCGACTACCAGGCTCGACAGAAAATCTCCCACCGCGTTCACCGCGGCGAGCGTGCCGAACGCCATTCCGTGCTGCTCGCGCGGAATCAATTCGGCGGCTAGCGAATCTTCCAGCGCTTCTTCCGTTCCCACATAAATTCCCGCCAGGACAAACAGCCCACCCAACAGCCAAATGGAGGCGGGCGTAGTCGTAAGAAAAATGGCCGTCACACCGGCCAGCGCGTAGCCGCCGGCCAGAATTGCCTTGCGGTGCAGCACGATATCGCTGAGCCACCCGCTCACATATGCCGACGCGGCGTAGAACACGTTGTGCAGGGTGTACAGCCCCACTGCCAGACTGGCAGCGCGTGCGGCTCCGTGTGCGGGCGTCAGCATTCGCGACGCGTACAAAATCAGGAGCGTGTGGGAAAAATCGCCCGAGCCGAACACGCCTACGCCCAACAGGAATTTCCGGAAATTTCCCGGCAAGCTGCGCAGACCCGCCAGGAATGTCACTTTCTTTCGCGATTCGAACGGCCGCTCTCTCACCAACAGCCAGAAGCTCAGCACCGAGATCATCCCGGGCAGCAGCGTCCACAAAAATACCGCGCGATAATTGTGATTCGTCAGGTTCAGCAGCCACAGTGCCGTCAGCGGGCCCGCGATCGCGCCGACCGTGTCCATCAACCGCTCCAGGCCGAACGCGCGGCCATAGGCTCCCGGGGCCACGTCGGCGGCGAGCAGCGCCTTCTTCACCGGAGAACGCACGCCGCGGCCCAGCCACGCGCCCGCGCGGGCGAACAGCACGTGGTAGGCGTGCGTCGCAAACGCAAACGAAGCCGTGGCCAACGCCGTGAAGGCATATCCAAACACCGCCAGCGGCTTCCGCTTCTTCAACTGGTCCGTGTAATGCCCAGAGCTCAGCTTTGCAAAGCTCGAAAGACCGTCCGCGATGCCCTCGATTGCGCCGAGCCACGCCGGACCGGCTCCAATCGTCGCCAGAAATGCGGGCAGGATCGCAGTGGCGATTTCGTGGCTCCAATCGCTGAACAGGCTGGTTACGCCCACACCGAGCACGGTACGGTTCAGCCAGCCCGAGGATGAATTCTGCGTTGAAGTTGTTTCGGAGTTTGCGTCGGCCACTTTGCCGCCTATCGTTTCGCCGGCCGGTAAAGAATCACGCGCACTTTTTCCAGCGTGATCAATCCGCCGTCCACCATCTCGTCCAGCCGCGGCAGCATCTGGTCAATCCGCTCCTGCGTCTCGATCACTTCCAGGATGATCGGCAAATCCTGTGACAACCGGAGCAACTTGTCCGTGTGATATACGCTCGAAGAACCGTATCCCGCCACGCCGCGCAGTACCGTTACACCGGAGAATCCGTCCTTCCGCAATAATTCAACAATCGCTTCGTGCAGCGGCTTCCCGTGCCATTTATCCGATTCGCCGATGTGAATGCGCATCAGCGTCCGCTCACCCTCAAATTTCTGGTGCGTCATCGCTCACTCCTAAAACCGGCTCGCCAGGCGGATTCCCGCCACCGAAAGCAGTAAGCCGAACACCACGCTGGCCGCCACGTACGTTGTTGCCCACAGCCACTCACCCGCCTCCAGCATCTTGGCCGTTTCCCAACCGAAGCTGGAAAACGTGGTGTACCCTCCAAAAAATCCCACTGCGATCGCCATGCGCCATTCCGGCGGCACAATCACGCGGTTCAGCAGAAGCTGGCCGATCAATCCGAGGAAAAAACAGCCCGTCAGGTTGATGAGCAACGTGCCGTAGGGAAAGGTGCTCCCCATTTTGATCTGCACCAGGCCCTGCAGCCCGTACCTCGCGAGAGTTCCAACCGCCCCGAACGCCCCAATCAGCAATAAACGCAATGTGTCTCCGATCCGGCTGCTCTTGCCGCACAGAAGAAAAAACTCCTGGTGCCGCCGGGCAGCCAGGAGTCATCAGCCCCGGCGCATGCGGCCCGGGCGGTTATGGCGAACTCCATCGCCGTGAAATTGTGCCTCAGTCTATCCTGCGTCTCAAACCTCGCGCAACTCATCTAGAGGCAAGCAGGCAATCTCATAAATAGCGGATGAGTGCTCGTCAAGCGTTCTTCAGGGGCTGAAGCCCTCTCTCTAATCCTTTTACGTCGGGGCTGAAGCCCCGACCTCCTTAAGAAACATTTATGAGCAAAGTGCTAGTCGCTTTACTGCCTGGCTTCCGGGTGCTGGCGAAATGCCTCTTCCAGGGCCGCATCCATTTGTCGCGCAGGCGATGGAATCGACGGGCCATGTCCAACGGCAAGAAGTTCCGGATTTAATTCGCGCAATCTTGCGGCGCTCTTTGCGGCGAGCACCGCGTTCCACGAAAAAAGAGCAGGGAAGGGAAATAACGCCTTGAAGACGCCTGCGACTACGACACCGGTTTGCGTCGTGAACGCGTCTCCCGCGATTAAAGCGTTCTCCCGAATATCCAGATACGCCATGTGACCCGGCGTGTGCCCTGGCGACGCCACCGCTTGCAGCGAGCCAACGCGGTCACCCTCAACAAGCAGGCGGCTCGGCCGCGATTTTGCGCTCGTGAATCCGATCAGCGCTTTGCCATTCTCGCCGGCATCCAGGCTCAGATCTTTTGCAAGCAGCCGCGCTTCACGCTTCCCCATGGAGAGTTCGGCAGTGGTAATCGCCATTATCAGGCTGTCGAGAGAGCCGATATGGTCGATGTGCGCGTGCGTCAGAATAATCCTTTGGATCGGAGCACCCAACTGGGACGCGGCACCGAGTATGGCGTCGGCAGAACCCCGTAGCCCGGCATCAATAAGCGTGAAGCCGTCCGCTTCTCGCACCAGGAAGCAGTTGATCATCCCAAAGCGGGTGAGGCGGAATAAATTTTCCGATTCCTGTACGACTTGCATTGTGCTCCGTGGAGCCGGAAGGTTATTTGCCGTCGGCCTTGCTTACCACGGCTATCTTTTCCAGCCTTCCTTTGTTTTCGGACACCACCAGGTCCGCGGTGATTTTGTCCCCTGGCTGCAAAGTTTCCATCTGCTTGGGTTCCGCGACCTGGTACGTCATTGTCATCGCCGGCATCAGCCCGGGAATATCGCCGTGCTTCACGGTCAGCAGTTTTTTCGGCGCATCCGCGGAAATCACTTCTCCTTGAACCGGGTAATGCTTTTCCGGCTTCGACTGGCAGCCGGTCGCAAATACAGCGAAAATCAGCACCAACGCAATTAAAGTGTGTTTCATCTTCTCCTCAGTAGTGAAAACGATAGCGCAACTGCACAAAAATCTCGCGCGGATTGTTGAAATGCGTCCCGCCGAACGTCAGGCTGTTGTCTAGCAGCACCCGCCGGTTCGCCACATTCAAGCCTGTCACTGAAATTGAGACTCGCTCTCCAAATTCCTTGCCCAGTGTCATGTCGAACGTAGTGTGGGGTTGCAGGTGATCGCCCGGCAGTGTTGCATCCCCGTTCGTGAAGCCAGATCCGTAATACACGTCGGTGGAAGCGCAGGTTCGCCACGGCAGATTCACGTTGCCTCCGATATGGAGCGTATTCCGCTGGTCGTGGTCCAGAAGTCCGAATCCGTCGCCGAAAGAAAAATCCGTCAACCCTCCATTGATGTCGCCAAAGCCCAGCGCGAGCTGATTCGAATACGTCAGATACACCTGCCCGCGCTTCCGGATCTGCGGTGATCGCAGCGTCAACTCCCACCCGCTGATGCGCGCGCCTTGTATTGTGATGGGGAAAAACAGGTTGGAGTTGTTGAAGTTATTGTGGTCGAAATAGTTCTTCGCCCGGGTCAAAAACGTATCGCCATCAATCGTCCAGCCCCACAAGGGAATGGTGACGCCATACTGGTGCTCCTCGTCACGTTCGCCGTGCAGTGGGATGAATCCCAGGTTCTGATTGTTCGCCGCGTCGAGCAGCGGCCCGGAGATCGTGGAAAGAGGCGGCGCCTGGTAAAAATGTCCGTAAAACGCGCGGAACACCCAGTTCAGCTTGGGTATTCGCAGCGAAGCGCCGACCCGCGGGCTGCTGGCATTTTCCACTACATCGCCGGAATAATGCGTTTGCCGGATGCCTCCATCCACTGAAAGCCACGACGTCAACTTGATCTGGTCTTCCACATAAGCTGCCGCCAGTCCGCCCGTTGGATTCGTTGTCACGTGAGGATTAACGCTGCTGCATTCTGTCGTTTGGTTACAAATCAACCCGAAGAGCTGGCTCGACTGCTCTGAAAATCCGAAAACACCTGCCCGCAGATTGTTGCGCTTTGCAATCCACGACAGATTTGCCTGCCCGCCTTCGTAATTGGAGGTTAATGTTTCCGTCGCGGAACTCGGCTCATCCAACGGGCTGCTTTCATAATTCACGTTGTTGTGGTGATAAAACGGAGAGACCGTCAGCACCAGTCCGGGGCTGAACGTCCGCGCCCAGGTGAAGAGAACAAACCCATCACGCTCTTTGTTGGAATCGAACTGAACCTGCCCCGGCTCAATCGGCACCTGGTAAAAATCCTGGCGCAACTGGGCCACCAGCCGCAGCTGGTTCTGGGCATCCAGGTTGTACGTCAGCGACGTAAATCCGCCGTAGCCGTTGGCCTGATCGTGAATCACCGCGGAGGTCGGCGTCTCCAAGCCCAAATTCGTGCGGTTCCCGTTCAGGCTGGCGTAGTAGGCGAACCGGTTTGTGTGGCCGCCGAAATTCAGCTGGTCGTCGGTCTGATAAAAATTCCCCGCCGTCAAGATTAGCTCAGCCTGGTTGTCGCGCTCGAATCCTGTTCGGGGCGCCACGTTGAAAACGCCGTAAGTGCGGTCTCCGTAGTCGGCGGAATAACTTCCGCGCTGAACTTCCAGAGTGTCGATATCTTTCGGATCGATCTGCGGGCCCAGATTGCTGGCGATATTCGTATTCGGAATGGACACGCCGTCGATCAGCCAGCTCACCTGGTGCCCGCCGCGCACGTGCAACTGGTCGTGTGTGGTGTAGGCCCCCGGAACATAGTTCGTAATCATGGCCACGCTATTCGATTGTCCCGCTCCCGGCGTTTCGGCGATCTCCTCGCGCGTCACCAGGGTCATCGGCGTCACGGACTCTTCTTGCGCCGGCGGCGCCTCCGAAGTGACTGTCACCATTTGCGCCTGCTTGGCCACCTGCAATTCGATGTGCAGAATGGGCGCGGTGCCGGAGAGCACGGTCAGCTTTTCTTCCTGCGCGCCAAACTCGGCCTTGCTCACGGTGATTGTGTATTCGCCGATTGGCACTGAATCAAAATGAAATTCGCCTTCGGCGCTCGTCCGCCCCGTCAGCGTGAAATCCGAATGCGCCGCCTTCAACACTACTTCCGCATCCGCAATCGGCCGGTGCTGCGCGTCGTGAACAATCCCGCGAACAGTAGCCACCGCCCCAGCCAGCAACGCGCCTGCACACAACAGCAGGAGCGCCATCAAAATTGAAATCTGTCGAAACATCAGTCTCTTCTCCATGAGAATACGAGCCAAAGCGGCCGTGGCCGCCCGGGAAGCGAGTGCGCGCCCAGGATTGCTAAAAATGCGAGGGAGTTTCTATAAAGAGAGAAGAGCCGTTCGCGGAGGAGGAGAAGCCGGATCAAAAACAAACGAACTTGCCGAAGCAGAAAGGAGTGGGGCCGAGGCTCCGATAAGTAGGGGCACCGAAGTCGTCACCGCGCTCGGCAGCACAAATACGACGGCTCCGGTCACGACTGGGTCTTTGGGATGGCAACACGCCATGCTGCAATCCATCGCCGCCTTCTTGGCATGACGTTCGCACCCGGCCATCGGCATGTCCTTCACCGAATTGGCGTCACCCGAACTTTTCTTCGGCCTATGCCCGTGCAGCGGGCACATCGCCCCGTCGCAGCAGCCCACGCCCGCAGCCTGCAACGCCGAAGCCCAGGCCGGCGCCCAGAGCAGGATTAACGCCACCAGACACACACACGCACCCAGCCTTCTTCCCGGAGCGTTGGAATCGTGGTGCATTTTCTTCATTTTCCCGAGTCTTAACGATACTCCACCTTCCCAGCTTCGTAAATTCAATTCGCCTCGCCCAGCCCCAGCCGCCTTGTGGGCTAATTGAGAGCGTCAGCTCCCGAGCTATTTTCCCCACTAGAAAACTACTGTTAGCGGGCGGCTATCATGGGCTGGCCGGTCTTCGAGTAACGTCTTGGGAACGTACTACACCGGGAACACGTACATTGACTCCGGCGTCCAATACAATGGCGGACCATGCAACCAAAATCATTTTTAAAGGCAGGCGTGGTCGCCTTGCTACTCGGGGGTTTCCTGTTTTGGAGCGTCCCCGTCATCTTGCCTCGACTTGGCGAGAACCAGCCGTGGGGTTCTTATCAACTCGGCGAGGTCCTATTCTGGTTTTCTGGCTCCCTTGCCGGTGCCGGTGGATTACTG
This sequence comes from Vulcanimicrobiaceae bacterium, assembly GCA_035484435.1. GTDB lineage: Bacteria > Acidobacteriota > Terriglobia > Acidiferrales > UBA7541 > Acidiferrum. The sequence goes on along the minus strand of DATHOY010000240.1, from coordinate 27,649 downwards.
ATTTGCCGTGCGGGAGGCCGTGCATTTGTTCAGCGCTGGGAATCCAACCGCAGCTTAAGAATATTTCCGGGCATGGCTCTGGCAAATGTGTTGCCCTGGCGCCGCCACAGACCGTTTCCGCTGCCTGCTCTACTGCCCAATTTCGGCCTCATTTATGGCGCTGTACTATGGATTCTGGTCTTCCTTTTCATGGTTCTTGAGGAACCGCGCCACTACACTGGCCTGCAGATCGAACTCAGAACCCGAGATTCCGTAGTCTGGCAGAGAAGTCCGTGGCCTGAGACTCTCAGCGTCTATTTAGGTCCTGGCGAGAGGTATTTCATTAACGGCCGTATCGTGGCGAAAGAAGCTCTGCGCGCAAATCTTCAGGAGGAGCTAAATCGACGAATGGTCTGGACCGTCTACTTCGAGGCGGATGGCGTCGTCCTGAATATGGATGCGATTTACGCGATGGATACGATTCAAGGGCTCGGAGCCAAGCTTATCTGGATTACTCCCAAAGTCCGCGAGGAACTCGAAAAAAGGAGAGCATCCAGCCAGCAAATGCCCAATTGAGGAAGGGGAACGCGTAGCTCTTCCATCGTCGCTCAATCTTAAACTGAGCCGTTCCTTGACTCCAGCGCGTCTTGACACCCGGGCGTGCACGCCACAAACTGAATCTATGCCCCACATTTACATGCAATTTGATTTTGGCAGGGACGAGGAGAAGGCCCAGTTCGCCCGCCACAAACTGGAAACCTGGAAGCAAGCCTTTCGGCTGGACAAGAAACTTCTATACAAATTCGAACGTGAAACTGACGGCGCGGCGGACGCGGAACCTGTAGCCGCGAAATCCGAAAAGCCTAAAGCAAAAGGCAAAACGAAAATCAAAAACGAACCCGAAACGCCCAAATCCAACGAAACCGTCAAACTTCTCCTCCGGCTCGGCTTTTCCAACCACGAAAAACTCTCCGAGCAGCGCTGGGTCGATCGCATCCCCACGGAGGAGCCTTTCGTTGCGGCGTCTCCCAAGGTTCTAAAATCCGGCGACGCCCATTTTGCGGACGCCGAAAAGCAGTTCGAAGAGCTGAATCCGGGTGGCTGGAACAGACCTGATGCGCGCCGGTAGCACCTGCGTCCTGCAGGAAGGCAAGCGCGCTTGCCGCACCTTCGAATCTCAGGGTAAACGGGGTGGCGGCGCTACGGTTGGTCGTCGTCGCTTTCCTAGTACCTTCGTTTTTCACAACCACGCGCAGGTTCTACTGTGCACGCCAACTCGCGCTCCGGTATAATTAAATCCCGTAGGCGAAAACTCCCACTCCAATACGAGGCAGACTGAATGGCGGTACAAACGCGCGTCAAAGTAGCCAAGTTGGAAGCGCCCCGGCACCAGGGGTTCGATCGCGAAACCCTCATTCGCATCTACCGCACGATGTATCTTTCCCGCCGCCTTGATGACCGGGAAATCCAGCTCAAACGCCAGAACAAAATCTATTTTCAAATCTCCAGCGCCGGCCATGAAGCGGTCACCACCGCGGCCGGCATGCTTCTTCGTCCCGGCGTCGATTGGGTTTACCCCTATTACCGCGACCGGGCTCTCTGCCTTACGCTGGGCGTTACCCCGCTCGAAACCCTCCTTCAGGCCGTAGGCGCCAAGGACGACCCCAGCTCCGGCGGGCGCCAGATGCCCTCGCACTGGGGCCACCAGAAATTCAATATCGTCAGCAAGTCTTCCTGCACCGGCACGCAGTTCGTTCAAGCGGTCGGGGCGGCCGAAGCCACTTTGTATTACGGCCGCCACGCAAAAGCCTTGGCCCAGGCGCAGAAAGCTCCCCTCGGCGAAACGCTGGCTCATGATCCGGAAGAGATCGTCTACGTCTCGTCCGGCGACGGTGCCACGAGCGAAGGCGAATTCTGGGAATCGCTGAACGTCGCGTGCGCCAAAAAGCTTCCGCTGTTCTATCTCGTCGAAGACAACGGCTACGCCATCTCCGTCCCCGTGGAAGTGCAGACCGCGGGCGGCAGCATCTCGAAGCTGGTTCGAAATTTTCCCGGCCTGCACGTGGCCGAATGCGATGGCACCGATCCACTCGAAAGCTACGCCGTCTGCAAGGAAGCCATTCAGTATGTTCGCGAGCGCCGCGGCCCCGCGCTGGTCCACGCGCGCGTAACCCGGCCCTATTCGCACTCGCTCTCCGACGACGAAAAGCTCTACAAAACTGCTGAAGAGCGCGAAGGCGAAGCCCGCCGCGACCCGCTCTCCAAGTTCTCCTTGTTCCTGATCCGCGAAGGCGTGATGGATCAGAAGGAAATAGAGGCGCTCGAGGGCGAAGTCGATCGCGAAGTCCGCGAAGCCGCCGACCAGGCTCTGGCGGCTGCGGCCCCTGAGGCCTCTTCCGTCTACTCAAATGTTTATTCGCCGGACATCGATCCCACATCGCCGTACTTCTCGGCTGACCCCAAGTTTCACGGCGGCCCCAAAACCATGGTCGAAATGGTTGCCGCCACGTTGCAAGACGAAATGGCTCGCGACGAGCGCATCACCGTTTTTGGCGAAGACGTTGCCGACGCCAGCCGCGAAGACAACCTGAAGGATGTAAAAGGGAAGGGCGGCGTGTTCAAAGCGACTGCAGGGTTGCAGCGCAAATTTGGAGCTGACCGCGTCTTCAACACGCCTTTGGCCGAAGCCAGCATCGTCGGCCGCGCCGTCGGCATGGCCACGCGCGGCATGAAGCCGGTAGCCGAAATTCAATTTTTCGACTACATCTGGCCCGCGATGATGCAGATCCGAGATGAACTTTGCGTCATGCGCTGGCGCTCCGACGGAAAATTCAAGAGCCCGGCCGTGCTGCGCGTGGCCATCGGCGGCTATCTCACGGGCGGCGCCGTCTATCACAGCCAGAGCGGCGAATCTATTTTCACGCATTGCCCCGGATTGCGCGTTGTGATGCCCTCCACCGCGCTCGACGTCGCCGGCTTATTGCGGACTGCAATTCGCTGCGACGATCCGGTGATGTTCCTGGAACACAAACACCTCTACCGCCAGCCGTACAATCGCTCTGAATATCCCGGCGCCGATTACACCATTCCCTTCGGCAAAGCTCGCGTGGTCAAAGATGGCTCGCAGGTCAGCATCATCACTTACGGCGCTGTTGTTCATCGCGCCGAAGTCGCTGCCGCCGCCCTCGAACGCAACGGCGTTTCGGTTGAAATCATCGACCTCCGTTCGCTTTCGCCCTACGACTGGGAAGCCATTGCTGCCACGGTTCGCAAAACGCATCGCGTCATCGTCGCTTACGAAGACATGCTGAGCTGGGGCTACGGCGCCGAAATCGCCGCCCGTATTGCTGAGGAACTCTTCGAAGAGCTCGACGCCCCGGTAAAGCGCGTTGCAGCCACCGACACATTCTGCGGCTACCACCCGCAGCTGGAAGACGCCATCCTCCCCCAAACCGACGACATCACGGCCGCCGTCACCGCGCTGCTCGAGTACTAGACTCGGTCGAAGCTCTTGAAACTTTCACTCCCCTCCTTTCGTATCTTTGATTAGAATGCGGTTGGACATCGCTCTGTGGGGGTGAACCATGCTTTGCCCGAAATGCCAGAAAGAAGTCGCTGAAGGATCGAAGTTCTGTTACAACTGCGGCGCCCAGTTGGCTGGTCAGGCCGCGCCGCCAGCCGGCGGTTATGTTGCACCGGTCAAGCGCCTGATGCGCTCCAGCCGTGACAAAAAGCTGGGCGGTGTCTGCGCCGGCGTGGCGGACTATTTCGATCTCGATTCCACGCTCGTCCGCATCATCTGGTTGCTCGCCGTGCTCTGCGCCGGCACCGGCGGCCTGCTCTACCTCATTCTCTGGATCGCGTTGCCACTGGCTCCGGCGACCCCGCTCCTGGCAGTCCCTGGCACCCCGGCCCAAGTGTGAATACGCAGGCGGCCGATCTGAAGTTCGGCCACTACAAGCGCCGCGAAAGGAGCCGGCTTCGGAAACCGGCCTCTACAATTGTCTCGCGTGTTTAATCGCCACGGCTTTTAGCGGGCCTTCGTTTTGTTCCGCCATCCCCTAACATCACATGATCCACCGACAACCTCCCCGCCCCCACCGTTGTCAGCGCCACGCAAGCCGCTGCGAGCGCCAATTCAAACTGATACTCGTTCACCGCGAACACTCCATGCACCAGCTTCACCTTCCAGATCGCTATCAGCATCTCTGCGGCCAGCAATAGCGCCGCAGGCCTGGTGAACAAACCAATCAACAGCAACGAGCCCCCAACGCACTCCAGAATCCCCGCCAGCCCCACGAAATACCCGGGAAATCCATGCTGAATAAAAAACTGCCGCATCATCGCGTCCGCCCGCACCAGCTTTGGATACCCGTGGTAAATAAAAATCAGAGCCAGTGCGGCGCGCAAAATGGCCAGCCCCAACGGCTGAAGCGAATTCAGGAATTTCATTTCTTCCCCCAACCCCAAGCTACTCGCCCCACGCCGTTGTTTCTACCGATTCTTCCGCGTCATGTGTCACCTCGGCCACGGCTCCGTTTCAGGTACAATCTTCAGGATCACACTTGAGGAATCATGAAACGCAAGTTACTGGTTGCCGTGCCGCTCCTCTGTCTAGTAGCGCTGCTTGCCTGGATTTTTCGTCCCAAGCACGAATCGCTGAGCGACGCGTACATCAGCGAGCGCAGTGTCACGCTTTGGAGCAGCATCGCGCAGGTCCGCGAGCAGGTTGGCGTTTTGCTCTACGGCGATCACGTCGACGTCCTCGCGCGCCACAACGAAAATGTGAAGGTCCGCACGGCCAATGGGCTGGTTGGCTGGGTGGACGGGCACTACCTGATGGAGCCCGACCTGTGGCAGCGTAGCGCCAAGCTCTTAAAGCAAGCCTCCGCGATTCCCGTCCAAGCCCGCGGCCGCACCAAAGTTCCCACCAATCTGCGCGTCGAGCCTGGCCGCAACGAGCCGCGTCTTTACCAGTTCTCCCGCAACGCACCGGTCGAAATTGTCGGCCGTGCCACCGCCGACTGGGTGCAGGTTGCCGACGAAAAAGAATCCGGCGAGCCCGCGGAAACCAAAAAGGAAGACTGGTTCCTGATCCGCGGCATTGCCACGCGGCCACCGGGCGAAGGCGTCGTGCGCAATTCCGCGATCACCAATACCACGCAGCCCGGCGATCAGACCATTCCCATCGCGGGATGGGTCGTCGCTCGATTTGTCTCCCTGGACTTGCCCGAAGCAGTGCGCGAAGGCGCAGAGTCCGCCAATATTCGCCCGCTTGCCTGGTTCGAACTGAATCGCGTCAGCGATGGCGAAGGCGAGCATCCGCAATTTCTCGCCGCCGGCGCGCGCGGCCCCGAAGGCCAGCCGTGCGACTTCACCACGCTACGTGTCTATACCTGGAACTCCCGCAAGACCCGCTATGAAACCGCCTTCATCGACAATAATCTCTGCGGCACTTTTCCCATCCGCGTAGCGAAGGATCCGAAAGGCCAACCCGAATTCCGCTTCCACGTCGTCCGCGAAAAAGAAGAACGCCACTATCGCCTGATCCAGACGGTAGTCCGCCGAGTCAAAGACGAAACTCCCGGTATCCCCTCCAAATCTGAAAAGGCGAAGCCGCAACCACCTCCGTCCAAGAAATAATCATGCGCTCTCTGAAAAATGTTTCCACACCCTCCGCATTCGCCGGCGTCGGCCTGATCCTTGCTCTTCTCGTCCACCCGGACGCCCCAGTTGTCGTCGCTCAAAAGCCTGTCATTCTGAGGGCATCCGACGAGGATGCCCGAAGAACCTCAACCTCAAAAGTTTCGACCGACTCCGATGTAGCACCACAGTCCGACCTCTTCTTCCCCCTCACGCCCGGCACCTGGTGGCTCTATCGCGGCACTGTAGAGTGGTTTGACTTTGATACAGGTAAACGCGCTACCACAAACGCTTCCATCAAGATGCAGGTAGAAAAAGTCATGCAGAAACCGGAGTTCACCCTTGCCGTGATTTCCGGTTTTCCCGGCGATCTGGACTGGTCGAACGGTCACGTGGATCCCAAACCACTGCTGCTGATAGAGACCTCGCGGCACGAGATTTTTTTGGACGAAATCCCTCCGGATTTCGATTATTCCAAGCTAGCATCCAAGCTGGAAAAGGAAGCTCCGTTTCTCGACAAAATTCTCTCCGAAGACAACCTCTTGTTCCGGTGGCCACTGAAAAAGGGCATGAAATTCGGCGATGCAGAAAGCGTTCACCGTCCCGATGACCGTTATTGTTGGGTTGTTGCCACCCAGCGACGGGAGATTCTAAAGGCAATCAAAGGTGTTCCTCCCATGCCATTGGAAGTTTTTCTGCTGCAATATGTAACGAACCCGGAAGACACACAAATGGAGTTGTCCCCGGGCATCGGGATTATCAGCTATCAATACCACCACCACGGCAGCATCGCCGACACCAGCCTCGCCCTCGTCGAATTTCATCCCGCTCCACCTCCAATCGCATCGTCCGGAGCCAAACCGTGACACTGCACATCAACGAAGCCGAAGTCCGCCAACTCCTGACGATGCAGATGGCGATGGACGCGGTCGAAGAAATCTCCCGCAAGCAGGCTGACGGCCGCGTGGTGCTGCATCCGCGCCGCCGCTTTGAACTCCCGGCCGGGGGCGGCTTTTTCCATTACATGGCCGCGATGGACACGGAATCCGGATTCATCGCCATGAAGCAGTACACCTACGTGAAAGGCGTGCTCCGCTTTCTCGTTCCACTTTACGAGATTTCCACCGGAGCGCTTCTGGCCCTGATCGAGGCTGATTTTATGGGCCAGCAACGCACCGGCGCCGCTTCCGGGGTTGCGACCAAATATCTTGCGCGCCAAAATGCGCGCACCGCCGCCATCCTCGGCACTGGAGGCCAGGCAAAAACCCAGCTTGAAGCTGTTGCGGCTGCGCGAAAGCTGGATTCGGTCCGCGTCTACGGCCGCGATCCTGAGCGCCGCGCGAACTTCTGCGCCGAAATGTCCGCCCGTCTCGGCATCGCGGTCCAGCCAACCGCGTCTGCCGCGGAAGCCGTCCGCGGCGCCGACATCGTCAACACTGCCACCACTTCCGCAAAGCCTGTCCTTAACGGCCAGGACATCGCCGAAGGCGCACACGTCAACGCTATCGGGGCGAATCACGCCCACAAACGCGAACTCGACGACACGGCCATCTCTCGTGCCACCGTAATTTTTGTGGATTCCGTCGAGCAGTCCAGGCAGGAAGCCGGCGACCTGATCATTCCATTCCAGCAGCAACCGCAAAAATGGGACGTCGTACATGAACTCGACCAACTCATCGCCGGTAAGGTCTCCGGCCGCACAAGCGACAAGCAAATCACGCTCTTCAAGTCCAACGGCATCGCTTCCTGGGATCTCGCCGTCGCCGAAAAGGTCTACGCCCTCGCCAAACAAAAAAATCTCGGCAGGGAACTGCCGTTTTTTTCTTCGGGAAAATAATCGCGAGAAGAATTCGAAGCAGGAGGGAATCCAGGAGGGGGGAAACCTGACGCCTCATTCCGGGAGCGGGGCATTCGTCGGGCCCCCGGAATGAGGCTCACTGCGCACTTACGAGTGCAGGGCTTGGGCTTTGCGGTTGGGGAGTGAGTTCTTCCGCATGGAAAGTGAATTGTGAATCTTCAGGGTGTCATTGCGCCGATTGCCGGAGCTCTTCCAGAGCATGCCGCAGGCAATCAGCACCACGCCGATGGCGATCAGGGAGCCGAGCGTCCTCGAACCGCTGCCCAGGCTTGCTTCGTCCGTCTGATTTGCCGGGAGAATGGAGGCTTCGGAAACTGCCGAGTATTCAACCGGCGCGTTGTTTACCACTGTGTTCGCTGCTGCAGCGGATGGCGTGTTGAAATTCGCTCCAACAGATGCTGCCGGAGCTGCGAATTGCGTATTGTCGATTTCCTGCGCGCGAATCGCGGTCGTCATGAACAGGGAAACTCCCAACGCCGCCAGAATCAGTTGCCACTTAATGTTTTTCGTGATTTTCATGGTCCACCTCAGTTTTTTTTCTTAACTGCCCGACGCTCTTTGAAGAATGCAAGGCGGATGCCATTGCGCGCCAAATCGGCTCGTGGCACTCTTACTTTTTTGTATCTAGCGAAGTTTCAAAGACATAACAGACGGAAATAGATTCTGATCCGGCGTTATGCGCGCCATGAAGCGAATTCCATCCAGGCTTGTTTCTATCCAAAGAGTGATTCCAGTCGGCGTGCCCCATACGGTATGTTTGTCATTCAAGCGTGCGGCCCCTTAGAGAGGGCTCGTCGTGTTCGCCTAAGCGATTCTAAAATAAAGGGTTAACTTGCATGTAAAGAAGCGAGGAGTTCTTTCAGCAAAACATGTGCGGCTCTCTATCCGTTCGGATAGCCACCCTCACCGTTCGGTTAGCTTTTGTAGGTGTAGATTATTCAAGGTCACCGAGATAGAATCCCTACCCTCAGCCGTAACGCTTCAGACCAGTCACGCGAGTACGATACTTGACCCCAAGAATCACCGTCATCAGCGGCCCCTGGAAAAACATCAGTTTTCCCGTCTCCGGTACTCTCTCCATCGGCAGCGATTTGTCCAACGCCGTCCGTCTTGAAGATCCCGCCGTCGCTCCCCAACATTGCACCATTACCGAATCTTCCGGCGGCTTCACGCTGCGCGATCTGGACTCCCCATCTGGCACCTACGTCAACGGTATCCCCATCTCCCAGCGCGTTCTCTCCTTTGGTGACCAGATCTCCATCGGTGAGTCTGCCTTCCTCTTTCTTCCCGAAGCGGCGGCCGCTGAAAGCAGTTCGGTAGAGCTTGATGACCATGTCGCCCTCAGCCTGTCGGCGCAACAACTCAAGCCGGACGACCTGCTCTATCTGCAACCCGAATCCCTCGCTGCGCTTCCTCCGGCGGTCCGCCTGGCCCGCACGCTCGCTACTTTGCTCAAAATCAGCGCCGCGATCGGCTCCATGCGGGACATCGACGCGCTCCAGTGGCAGCTCCTTGCCATGCTCTTCGATGTGATCCCTGCCGAACGCGGTGCCATACTCCTCCTCGACTCGAGCACCGGCGAATTCTCCGCTCCTGTCGCCTGGGACCGCGCCGCAGGCCCCGACCATCCCGTGCATCTCAGTCGCATCCTTGCGAAACGTGTGGTCGAAGATCGGGTTGCCGTTCTCGACTACGAGCTGCCGCCATCCGCGCCCACTTCAACGGATGCGCCGCTTGTTTCCGGCCTCTCTCTGCTCTGTGTTCCGCTTACTACGCCCGCACAATCGCTTGGCTTGATCTATCTCGACACTCGCAATCCTTCCACGCGCTTTTCCAACGACGATCTCCACCTGCTTTCCGGCATCGCCGGACTGGCCTCGATCGCCATCGAAAACGCCCGCCAGTTCGAAACCCTCGGGAGCGAAAACCAACGCCTTCGCGCGGAATTCCAACTTCAGCACGACATGATCGGCCGCGGCACCCGCATGCGCCAGGTCTACCAATTCATCGAGCGCGTCGCGCCCTCCGATTCCACCGTTCTGATTCTGGGCGAAAGCGGCACGGGCAAAGAACTGGCCTCCCGCGCTATTCACCTCAACAGCCCGCGCAAACTGCGTCCCTTTGTTGCGCTCAATTGCGCGGCCCTCACCGAGACGCTCCTCGAAAGCGAACTATTCGGCCACGAACGCGGCGCCTTCACCAGCGCCGTCTCGCAAAAGAAGGGCCTCCTCGAAGTGGCCGAGGGCGGCACCGTATTCCTCGATGAAGTTGCGGAACTTCCGCCCACGCTTCAGGCGAAGCTCCTCCGCGTTCTTCAGGAGCGCGAATTCGTCCGGCTCGGCGGCACCTCTTCGATCAAACTGAACGTCCGCTTCATCGCCGCCACCAACAAGGACCTCCAGAAAGCCGTCACCGACGAAAAATTCCGCCTCGACCTTTTCTACCGCCTCAACGTCGTTTCCATCACCATGCCCGCACTCCGCGAGCATCCCGAGGACATCGCGCTCCTCGCCGATCATTTTGTCGCGCGCTACTCGGCCCGCTCCAATCGCAAAGTCCGCGGGCTTTCTCCTGCCGCCCGGGCCTGCCTCGCCCAATACGATTGGCCCGGCAATATCCGCGAGTTAGAGAACGCCATCGAGCGCGCCATCGTCATCGGCGATTCTGACCTCATTCTTCCAGAAGACCTCCCCGATGCTCTCGCGGATCGCGCTTTACCCATCTCCGAATGCGGCTCCAATTTCCACGACGCCGTTCGCGACGCGAAGAAGCACCTCATCCTCACCGCCCTCGAGCAGGCCCAGGGCAACTTTACCCAAGCTGCCAAACTTCTTGGCCTTCATCCCAATTACCTCCATCGCCTCGTCGCCAACCTCGACCTTAAGGCCACGTTGAAAAACGCGGCGAAGCGTTAACCCTACTTCGATGTCGAATACCCCTTGACACCTTCCTCGACTCAAACTACAGTTGTCGAACGAACGTTCGAGACCCTTATGGCTCCCTCCACCCCCATTCCCCGCGACACCGAAGCCAAGCTCCAGCACATTCTCCGCACGGCGTCCCACGTCTTTGCCCAGCAGGGCTTCGCAGGAGCCTCCATGCGCGATATCAGCCGCGCCACCGGCGTTTCCCTTGCCGGGCTCTACTATTACTTTGAAAACAAGCAGCATCTTCTCTATCTTATTCAAAGCACAACCTTTACATTCGTACTCGAAACCCTGCGCTCCCGCTTGCATGGCGTCCACGAACCGGCGGAACGCCTCCGCCTCCTCGTCCTCAACCACATCGAATACTTTCTCTCCCACCCCAACGAAATGAAGGTCCTCTCCCATGAGGAAGAAGCCCTCGGCGAGCCCTACAGCGAAAAGGTCCAGGCCATCAAGCGCCGGTACTACGCCCTGGCACGCGAGATATTCGATTCGCTCGCCACGGAAGGGCTCGGCACCGGCATTCAGCCGCGTATCGCGGTCCTCAGCCTGTTTGGCATGATGAACTGGACGTACAAGTGGCATAAGCCTGGGGTGGACCCGGACGCCGAGGAACTTACTGCCGCCATTGTCGGAATTTTTCTTCATGGGGTTTTGCCAGCGGGGACGGAGCCGAAGCCGGTGTTTGCCGATGGGATTACAGCAGGAGATCCGCGCTAAAGAATCTTCAAAATTGTTCTGAATCCAGACGAAGGGACGAAAAATTAATCATGGCTACCACAACAAGCGTCGCAACGAAGGAACTCGTAAAATACCGCGTCGAGGACGGCATCGCTATTTTCGAACTCGACGACGCCCCCGCCAATACTTACACCTACGACATGATGCTGCAGCTCGATGCGGCCATCCTGAAGGCTCGCATGGATGAATCCGCTCACGTTATTGTCATCCGGGGCGCGGGTGAAAAATTCTTTTCCGCTGGGGCCAGCATCCCGATGCTCACGAAGGCCGATCCCCAGTTCAAATATTATTTCTGCCTCCACGCCAACGAAACGCTCAGCCGCCTTGAGCAAACTCCGAAGCTGGTCATCGCCGCGCTTAACGGCCACACCGTCGGCGGCGGCCTGGAAATCGCCCTCGCCTGCGACATTCGCATCGCCAAAAAGGAAGGCGGCAAGATTGGCCTGCCCGAAGTGAACCTCGGCGTCCTGCCCGGCACCGGCGGCACGCAGCGTTTCGCCCGCGCCATCGGCCGCTCGCGCTCCCTCGAACTGATGGCCACCGGCCGCACCTTCAGTTTCGAAGAAGCCCTCGAAATGGGCCTCATCAATTACCTCTACGAAAAGGATTCTTTCTGGGACGACGTCCTGGCTTACGCGCGCCAGTTCTGCCCTCCCAACAAAGCCTCCCGCGCCGTCGGCCGCATCAAGCGCTCCGTCGTCACCGGCATGGAAATCCCCTTCGCCGAAGCCCTGGGCCTCGAACGCGAACTCCAGCAACTCCTCTTCACCAGCGAAGACGCCAAGGAGGGTCTTGCCGCTTACGTCGAAAAGCGTGCCGCCAATTTCAAAGGGAAGTAAACTCGACGTAGACTCATAGGGCATCCAGGAAAGTGCCACTCGAATGAAAACTCTCCCAGACTACCTACGCAAAGGAATGAAGCTCGTGATTGTGGGTTGTAATCCAACAGAGTCTTCGGTTCGCGCAGGCCATTATTACGCGGGCCGCGGCAATCCTTTTTGGCCGCTGCTCTATGACAGTGGCGTCGTTCCGGAACCGTTCGATTACCCGGACGACCGCCGCATCATCGAATTTGGTATCGGCCTGACAGATCTCGTCAAACGTCCAACCAAAACGATTGAAGAATTGAAGCGCGAGGATTACGCCGAAGGCCGCTTCGTTCTCTCCCGCAAGCTTGAGGAGTATCTACCCCGCGTCATCGCATTCAACGGCAAACTGCCCTTTGAGCAGTTCGCCCAGCGCAAGTGCAACTACGGCATTCAAAAAGAATTACTTTACGGTGCGCATGTCTATGTTTTACCCACGACGATCGGCGCGACGTCGCGCGGCAAAAGCGACCGCCTGAAACATTTTCGCAAGTTGGCGGATCTCGTGAAGCGCACCGAGACAACACGCGATACGCCGGCCCGCTAAGCGGGTCCGCGCGAAACGGAGGCACCATGAGTCAAGCTCCACAAACCGCTTCCAACTCTCCCGTACTTCAGGAGACTCGCCACGGTGCCGTCATCACGCTGGTGATGAACCGCCCCGACCGGCTCAATGCCCTGAACAATGAGCTCACCACCGCTCTCAACGAAGCCCTGATCCGGGTCGCCAGCGATTCCTCTATTCACGTGGTCGTGCTCACCGGCGCCGGCCGCGCGTTCTGTGCTGGCGGTGATCTTGGCGCCATTGGCAAAGGCCGCGAGCGCGGCGATTCCACCGAACTCGCCCCTATCCTTCGCTCCGGCATGCAAGCGGTCCTGAATCTCCGCACCATGCCTCAGCCGGTCATCGCCGCCGTCAACGGCCCCGCGGCTGGCGCCGGCATGAACCTTGCTCTCGCCTGCGACATCCGCCTCGCGGTGGACGGCGCCGCCTTCGGCCAGAATTTTGCCAAGGTCGGACTGTTCCCCGATTATGGCGGCACTTATTTTCTGCCGCAGCTTGTCGGCCCGTCCGTTGCCGCCGAAATGTTTTACCTCGGCGAAATGATCGACGCACAAACCGCGCATCGACTCGGCATCCTCAATCATCTTTTTCCCGCCGACCAGTTCGAAGCCGGGGTAGCCGCGTTTGCCAAGAAAATTGCCGAGGGACCGCAGCTCGCCATCCGTGCCGTCAAACAGAATATCTTCGCGCGCGAAAAAGATGCCTTGATGGAGGCGCTGGAGCGCGAGGTGCAAGCCCAGCTGAAATGTTTCCATTCACACGATTGCCTGGAAGGCATTCGCGCTTTCACGGAAAAGCGCGCACCCAAGTTTCAAGGCAGTTAGTTTTTTGCTGTGCCCAGCATTCTGATCAAAGGAGATTTCGCTCATGCCGGCAACGCGCCTTTCCACTTTCGATGACTGGGTCGACCTCTTCCGTGTCTGGCAAAAAGACATCGGAGTGGACTACCCGGAAATCACCGATTACAAATTTGAAGCCAAGTTCGGCCCGACCCGCTCCAACGAAATCGAATTCGGTGCCTACAAAGGGCGCCCCAAGTGGGAGAAGGTCGTCAGCATCCCCGACCAACGCATGCGCGACGCGCTGCTCAACCTGATCGTCTACCAGGGAGACACCGAATTCGCCTCCGTCGAGCAGCAGCGCCGCCTCTTCGAAACCTCGCCCAGCGAGCACGACCGCCAGTCGCTCTGCCGCGTGGTCACCGAAGAAATGCGCCACGGCTGGCAGATGTGCCACCTGCTGATGACCCACTTCGGCTACAGCGGCCGCGTCGAAGCGCAAAAAATGTTGGAGCGCCGCGCCTTCGATCAGAAGCGCCTCCTCGGCGCGTTCAACCAGGACGTCAACAACTGGCTGGACTTTTTCGTGTACACGGATTTCGTCGATCGCGACGGAAAATACCAGCTCACCATGCTCAGCTATTCCGGCTTCGCGCCGCTCGCGCAATCCATGATCCCCATGCTTAAGGAAGAGTCCTTTCACCTCGGCACGGGGCAGGATGGGATCAAGCGCATCGTCAAGGCCGGCGTTGTTCCCACGCAGGTCATTCAGAAGTACATTAACAAGTGGATTCCTGTCAGCCTCGATCTCTTCGGTGTCGATCGCTCCAGTTCCGCCCATTGGTTCTACGTCTGGGGCCTGAAAGCGCGCTACGACGAGCCCACCGCCAAAGCCGCCGTCAACCTCGAGCGCATGAACGAACACAGCCGCGAACTCTATTACCAGGAATGCATCAAGCTGGTCGAAATGATCAACAAAAACGTGCCCGCCGGCCAGCCGCTGCTCTACGTTCCCGATTTCAAGTTCAACCGCTTCATCGGGGAACACGCCCGCAAACCCTACAGCGTTCACGGCGAGCTGCTTTCGGATGCAAAATACGCGGAGCACCTGAAAGAAATGCTCCCGCAACCCGAAGACCTGCAACTGGTCAGCGAGATCCAGTCCGTCGAGAAACAATGGATCTCCCCCAAGGGCTCCATCCAGTAATCAGGTACAATAATTCTCGGGCGAATATTCTTATGTAGCGGCCGCCTTCCGAGGCGGGCGCCTTTGAGTGCGATAGCTCTGCTACCACTTTTGGTTACGAAGCCACAAGATCAAATCGGAGTCCAATGAACGACCTCGAAATTACAGCCGCCGAACTAAAACAGCGCCTCGACAAAGGCGAAAAACTCCTCCTCGTCGACGTCCGTGAACCCTGGGAAAACGCCCAATGCAGTATCGAAGGCGCCGTTCTCATCCCTATGGGATCGATTCCCTCAAATCTGCAAAAGCTCGACACCGACGAGCCGGTCATCTGCTACTGTCACCACGGCATGCGCAGCCTCGATGTCGTAAATTGGCTCCGCCAGCAGGGCATCGGCAGCGCCAAATCCCTTGCCGGCGGCATCGATCGCTGGTCCATGGAAATCGATCCCCGAGTTCCTCGCTACTAGGCCCGATGCCAACAAAACTCATCTTCTACCAAAAACCCACTTGAACCACTTGTCGCAAAGCAAGAGGTCTCTTGCTCGAACTGAAACTCGACTTTGACTCCCGCGATCTCGACAAACAGCCGCTCACTGAACCCGAACTCGAAAAACTCATCGGCACGCGTGACCACAAACTATTCCTCAATACTCGAAACGACCTCTACCGCGAACGCAATATGGCAGAAAAGCCGCCAACTCGCCCGGAGGCCATCAAGTTAATGTCAAAAACTCCGAATCTTATCCGTCGCCCTTTGCTCGTTAGCGGTTCCCAATTGATCATCGGTTTCGATGAAGCCGCCTACCGTATCCTCGCTCTGCGCCCTAAATCATAATTTTGTTGTAGGGCCCGCTTTCTGAAGCGGGCCGCTTTGGGAGACAATCTCCAAATGCCAATCAAAACCATCACCATCATCGGCGCCGGCACGATGGGCCGCGGCATCGCTTACGCCTCCGCGCTCGGCGGCTACACGGCCGTCCTCGAAGACGTGTCCGACTCCATGCTTGCGAAAGCCGTCGCCTGGATTCGCGAATCGCTTGAGGAAGGTGTCACCCGCGGCAAACTCGATGCCGCCGCCCGCGACGCCGCCCTTGCCCGCATCACCACCTCGCAAGTCGTCGACGAAGCCATCCGCGATGCCGAACTCATTATCGAGGCCGTCCCCGAAGAACTCGAAATGAAGCTCGAGCTTTTCACCATCTTCGACAAGTTCGCCAAGCCCAACGCCATCTTTGCCAGCAACACTTCCTCGCTTTCCATCAGCGACTTCAGCGATATCGTCCTGCACCGCGACCGCTGCATCGGCATGCACTTCTTCAACCCAGTCCCTAAAATGAAGCTGGTCGAAATTATCCGCACTCCTCACACCTCAGACGAAACCGTCGCCGCCTGCGTCGCAGTCGCCAACCGCATGGGCAAGGAGACCGTCATCGTCAACGAAGCCCCCGGTTTCATCACATCGCGGATCAACGCGCTCATCGGCAACGAAGCGTTTGCCATGCTTGAAGCGGGCATCGCCTCCGCGACCGATATCGACAAAGCCGTCAAGCTCGGCCTGAATCACCCGATGGGCCCGTTCGAAATGGTTGACCTTGTCGGCCTCGACGTCCGCCTGAAAATTCTCGAATATCTCCACTCCACACTCGGGGAAAAATACAAACCCAGTCCACTGCTCCGGCAGTATGTTCAGCAAGGCCGCCTCGGCCGCAAATCCGGTCGCGGCGTTCACGACTACTCCGTCTCCACCGAACTATCCTCCAAACCGTAGGGGCGGCTTTGAGAAAGAGCGGGACTTAACGCGGAGGACGCAGAGGTCGGCGCGCAGAGGGCGCTGAGAAGAGAAGACAAGGAGGTGGCTTTCTCTTTTCCTTCATCCCGCCCCAAATGTCTTAAACTACCAACATGACTGCCCCCATCGACCGCATCGTCATCCAGCAAGGCGACCTGACCGAAATGGACGTCGACGCCATCGTCAACGCCGCCAACAACGACCTCATCCTCGGCGCGGGCGTAGCCGGCGCCATCGCCCGCAAAGGCGGCGACACAATCCAGCGCGAGTGCGACGATATCGGCAGCATCCCCGTTGGCTATGCCGCCATCACCGGCGGCGGCAAACTCAAAGCCCGCCACGTAATCCACGCCGCCAGCATGAGCCTCGGCGGCATGCGCACTACCGCAAAAACTCTCCGCACCTCCACTGCTCACGCTCTTCGCCTTGCCGCCGAACGCAACCTGAAATCCATCGCCTTTCCCGCCATCGGCACCGGCGTCTCCGGCTTTCCCATGGACGAGTGCGCGCAAATCATGCTTACCGAGGCCCTGCAGCACCTGAAACGCGAAACCTCCATCGAAACAATCTATTTTGTCCTCTTCGACACGCGCTCTTACGACGTTTTCCAATCCGCCCTGCAAACTCTGCAAAAAGAAAACTCCACCGGAGCCGCCTCCGCGTGAACCCGCTCGCGAACGGGACCTCATCGCCCACGTCAATTTCACAGTGCTCCGCCAGTGGAGGTGCGCCAGGCCTCGAAACTCTGGACCTCTTAACGCAAACCGCGTTTCTTTTCGCTTTAGGGAAGGGAAATGACTAGGAAGATCGCTAAGGCAACGCCTCAAACTGAAAACCCCTAGCTACCCCGAAGGCCTCGACGAACGCTCCCAAGTGCTCCTGCAGCAAAAGAACGCGCCGAAGTCCCAACTCGCCACTTTCAACCCGCTTTGATCGAGAGAATCACGCAAGGATGGGCGTGCGATGTTCATTCCAGGAAGAGATTGCATATTTAGTTTTTGAGTGAATGTCTTGGAGGTAGGGAGTGGCGCGCCTCCAGCGCTCGGAACCGTCATGCCTAGGACACCCAGCGCTTACGCGCTGGGCTAACTTCTGTCGCGCCTCTGGCGCCAGGTTGTGCCGCACGAACCCCCACGACCACCCACAATCCTACGGGCTCGGCCTCTTCAGCGTTGGCTTCTCTCCCGACGCCGGGGCTGGTACCTCAGCCTGCTTGCCCTTCGCCGGCGCCGCCACTGGCGTGGCCGCGTCCGAGGGCGAAGGCGTCGGCATCCCGCTCTCCGTATACGGTTTCTTGACTAGCGCCTCCACCACGTCCTGCGCGCCGCCCGTATTGTCATTTGTCTGCCGGGCTTTGTTGTACTCGTTCAGCGCGCGTTCTCTCTGGCCCAAAATGTCGAAGATCTTTCCCAGGTAGAGGTGGCTCCAGACTTCCGTCCACTTCTCCGAAGGCTCCGGCACGGTCGCCAACGCCTCGCGGAACGCGTTCGCCGACGCCTGGTAATTCTTCTGATAGAAAAACGCTTCGCCCATCCGGAAATTCGCCAGTGAACGGCTCGGCTGAATGCTCAGCGCACGCTGGTACTGCTGCACGGCGTCGTAATATTTTCCGACCTCGGCCAGTTCCTCGCCGCGCGCAATCGCCGCTTTTGCTCGCAGATTCGGTGTGCTCTTCAGAATCAAATTGTTCGGATCGATCCGGATTCCGCCGGCCTTCGGGCGCCCAAAGGTTTCCTCGGTGAACTGCGTTTCCAGACCGGTAACATAAATCACCTTCATCTCCGGATTTCCTTCGGTGTCTATACGCAATTGCACCGGCATGCTGAACGTATCCAGCGGCTGTTTGACCTTGCCCACAATCCGGAATCCCTTGCGCGTGCGGTAGACCACGTCCTCCATCGAAAATTCCGGCACGCCCGTCGAATTCAGCCACTGCGCGAAATATCCCTGCAGATTCGGCGGTTCCTGACCGGGCTTCACGCCGGCATTTGCCGTGGCAATGGCCATATTTTCGAAGTCGACCATCCTGGCTGTCTTGCCCTGATACTTCGCATAAAATCCGTGCAGCAAGGACTTGAACGCCAGGTCCCCCATCTGCCCGCGCAGCATGTGAAACAGCATCGCGCCTTTATTCATCACCACGGAACGGTACTCGCTCGAATAGGGCGCGAGCCGCGCCGACTGCGCCACCGGTGCAGAGTTGTCATACATCAACGCGCCTACCGCAAATTCGTCCAGCGCACGCAGCCCCGCTTCTTTCCCGAAATTCTGTTCGGCATATAACTCTTCCGAATAACGCGCCAGCCCGTCGCTGATCCACACGTCGCCCATGCTCGCCGGCAAAACCTGGTTGCCCCACCACTGCGTCGCTACCAGCCGGCTCAGCGTCCGGTCGCTATATTTCGGATCCCACAGCCGGTGGCTCAGCATCACGACGCCGGGCCCGGAAAAATCGCGCAACGTTCCGTCCGGCAGCTCGATCACCGTCATGTCCGGATCCGGCAGCGCTCCGAACATGTCCGAAAAAAGAACCACCTGGTGCGCCACGATGTTCGCGAACTCCTGCACCTTCGCCGAATCCGCCCGCGGCGCGTACACCGCCACGCTGATTCCTTCCGCTTGTTTCGGGCTCAGTTGCAGCGGCCCCGCGACGAACGAGCCATTTGGCTCGCGCCGCTCGCAGTGAAACGTGTACATCAGTCGCTTGCCCTCGGCTGGCGATCGCGGCGCCAGAGGCTGTGGTGCCTCGGCCTTTCCCGTTCCCGCCACCGCCATCGTATCCGGCACGTTCAGCTTGAACGTCCCCGTGTACCGGTTCGCTGGATAATTCGTCAGCGGAAACCATCGCGCTGGCAGCAGCAGGTACGCCCATTCTTTGCCGATCGACGCCACCCTCACGTTCGGCACCGGGCTGTTCTCTTCATTCGCCAGCAATCCGCCGTAGGCGAACGTCAGCGCAATCGTTTTCCCCGTCGCCACCGGCGTTGGCAGGGTCACGGAAAGGTACATCGGATTTTCCGGCTCCCGCTGGAATGAAAGCGGCTTACCGTCCGGCCCCTTCACTTCCCGCACTTCCAGATTCTCGTGCAACTCCACGCGCACGATTTGGGAGACATCCAGCGCGCGAAACTCCACCTTCACGATTGAATTGATCGTTTGACCTGCCGTGTCCAGATAAGCGGATAGTTCGTAATTTTCAGCGAGGAAGTTCGGGCCGCGCGATTCCTGCGCCGCCAGCGGTGAACTGAAAATCGCAACAAGAAATGCCAAACCCAGCCAGCACGCACCCCTGACATTTTCCCGCCGCGTCATCGAGTTCCTTTCCGCTCTTGCACCTTGGGACGATGGATTGATGTATATAGGATAACAATCCCCTAGAAAGCGTTGCCAGCCTTCCCTTGTAACAAGCTTGCAATTTCATCCGCTGCCCGCTCCACCGCCCCCGGCGGGCCCAGGCGCTTCCGGACCTCTTCCAGCCCCCGACGCTGCGCCTCACGCGCGTTTGGCTCCTGCAGCAGTCGCAGCGTCTCCAGCGCCACGCGCTCGGGAGTAAACTCACCCTGCACCAACTCTGGCACCACCTTTTTCTCGGCAATCAGGTTGACCATCGCAAAATAGGGTGTCCGCACCAGGGGTTTCGCCAGCGCCGCGGTCAGGGGCGACACCCGGTAAATCACCACCATCGGGACGTTCAACAGCGCTGTCTCCACCGTCGCCGTCCCGCTCGACACGATCGCTGCGTTCGCCGCTGCCAGCGCGTTGTAGGTCTCTCCCTCCACCACGCGCACCACAATCCCGCTCGGCCAGCCTGCTTTCAACCCTTCCACGTCCTGCGCGCGTGCCGCGGCAATCACAAATTGCGCTGGAACCTTTCCGTTGATCTGCAGGCACGCCTCCCGCAGCACCGGCAGATGGTGCGCCAGTTCTGCCGCCCGGCTCCCGGGCAAGAGCGTCACAATCGAACGGCTCGCATCCAGGTTCTGCTCCTCGCAAAATTGCTTTCTGTCCTTCGTTGCCTGCACCGCGCCCACCAGCGGATGCCCGATGAATTTCGTGGGCACGCCCGCATCCGAAAAGAATTTTTCTTCAAAAGGGAAAATGCACAGCGCCTTCGCAAACCGCCGCCGCACCAGATTGGCGCGCCACGGCCTCCAAGCCCAGAATTGCGGGCAGATGTAGTAGACGTTTCGAATGCCCTTGGGTTTCAGCTTCCTCGCCAGCCGCAGGTGAAAGCCGGGAAAGTCCGTCAGGATCGCCAGCGCCGGCCGCCGTTTTTCCGCCTCCGCGACCAGCCGCTCCATGGCGCGCAGCAGCGAAGGCAGGTGTTTCACAATTTCAGTAATCCCCACCACCGCCACTTCTGAATAATCCGTGACAATCTCTACGCCCGCGGCCCGCATCTGCGGGCCGCCCATGCCGAACAACTCCACGTCCAGCCGTTCTTTCAGTGCAGCAGTCAGCCGCGCGGCATACATATCCCCGGAAGCCTCTCCGGCCGAGAGCAGCATTGGTATGGGGGGCATCAGCCTGACTATCTCATAATTGTGGCACTGGTACTCCTGCCTGTGCCCGCCTCAGAAGGCGGCCACTACAACGGCAAGAGTAACGCAAGAGGGCCGGGCGAGCCCGGCCCCTACAAAATCGCGGAGAGTACAGAGACAATTGCAATTCCCAATAATTTCTGCTCAATCGCTCGCCGGCGTGGGCGCGGGCAATACGGCTGCCCCTGCAATGCCATTGGTTTCCGGCAGCTCCTGCTCTTTGTACTGCAACTGGTACAAACGGTAATAAATCCCGCGCAGCGCCAGCAATTCCTGGTGCGCGCCTTCTTCGCGCAACCGGCCTTTGTGAAACACAAGAATTCGGTCCGCGTGCTGAATCGTGCTCAACCGGTGCGCAATCACCAGCGCCGTCCGCCCGCTCAACAGGCGGTCCAGCGCCTCGCGAATCAACAGTTCCGTCTTGGTGTCCACGCTCGAAGTCGCTTCGTCCAAAATCAAAAACCGCGGATTGTGCGCCAGCGCCCGCGCAAAACTGATCAGCTGCCGCTGCCCAACCGAGAGCGTCGAGCCGCGCTCGTTCACTTCCGTCTCCACACCCTGCGGCAGCGAGCGGATAAATTCGCCAAGCCCGATCTCGTCCAGTGCCTGCTCCACATTTTTCCGAGATATCCCGGATGTTCCCAGCCGAACGTTCGATTCAATCGTTCCCGTGAACAAGAACGGATCCTGCAGCACGATCCCGAACTGCTTCCGCAACTCCTGCAAATCCAGCAGGCGGATGTCCACGCCGTCCAGCAGAATCTGCCCGCGCTGAATATCGTAAAAACGCAGTAGCAGGGAAATCAGCGTTGTCTTACCCGCGCCCGTGTGCCCCACAATTGCAAACGTCTGCCCCGATTGCATGCGGAACGAAACATCGCGCAGCACCCAATCTTCTTCGGCCGGCTGCTCCACGTCTCGGTAGCTGAACCACACGTTCCGGAACTCAATCTCTCCGCGCGCTGAAATGATGTGCTTCGCGTCCGCCCGCGACTCGATGGTGATCGGCTCGTCCAGGAGCTTGAATATACGTTCTGAAGCCGCCATCGCCGACTGCAAAATATTAAATTTCTCGCTCAAATCCTGAATCGGCCGGAAAAATCTCTGCGCAAACATGGTGAACGCAATGAGCACGCCGATCTTCAGCGAACCGCCCAGAATCCGGTTGCCGCCCGCCCAATAGATCAGCGCAATTGTTGAAAAACTCAGGAATTCCACCGCCGGGTAGAACACCGCGTACGCCAGAATGGCATCCCGCCACGCCAGCATGTTGTCCTTATTCCGCTTTGCGAACTCTTCCCGGGCTTTCTTTTCGCGGTTAAAAAGCTGCACCACCGCCATCCCCGAAATGTATTCCTGCAAAAACGCGTTGATCCGCGCGATTGCCGTGCGAATCTTCCGGTTCGCGTCGCGGACGTATTTCCGGAAAATCAGCGTCACTACCAGGATTCCCGGAAGCACGGCAAGCGTAGCCAGCGCCAGCCGCCAGTCTATTTTGAAAAGCAGCCCGGCCATCACCACCAGCAGGAAAAAATCGTTGATCATGGTCACGACGCCCGCCGCGAACAGGTCGTTCAGCGCATCCACGTCCGTGGTCACGCGCGTCATCAGCCGGCCCACCGGGTTCCGGTCGAAGTACGACATCGACAGCCGCTGCAGGCGCCCAAATATCTCCGTCCGCATGTCGTACATCGTCTGCTGTCCCACGCGCTGCATGATGCGGATCTGGATGTACTGTGCCAGGAAGTCGAAGATCAGCACGCCGAGATACGCCAGGCTGATCAACAGCACGCCATTCCATGCCGTGGCCATCGGCAACTTCCCGTCAAACCCTGGCACCAGGTAATCGTCAATCGTTTTCTTGAAGAGCAGCGGCGGCGCCAGTTCCAACGGCGTCACGATCGCCACCAGTGCCAGAGCGAAGATCACACGCCAGCGGTATGGCCGCATGTAATCCAGCAAGCGCTTCATCAGGCGCGAGTCGTACGCCTTGCCTAGCGCCTCTTCTTCGTGAATATTGCTCATGCCCGTTCGAGCTCTTCTTCCAGTAACTGTTTCTGGTACAAATCTGCGTAGTATCCGCCGCCAGTCATCAATTCGTCATGAGTGCCGCGCTCAACGATCCCGCCGTCTTTTATCACCACAATCTGGTCGGCATCCCGCACCGTTGAAGTCCGATGCGCGATCAGGACGGTTGTCCGTCCGCGCATTACGCCGCGCAGTTGCCCCAGAATCTTTTCCTCGGTCTGCGTGTCAACCGCGGAAAGGGAATCGTCTAGAATCAAAATCCGCGGGTCGCGTATGACCGCCCGCGCAATCGCCGTCCGCTGTTTCTGCCCGCCAGAGAGCGTGACCCCGCGCTCGCCCACCATCGTCTGGTACTGCCCGACAAAATCCTGCACTTCGCCATCCAGGCTGGCGATGGCCGCCGCTCCGCGCACCTGTTTTTCTTCGAATTTCTCCAATCCAAACGCGATGTTTTCGCCCACGCTATCGCTGAAGAGATAGGTATCCTGCGGCACGTAGCCGATTGCCCGCCGCAAAGTCTCGACCGGCCACTCTCTTATCGGCCGCCCATCGATCAGAATCGTTCCCTCAGGTGCGTCCCACAGTCGCGCAATCAGCGCCGCCACCGTCGTTTTCCCGCTTCCCGTCGGCCCAATGATGGCCACCGTCGATCCTGCTGGAATCGTCAGGTCAATATTCGTCAACACTGCTTTCGATCCGCGCCCGTGTCCATTCACCCCGTTCTTGCCCGCAGCCAAGTCCGCCGTCGGATACGTAAAACTCAAGTTCCGGAATTCAATCGTTCCTTCAACACGCGTCTGCGGGCTGATTTTTGCCGCGCGGTCATCAATCTGCGGCTTGGCCGTCAGAATGTAGTTCAACCGCCCCATCGATGCGGCTCCGCGTTGAAAAATATTCGTCACCCACCCCAGCGCAATCATCGGCCACACCAGTAGCCCAAGATATGTGTTGAAGGTGATCAGCGCGCCCAGCGACATCTGCCCGTGCAGATAGCGATAGCCGCCCTGCCACAATACGATCAGGAACGTCGTTCCGATCAAGGCGGTCAGCGAGGGCATGAACATGCTCCATGTCTTGATCAATTGCATGTTCTTCGCTACGTACTCGCGGTTCGGCTCGTCGAACCCCCGAACCTCCGCATCCTCCTGCGCGTAAGCGCGAATCACGCGGACTCCGGACAGATTCTCCTGCACCTTCGCCGATAAAGTCGCCAACGAAGCCTGAATCTTTTCGTAAAGCTCGTGGATGACTTTTCCGAAGTGCCGCACCGCAAACGCCACCACCGGCACCGGCAGCAGCACCCACAGGGTCAACGACGGGGAGATGATCGTCAGAATGAAAATGGATAGAACCATCGTAATGACCGTGGTTCCCGTGTACATAATCCCGGGCCCCAGCACCATGCGCACCGCGTTCAAGTCGTTCGTCGCGCGCGACATCAGCTCGCCGGTGCGATTCCGCACGTAAAACTCCGGCTCCATCACCAGCAGCCGGTCCAGCAGGTCGCTGCGAATATCGAATTCAATGTCCCGTGATACCCCGATCAGCACCCAGCGCGTCAGGAAGGACATCAGCCCCTTCAGCCCGATGCACACAACAATAACCAGGCAATAGAAACTCAGCGTTCCCCGGCTGCTCGGTTGATAGTGCGGTATCAGGCTGCTCAGCCGATTCAGTGCTCCCAGGTCGGTGGCCCCGTGCGCCACTTGCTCAAACGGGCGAGCACTCCCCGCAAGGGTGTCTGTGATGATGCCCGTCGCCAGCGGCACAATCACCCCGATTAGCCCCATGATCGCCAGTGCCACCATGCCCAGCGCAATCGCTCCCGTATAGCGCCCCAAATATGGCCACAGCCCGCGCAGATTCTCCCAGGTGGACACCCCGGGTTTCCTCGGCCCGCCCGCGCGCAGCACTGCCGCCGATGTGCTCATCGCAGTGTCGACCTCGGATTTTCCAGCGAAGCCGCTTCGCCCAGAAAATGTTGGTAGGAAAGATCCATCGATTGGTACCGTTTCGCCGCCGGATTCCACGCCACCGCAATCGGCAGTGTCCGTTCGTTTGTTCCCGATTTGATCGGTGTGAAATAAACCGTCATCCCTTTTTCCGCGCTCTGCTCATACTGCAATTTCCACCCGCTCACCGCCACCAGCGGCGTCTGCCCCAAAAAGCCTTTCGCGTTCTTCAAGTGTTCGTCGGCGCGCATCAGCTCCGTCCACTTGCCGTCTTCCTGCTTTTCCGCGATCACCGCTCGCGTCACCACGGTTCCTGCCACCACGCTCTTCGGGGTGTTGGGCACCACGTTCGCGGCCAGCACTTCCTGCCTGCCGGTCTTTGCCAAATCACCAAACAGCAGCACTTGCGCTTCGCTTCCGAGCAGCGCGTGCGCCGCGTCTGAGATCTCTTCAGGCACAGCCGGTTCCGCGGTTTTCTTTTCCGCCTCTGCCGCCGGCTTTGCTCCCTCCGAACCGCATCCAAACAGCACTACGCTTGCCGCGATCACAAGGATTAGGGGACGCTGCATTCCGGTCCTTTCTAGAGTAGACGTGCTTTCAACCGATGCGTAATCAAAGCCTTCGGGAAAAATCCCCGCGCGCAATATCTCAGAGGCTCGGGCCCGCCAGCGTAATTTCCACTACCCGCCCCGGCTTGCCTTCCGTCTCCTGGGTGCAGAGCACTTCCATCACTTGCGGCACATCCGCTCCCGCCCAGTCGAACGCGTAATACCACAATTCTAGCGGCTGCCCGCCCTTCGTGCTAGGACTCCTCGAATCCGGCTTGCCGTACAACTCAGCTACCTTTGCTGTGGCGTCTCCCACTCGCAAGCCAAGTCCAGTCTTCCAGGGGCCTGGCAGTGAGTTTGTGCAATCCGCAGTGGATCCAGGCCACTCTCCGACACGGATTACTTCAATCTTTTTCACCTTGTCGCTGTCAATTGTCAGAGACAAGTCTCTGCAGACGTCGAACCAGGCCGTTTGCTCGCCTTGCAGTTGCTTGCCGCTTCCAAATCGCTTGTTCACCTCCGCGGCCCGCGCCAAGTTATCTCTTCCGGGCCGCAGTCCCGCTAGCGTCGTTTCGTTTGCCCGCTTTGCTGGCGCATTCTGCGCCGGTGTACCGCCGGCCAGAGCAAATACGCACCCGGCCAGAACCGAAGCGCTACCTCTGCCCCAGAATCGCATCCAGCCTCGCTTCGAAATTTTCCTCGCCCTCGCTCTGCAACACGCTTCGTTCCACAGGCAGAGCCGCCTGCACTGCCTCCACCCAGCCCATTAGTTTTTGGATGTTTTCTTTGGTCCGCTGGTGATATTGCTTCAGGTTCTCCCCGCTCCCCATCCAGGCTCGAAACCTCTTCTCCACCGGATGGTCCGAACTCTCGAACGGATTCGAAGCCGCCCCAGGCGCCAGCAAGCCCGCGTGCCCGGTAAACAAATGCTCAAAGCCAAGGTCCGCGATGAAATGCCCCTCAACCGCTCCCGCTCCATCCTCAAACGCCGTGCCCTGACAAATCAGCGTCAGCGGCTGCGGCTCGTTCGCCCACTTCAGCGTCTCAATATCGAAATTCCACAATTCCCATTTCGCGTCGACGATAAACGCCGTATCCGCATTCAAATCCTGAATCGCCAGCGCCGCAATCTCCGCCGGGCCGTACTTCGCATCGCGCAAATCCCATTCGACCTCGGCCGGTATCGTATAGTCCACCGGCTGCACAGTTAGCATCTGAAACCCGTTGGGGCGTTCCGACACGGGTGCCGTCGTCAAAAAACGCGCAAACTCGGCAATCATCGTCTGTTCGGAAAAGTCGCGTGTCCACACGCGCAGATACGCCCGGTTGGCCATGGTCAGTCCCAAATTATACAGGTTCTTGTTACTTCGTGTGGCCGCGCGGCCCGCCGCGCCTGCTATGGAGTGCGAGAGCGAAGCTCTCGCTTTTGAGGAGTAAACAACGCTACAAAACTAAGATGCGTCTATGCTTTAAAGCTTCCTGATCGCTGTTATCTGCTATCTGTTATCTCTACTCTTCAGCACAATCTTCACAAGTGCTCCCAACTACCCGCCCGCCTTCGCCCCTTGCCCCTTTTCAAATCCAGCGGCAATCTGCTGCAGCCGCTCCCGCAATGTATCCCCAAACTTCGCGAACACTTCCGCCGACGCCTCGCGCAATCTTTCTTCCGCCGTCGCCGCAATTTGTGCAATCACGTCCTTCGATTGATGATTCAGCGTCGTCACGGTCGCCACCATCCACGAATTCGAAATATTCTGCAGCCGCCCCAGAAATTCCGTTACCGCCTCATTACCCATCTTGTGCAAACCGCTGCGGAGCTCCGCCTGCTGCTCCGCGGTCATCTTCCGCCACGATTCCCACAGCCCGTCAAACTCAGCCTGCACTTTTTCCTTCGAGTTCTTCAATCTCTCGTCCACGGCGTCGTTCATTCCCGCCTGGAACCGGCGCAAAAACTCGTCCTGCTCCTGCGTGAGCTTGTGGGTCATCTCCGCTCTCGCCGCGTCCAGCCGTTCCCGCGACTCCTCCACCGTCTTCTGCATCAACTCCATGAAGCCTTCCAGCTCATGCCGCCCGTTCCTCTGAATCTCATCCGTGAACGCCGCCGAGGTCGTGTCCGCCGCCTCCGCCGACAAAATCCGAATCCGTTCGAACGATTCGCGCACGGACTCTTCCATCTGCCGGTGGCTCTGCTCCACATAGCTCCGGCTGGAGTGATTCAGCTCGCTCGCAAACAGGCTGGAAACC
>DATHOY010000239.1:0-5466 GCA_035484435.1 Vulcanimicrobiaceae bacterium | reverse complement strand
CCCGTCGTTGTTGCTCCAGCAAGCAAAGGTGGTGAACGTTCAGGTGCGGAGAAGCAACGGAGATACGTCGTCGCCGGCAAATTTGACCGTTGCTCCAGTGCGCCCAGCGGTAATCTCCTCAACGCCCGATAGCGTGTCGGCGATGGCTTCGAGTGCAAACGTAACCCTCTCGGGTGGCTTCTTCTTCCCGCCTCAGACCGCATCGGGGGGCACGATGGCTACTTTTAACGGCGTCAGTGTGGCGCCGACCGTCGTCAACAGCCGTCAGCTGATGGTGCCGACTCCTCCGAATGCTGTGTCGACGCCTGGGTTATATCCGATCGTAGTTCAAAATCCTGGTATCTCCGCGAATTTGTCGTCCGTTTCCGCGGTGAACTTGGCGGTAACGCCGAATCCCGCGTCTATTCCCACTGCCCCCGGTGCGACTATCGCGGTGGGGGCGAGTCCGTCAGCAATCGCGATCGATCCGGTATTGAACCTTGCGGCGGTTGCCAATACAGGAGACGGAAGCGTTTCCTTGATTAATTTGGCCACCAACTCCGTTGTTAAGACGATCCCCGGCGTTGGCAACATGCCTACGGGAATTGCAATTGATGATCAGTTGCCACACCACATCGCGCTGGTCGTGAACAGCGGTGACAATACTGTGTCCACCGTGGATCTAACGACTCAAGCAGTCGTGGGGGCGCCTTTTTCCGTTCAGATCGGGGCGCCGCCACCACCGGTTGCCGGCCCCGTATCAATAGCCGTTGGGATTAATTCTTTGACCCACCGTGCGGTGGTTGCATATCAATCGACCAATCTAGCCACGGTTCTGGACACCTCGACCGGGGTCCCGGTTTTCGTTGCGCAAATTGGCGGCACACTCACTCCGTTCAGCACGGGTGTAAGCCCAGCAATCGGAATTGACCCGCTATTGAATTGGGCAGTGATTACTCCCGGCGGCGCCGGCACCATCAATCTCGTAGATTTGGGCCGAGCCCCGATTGCGGGTGATGGCGGGCGTCCTCCCCAGGTTATCGGGAGCCTGGCCATCTCCACGAGCGTCCAGGGAGTAGGCATTAACACGGAAACGCATCAGGTGCTTCTGACGAATCCAAATGGTGGCACACTTCAGACGTTCAGCTTGCTGGATAACTCCGTGAACCCGATTTCATTCACGGTTAATCAGCTGGGCTATGCGGCGGCCGCGGTGAATCCTCTCACGAACGTTGGAATCGCGGTGAACTCTCAGACCTCGACTGCCGCGGTCGTAGATCTCGAAACCGGCGTGGTATTAAAGCCTACGGTTTCGGGGCTCGGCACCATGCCCCAGGCAGTCGCCGTGGATCCGGTACTAAACGAAGCGCTCGTGGTGAATCAAACCAGCGGTACCGTATCGGTCGTGTCTCTCGGCAGTTCCTTCAGGGATTTGCAAATCACGGAGCTGAATCCCGCCGTCGCGTTTGCTCCCGCTGCGGCGAATCTCTCCCTTACAATCAACGGCTTTGGTTTCGTAACAGGAACCTCGCAAGTGTTTCTCGACACCACCGCGCTGCCACCTGGAAATGTCACCGTATCGAACGGCGGCAGGCAAATAATAGCGACGGTTCCCGCAAGCATGCTGCAAGTGGCGCGGCGATACAGTGTGACGGTTCAAAACCCGGGGCCGAATGTCTCAAACACCACTGAACTCACAGTTGTGCAACCCGTGGTTGTGGGAAACCTCCCGTCCAGCGTTGCGGTTGATCCGGATCGCGACATAGCCGTGGTCACGAATAATGGTGATGGGACGGTTTCGCTCGTGGACCTCACGACCGGAACGACGCTTCCGCAAAGCCCGCTGACGGTCAGGCAACATCCGATCGGCGTCGCTGTTTTGCCACGGCTGGCCCTGGCAGCGGTTGCGAACAACGCGAGTAGCGATGTGACGGTTGTCGATGAGAACGGGATCAATCCACCGCAGACGGTGCCACTGTGCGGCGGATGTACCGGTCCGACCGGAGTCGCGATAGAGCAGGATTTGGCCACCGCAATCGTCGCTGCGTCGGGGCCGGATCCAGGGTGTTCGACGGTAACCAGCGGTTGCGAAGTCAGTTTCGTCAATCTCCTGACGACCGGTTCAGCTGCCGGGACGAGCGTTCAAGTGAATCAAAGTCCGGTCTCAGTTGCGACGGACCCGAATGGCGACCGATATGCGGCTGTTGGCGCTGCCTCGCAAGCAGGCAGCATTGACATTATCGATCTCTTGACATCGACCGTCACTTGCCGCGTAAGCGGTGTTCAGCTTCCGAGCGGTGTTGTGTTTGATCCCGTCAACCAGGTTTTTGTAGCCGCTAACAGCCTGCAGAATAATATTGTGATTGTTGACCCGTTGACATGCATTCCGACGACGGTACGAGTGGGCATCAATCCCACGTCGCTCGACTACGACTTCCAGACGAGCACTCTCGTCACCGTAAACTCGGCGAGCAACACGATGTCTTTCCTGGATTATATGTGTCCTCCGGCCGTCGGCGCCCCAGTAACGTGCACGACTCCACAGACACGTGCAATCTTTGGTTTGCCAAGCTCGGCGACGTTCTCAGGGAACCAGCAATTTTCGGTGGCGATTGATGCGAAGTTGGATCTGGCTGTTGTTGTCGACACGAACAATAGCCGCGTTTTGCTGATCCCGCTCCCGCATTGATGAGGATGCCGGCTGGATGGGGAGCGGGCCAACCATAGGGTCTCGCCGCGCATCCGAAAAAGCCAGGCGAGTTGAATCCGATTGACCGTTTTCTCGATGCCCGGCTATAATCGCGAGTTTGCGTTTCATGGAATTTACGACTAAGGAGTGAGAATGAGGATTCGATTGGCAGTTCTGGCCCTGGCGGCGTCATTAGCAGGACCCGCAGCGTGGGCTCAGTCCAGTGGCGCAGGTGCTGCGCCAGCGGCTGGAATGAAGGTGGGAGTAATTAACGTACAGGTGGCGATCACGAGCACTTCGGAAGGCAAGCAGGCGGCAGCGGAATTGCAATCGCAGTTCGCTCCGCGGCAATCGGAACTCGACAATCTCCGTCGGCAAGTCGAAGACATTCAGACGCGTCTCCGCACGGGAGCGAGCACGCTGAGCGACGACGAAAAGGCGCGCCTTGCGCGCGAGGGCGATCAGTTGAGCCGCCAGTTCCAGCGCAAGCAGCAGGATTCGCAGGACGATTTCAACGAAGCGCAGCGGGAAATCGTCGATCGGATCGGCCGGAAGATGATCGACGTTCTCGATAAATATTCGAAAGAGCAGGGATACGGTGTGATTTTCGATACCTCGGCACAGAACACGCCCGTGGTTTACGCTGCGAACCAGATCGACGTGACGCAGGAAATCATCCGCCTCTACGATCAGAATTATCCGGTGAAAGCAGGCGCAGCGAAGTCGTCAGCACCTCCACGATCAGCCGCTCCAAAGCCGGCCCCGGCAACGCCAGGCCAGCCGAAGCAGTAGTTCCGCCTCGCTTCATCTGAGAGTTTTCCAAAGGCCTCCCGATTCGGGAGGCCTTTTTATTTCCCCAATCGCGCTGGGCCTTTGCCCGGGCCACGTTGCTCATCCTGAACGAAGTGAGGGATCCGAGCGTGGCTTGCTTACCACCGCGCGCGTTCTTTCGTTGCGTCTCTTTGTTACTGTGAGAGGCCCCACATTTATCCAGGGGAGAAATGCTTCAGCGCTCCGATAGAGAATGCGCCCTGAATGTATGCTTTAGCGCTGGGCCTTGACTCCGCCCCAGCCAATCCCTGGCTTGTTGTCTGTCCGCTTCTGCGCCTTCAGGGCTTGGCAACGTACAGGTTGGGGAACTGCTCGCGCAAGTTATTCATCTTCGGAATATCGCAGATCTGGATGTAGGGATTTTCCGGATGATGTTCGGCGTAGTCTTGATGGTAGCTCTCGGCCGGATAAAAGCCGTCAAGCGCAACGATTTGCGTCACGATCGGGCGCGAGTAGATCTTCGCCTGCGTCAGTTGTTCGATATACGCTTTCACGATTCGCTCCTGCTCGGGGCTATTGAAGAAAATCGCAGAGCGGTACTGCGTGCCGGTGTCCGGACCCTGGCGATTCAGTTGCGTCGGGTCATGCACCACCGAGAAAAAGACTTTCAGCAGTTGTCCGAGAGTAATCACCGAAGGGTCGTAAACAATTTCCACCGACTCGGCGTGTCCCGTCGAGCCGCTGCTCACAGTTTCGTAGTCGGGATTTTTCAACGCGCCGCCCGAATAGCCCGCGGTGGATCGAATCACTCCTTTCACGTGTTTGAAAACCGTTTGCACGCCCCAGAAGCAGCCACCCGCGAGGACGAGCGTTTCCTGTCCAGGCTTCGCGGCCAGTTTCTCATCCACGGCGGGATCAGGAATCGCAGCAGCCGTCGCAGCTGCGGCAGCCACGGCCGTAGCCGTTTGGCGGCGCGACGTCACGAACAGCACCAGCGCAACCGCGCACAGAACCACAAAAATCATCACAGAACGACTCATATCGCTTGCTCCTTCTCAAATCTCACCCTTAGTACGCGGAACCGAATGGTCTTGGATTGGTTCGACCAAATTGGCTGGGCGGGCGCGGCGCATCTCTCGCCGAGATTCGTGCCGCGCCCGTCCTGTTCGTGCCGCTTACTTCAGCGACGCCATGTCAATCACGAAGCGGTACTTCACGTCGCCCTTGGCCAAGCGCTGATACGCGTCATTGATCTGCTGAATCTTGATGACCTCGACGTCCGCCGTGATTCCCTTCTCCGCGCAAAAATCCAGCATCTCCTGCGTCTCGCGAATCCCGCCGATGCCCGAGCCGGCAAGGCTGTGACGCCCAGGGATTAGTTGAAACGCCGCAATCGGGAATGGTTTCGGTGGAGCGCCCACCAGTGTGAACGTTCCGTCCATCTTGAGGAGTGGCAGATAGCCGCCTATATCGTGCTCGGCGGAAGCCGTGTCCAGGATGAAATGGAAACTATTGGCGTGCTTCGTGATCTCGGCGGGATTTGTGGTGAGCACTACTTCGTCTGCGCCCAACCGTTTCCCATCCGCCACCTTATTCGCCGACGTGGTGAAAAGCACCGTGTGCGCGCCGAAGGCCTTGGCGAATTTGACGCCCATGTGTCCCAGCCCGCCGAGCCCGATCACTCCCACTTTTTGCCCCTTGCTCACTTTCCAGTGACGCATCGGCGAGTACGTGGTGATGCCGGCGCAAAGAAGTGGCGCAGTACCCGCAAGATTTGCGGAGTTCGGGACACGCAGCACAAACGCTTCGTCCACCACGATGTTGTCTGAGTAACCGCCGTAGGTGACGCCGCCCAGAATTGCGTCCGACGAGTTGTAAGTAAATGTTGCTCCGTCCACGCAGTATTGCTCCTCGCCGGCGCGGCAGTTCTCGCAGACCCGATCTGAATCCACCATGCAGCCGACCGCGGCGAGGTCGCCTTCCTTGAATTTCTTCACCGCGCTGCCGACTTTCACCACTCGCCCGAC
>DATHOY010000238.1:0-11488 GCA_035484435.1 Vulcanimicrobiaceae bacterium | reverse complement strand
CTGCGCTCGTGGCTTGCCGTCCTTTATCTATTTTCATTTGGCTCGGCGCTGGGATTTTCCGCTTACATTTACATCCTCAAACACAGCACGGCGTCGCGTGTGGCTACTTACGCTTTCGTCAATCCTGTGGTGGCTTTATTTCTGGGGTGGTCCCTGGGGGGAGAGGCAATCTCGCTGCGAACGCTCATCGCCAGCGGCACGATTCTCGCCGCTGTCTTGCTGGTGATCCTGGCGCCGCAAAAATCGAGCGCGCCAGCGGAAGAAATCGTGCCGTGCCCCGGTGAGGCATGACCGACTTTGACGCCTGAAACCGGATAGATTGTTATCATTGGCTTCTGTAATCTTGGCGCATGATCACCATGGCAAGCAGTTCCAAACCAACCGGCATCACCCCGCGGGCCGCCGCGCAATACTGGGAAGCGGCCTTGCAGCGGGACCCGCGAGCCGACGGTAAATTCTTTCTCGCTGTGCGTTCCACACACATTTATTGCCGGCCAACTTGTCCTGCGCGTAGGCCGCTGCGCGAGAATGCGGTTTTCTTCCGCACGCCGCAGGAGGCGGAGAAGAACGGCTACCGCCCGTGCCGGCGTTGCCGTCCCACGGAACAACTGGAAGGGGTCTTGCTGGTGAAGCAGGCGGCGAAACTTCTCGGAGGCGCCAGCGAGGAAGACTCAATTCGCCTCGGTCCGATTGCTGCTCAATTGCACGCCTCAACTGCTAAACTGCGTCGCGTCTTTCACCGCGTCACCGGCCTTTCGCCGCGGGAGTTTGCCCACGCGGCACGCCTGGAAAAATTCAAGAAAATGCTGCGCGATGGCGCGGACATTTCCGAAGCGCTCTACGCCTGCGGGTACGGTTCGCCGAGCCGCGTGTACGAAAAAACAAACGCTCAATTGGGAATGACACCGGCCTCGTACCGGAAGGGAGGAGCAGGCATGAAGATCGGATTCGCGGTTGCGGCAAGCTCGTTGGGTAAGGTATTGGTGGCGGGAACCGAGCGTGGAATCTCCGCGGTCTACCTCGGCGAAGACGAAAGAACTCTGGTCAGCGAGCTTCAGAAAGAATACCCGCGGGCGGAGATCGCGCGTTCCGCGGCCGGCAACGAAGCCTGGCTGAAGGAAATTCTCAGCCGCGTGGAAGGCCACGCTCCCAGCAAGGAGCTTCCGCTCGACGTCCAGGCGACGGCGTTTCAGCGCCGGGTGTGGCAAGAACTACAGAAAATTCCGTTGGGCGCCACTCGCACGTACACCCAGGTTGCGCACGCCCTCGGCAAGCCCAACTCCGTGCGCGCCGTTGCCCGCGCGTGCGCCACGAATCCCACGTCCATTGTGGTGCCGTGCCACCGCGTGATTCGCACGGACGGAGAACTGGCGGGCTACCGCTGGGGATTGCAACGCAAACAAAAATTGTTGGAAAGGGAAGGGGTGCGCGCTTGAATCCCTGTAGCTCACCCCTTCAGGGGTGAGGCTTTTCGTTACGCTGGCGAGATCGCGCTGGTGGCGATGGAAACCTTCGGGCCTGAAGGCCCGAGCTACAGGTTATTCGTGGGGCTTTTCGATTTTTGTGCCTTTGGGCCAGTCGGCTTTGAATTTGCCGTCGCCGATCTTGAGATTCTTCATCACATTTTTGTATCGCGACAGGAAATAGTCGCCCGAGCCCGCCTCCATAAATTTTTGCTGCACCGGCAGCCAGGAAGCTTCGTCCACCCACATCACAATCTTGGTGATCTGCTTGCGCACTTCATCCGACCGCGGCACCAGCTCCACCAGCGCCATCTTGTGCCCGTCCATCTCTTCTTCTCCCGACAGGCTCACGTCGTAGCTCTTCTTCAGGCTTTCCACGCGGGTTCCGAAACCGAGGGCCAGGTATTGGTCGGCCAGGACGCGGTTCTTTCCGATGTTGTATTCTTCAACTCGATTTATTTTCGGCGTGTAAATGTAAAGATTGTCGCCGTTCCGGATGATCGTCCGGGGATCAGGTGAAATAAAATCGATACGCAGCTTTGAATCCTTGCGCACGTAAATTTCACCGGATTCCGTCGAAGTATCCTTTACCACCGCGGTGTACTTCACATGATCCAGCGCCGCTGTCAGGCTGTGAAAATCCTCCGCCGACCGGTCCATCATCGTCAGCACGTAATCCAGCGTGACCTTCCCGGAGTTCTGGCTGTTGCCCGCCGAAGCCGGTGATTCCATCCAGCCAAGCAGCAATATCAAGGCAAAAAGGGCCGTTTTTCTCAATGCATCCCCTGTCCCGTTCCAAACTTTGTACCCTCAAATCGTAGCACATGGGGAGGGCAGCCGACTCGCATGTTGGCGCCGCCAATTAACTTGCAAAATCAGTGCTTGATTTCCACCTGGTAGGCAATCACGTTGCCGCTGGCATCGCGCAGGGGTTCGATTTTCCCTATCGAAAAGCGGCCGTCCTGCAGCCCTGCGCCGGCATTCTGGAGCGCATTGTGCAAATCGTTCTGAAGAGCGGGCGTGCGCGTTGGGGGAGCCAGAATACGCGAATCTACCCGGTAAACTTCCACTTCGCCGGATTTCGAAAGCAATTCCACCTGGGTTGAATTCACCGTCGGGCCGACTTGTGGCTGGTCGTGGAACCAGTTCTTGGGCGTGAACACAAACACCAGAATCAGAATCACCGCCACGTCGTACTGCCACGAGCCGCGCTCGTAGGACCAGAAAAACATCCGGTATAAAAATTGGCCAATTCCCGCCATGGTTCAGTCTGCAGGGACCCCGTCGACAATCACGCCGTCGCGCATGTGCACCACGCGGTCGAAATACGTTGTGGCTTCCGGGTTGTGCGTGATCATGACGATGGTTTGCCCCAGGTCCTTGTTCAGCCGCCGCAACATTTCCAGAACGATTTCCGAATTCTTGGTGTCCAGGTTGCCGGTCGGCTCGTCCGCCAGCAGAATTTTCGGCTCGTTGATGATGGCCCGGGCGATGGCCACGCGCTGCTGCTCGCCGCCGGACATCTCCGATGGCCGGTGCTCCAGCCTGCCATCGAGCCCAAGCATTTTCG
This sequence comes from Vulcanimicrobiaceae bacterium, assembly GCA_035484435.1. Classification (GTDB taxonomy): domain Bacteria; phylum Acidobacteriota; class Terriglobia; order Acidiferrales; family UBA7541; genus Acidiferrum. The sequence continues at coordinate 8,455 of DATHOY010000238.1, read as the reverse complement.
TGACGACATCGAAGCGGTGCGGATCGAACCCGTCGCCGTGAATGTATTGCGCAATCGCGATGTTGCCCTTGGCGGACAGCGCGGGCAACAGATTAAATCTCTGGAATACGAATCCGATTTTATGCCGGCGTAGCTTGGTCCGTTCCGCGTCGTTCATCGCCACCAGATCGTTGCCGTCCACCAGCACCTTGCCGCGCGACGCCTTCGCCAGCCCGCCGATTACATAGAGCAGGGAAGATTTTCCGCAGCCCGACGGCCCCATCACCGCCACCGATTCGCCCGGCAATACCTCGAAATTTACGCCCCGCAGCGCCGGCACTTCCACTTTGCCCGCGTGATACAGCTTCCAGACGTTCTCGATTTTGAGTATCGGCTCCAAGGTTTTGAACTCGGGCTCCGTGATTCCGGTGGAATTCGTTCGTATTGTAACTGTGATTGCCATCGCTGCCTAGTTTCCCCTGTTTTCTTAGTCGTATGAGAGCGCTTCGACTGCGTCTTTGCGGCTTGCTTGCCAGGCCGGATAACTTGCGCCAACCAGTGCGCCAACAACCGCGATCAGCGACGCGCGAATAATCCACTCCGGCGTAATCAAAATGGAAAGCGTCGGGAACAGGCGCAGGAATCCCGCCCGCACCACGTAGCTGAGGCCGACGCCGGCAACAATTCCCAGGAGGCAAAGCAGCGTGGCCTCCGCCAGCAGCGCCCGGATAATCAGAAATTTGCTGGCACCTAATGATTTTAACACCCCGATGTCCCGCGTACGCTCCAGCACCGTCGTATACATCGAAAGGAAAATCACCAGCAGTCCGATCGAAACGGCCAGCGCGATCATGGAATTGATAAAGGTCTGCAGCGCCGGGATGTTCGTCGACGTCATCAGCGTCATGAATTCCTTCACCGGGCGCACCGGATAGTTTGGCAGCAGATCCTTGATTTCCGCGATGACGTCGGGCGTGTGCTCCGGCCTTGTGCACCGAACCAGGAAAAGCGTCGCTTTGTCGCGGCCTCCCACCAGCCCCTGCAACGACGTGATTGGCACGAAAATTCGCCCTGCTTTTCCATGCTCCACGATGCCTACAACTCTCCAGGAGTGATTGAGAAGCATGTAGGTGTCGCCAAGCTTTACGTGCTTGGCCCTGGCCTGCCAGTCGTCTACCAGCATGTCGTCGGGATCTTGCAGGTCGCGGCCTTCGTAAAATACAAAGCCGTTCGAAACATCGCGGAACGAAACCGGGTCGATGCCCCAGATGGTTTCCACGCCGCCCGAGGTGTTGAACTGAAGCAACGCGGGGGTCACATATTGAACGTACTTCAGCTCGTGAATTTTTTCGCCGATCTTGATCGGCATCGGCGAGCTGCCCATCACCATGAACATCTGAGCTCCAGGCGACTGCACCATAACGTCGGCGCCGATGCCCTCGATACGCTTTGCCGTTTCCTGCAGCATTCCGGAAGTCAGCCCCACGATGACGATGACCAGCGTGACTTCCACGGCGATGGCCACGACGCCGATCAGCGTGCGCACCGGGCGGTGAAATAGATTCCGGAAAACAAACTGGCCCATCATGGCCGCTTCTCCTCGGAACTTTCTCCCACCTTCACAACTTCGGCTCCCGCCGGCGCTTCCAGCTTGAAGCGGTCCGCCTCCAGCGCCTCGTTCAGCGCGATCTTGCTGATCGTCAGGTCCAGCCGGTATTCGTCGCGAGGCCGGTCGATGCGGATGCTCATTGGATATTCGTCGGCGCCGCCCGCCACAATTGGCTGCCAGTTCGCATAGCGCACGTCGGAAAGCAGCGCGCCCTTCGGCCCATAGGATTGCAGCCGCACCATGTGCAAATCCGCGCGGTCAAACCAGACCTTCCGCAGAATTTCCGATTTATATCCGCCGCGCAAAACCGTCAGCACGTAATACCGTGCGTTCTCGTCGTTGTATTCCTCAGGCAACACCACTTCCTCTTTGCGGACTTCGGGCCACAGCACTGCGTCCACCAGGTGCTGCGGACGCAGATTCTCAATCGGCTTGCTGCTCTGCCGCTCCAGCGCCACTTGCCCGGTCAGAAATTTATTCTTTGGCGGAATCGACACTTCAAACGTCTGGCCGTCGCTGACCATATCGAACACAGTTTTTCCGACAACGGGGACTTGTCCGATCATGCGAATGTTGTACGGCCGGGACGCCAGCAGAAACGCCTTCACTTCGTGGTACTCATCGATTACGCCGCTGTATTTTGTGCCTGCAATCGGCTTGAGTTCCAGCGTGGCGTCAATGCTCTTCAATCCGCGTGCCAGCGCATTGTAGCGATCGAGCAGCTCTTCCTCGCTCGCATCCCGCGCCACGGGCCGCTCCGCCACAGAAACTTTCGTGGATTTTGTGACCGTGCGCGGGCAGCCGCCAGCGGCCGCCGACACTGTCACCAAAATCATGCTCTTCCAGATGCGTTTCATCCGTGAATTCCGCGCCTTCTATTCAAACAAGGCAATTTAGCAACCATACCGCGGAGCGTCAAACCGCCCCTCACTGAGGCCGTGCGATGTGCACGTCAAACGGCTGCAGCGCCGGCCGCGCGCGGCGAATAATTTCGCTGGGCCACAAACTCTGGCTCAGCAGCGTCATCCACCCGTCATCCGGTTCGCAGATCGCGCAAAACGTGTATCGCGTGTAGGCATCCTGATAAGCGTCCAGCCCGCGATGCGAAAGCTCGCTCTCCACCGTTGTATCCGCATCTTTCGCCGCGGCCCCGCAGCGCAATCCAAAGGTTTCTCCGGCAAAACGCACAATCAGCGCGCGCAGTTTCTCGCCCGGAAGCGGCTGAATCACCACGCAGCGGTTCGCGGCCTCGCGGAATTCCACTTCATGCAGCTTGCAGTATTCGCGTACGCGGTCCAGGTGACTGAAAAAATCCAGCACCCAGGCCTCCTCGCCCGTCAGCGCGGGAAAGACCGCGGCCCAGATGGAAGCGGCTTCCTCGCCGCGTAGCGGCTCGCGGCTCTCCGTCTCAATCAATTCCAGTCCCACGGCTTTTGTGTCGGAGCCAAGATCCATCGCCTGCACATCCAGCGAGTACGGCGGCAAGTCCGGCAAGTTGTTTTCCAGCGGCAAGATTACTCTTCCTCGATTTCCCCAAAGGTGGCGTGGAATTCCGGCGAAGCTTTGCGCACGTCCAGCCAGTCAAAAAACGTGTCCGGCGCTTCCAGCCAGATGCGGAACCACTCCGCGATTTCCTTCTTCTCTTTGCGCTTCTGTTCTTCCACTTTGCGGTTACGCGAAATCATTTCCGCGCGCCGCTTACCCAGCCGGGCAATTTCCATCACCCGCTCCACCGCCGCGCGTTCGCCATGCTGACGGAAACGCCGCAGCAGTTCGTCCAGGCGCGTCAGGCTCACTTCCGCGTCCTGCAGCGTCGAGAAATGAAGAATGTCTTCGAACTCTTCCTCGAAACGCTCTTCCGCTTCCTCGCGGTCCGTCAACTGGATTTTCCAGCCCGCGCTTTTCAGCACGTCGGCGATGTAATCGTTGCCGGTTTTTCCGGCTTCGCCGTGGTCCGCCAGGAGCTTCCGCCGCAACTGGTCAATCTCCGCCACGGTCCATTTCTGCACGCCCAGGTCGCGTGCGGCGTCCAGGATCATGTCTTTTTTGTGTTTGAGCGCTTCGCTCATCGTTTGCCTTTGCGCGCCGGCCCGGCCGTATGCTTTTGATGCGCTTCCACCACCGGAGGTTCCGCGGGCTCTCCCCGCAGCAGGCGGTGATATTTGGCCACATTTTCGTTGTGTTCCGCCAGTGTTGCCGCAAAAAAATGGCCGCCCTGGGTGTTGGCCACGAAATAAAGATAGTCGGTGGCCGCCGGATGCAAAGCCGCGCGCAATGCCACTTCGCCGGGGTTCCCGATCGGCCCGGGCGGCAGCCCTCTGTTTCGATAAGTGTTGTACGGCGAATTGATGCGCAAATCCCGCAGCGTCAGCGTGCCCTTGTACTCGTCATCCATCTGCAGCGCATAAATCACGGTCGGGTCACATTGCAGCGGAATGTTTCCCCTCAACCGATTGGTGAAGACGCCCGCCACCAGCGGCCGTTCGTCGGGCTTCGGCGTTTCGCGTTCCACCAGCGAAGCCAGCGTAACCACCGAGCCGATCGATACTGTCGGATCGTTCCACTCGCTTCCATTCGGCAGGACGTCCGCCATCGCGTCGCGGAATTTCCTCACCATCATTCCGGTCAGCTCTTCGGCGGGAGCATGCTTCGGAAGATTATAGGTCGCCGGGAACAGAAATCCCTCCAGCGTTCTTGCCTCCGGAAAAAGATCGTTGATCTGGCTCGGATCTTCCGCCGCTTTCAGGAAATCATCGGCCGGCATGTACTTCGCGGCTTCCAGATCGCGGGCGATGTCGTAAATCGTTTCGCCTTCGCGGACCGTGAACGGCTGCTCGTAAACCTGGCCGCTCGCCAGCTTCCAAAAAACTTCCTTGCCGGAGAGTGCGTGATCGAACGCGTATTCGCCCGCCTGCAGCGTCCGCTTCGGATGCCTCCGCGCGTAAAATTCAAACGCAAACGAATTCCGGATAACCCCGGCTTTTTGCAGGATGTGCGCCACAGACCGCTGCGAAGCCCCGTGTGGAATGTCCACATACATTCCATCGGCCGGAATCGTGCCGTACGGTTTTTCGATGGAATACCATACGTAGCCCGCGGCGGCCGCCGCGGCAAGCAGAATCAGAAGAATGAGGGCGGCGAGGATTTTCAAATCAGCGGCTCCCCTCCGCCAGGGGCGTCCGCGCCAGATATTCGCGCAGGATCACCATCGCTGCAACCGCGTCCACGGTGTACTTTCCATCCGCCGCGCCCTTTGTTTTCTTTCGTCCGTGCGGGGTCTCTTCGTGCACAATCCGGCGCCCCATCTCTTCTTCCAGAATCCGCTCCGCCTCCCAGCTGCTCAGGCGCTCGTCCACCAATTCCACCGGGACGCCAATCTGCTTGTGCACGCGCTGCGCAAATCGAGTGGCTTCGTCCGCCATTTCGCCGCCCGTGCCGTCCAATCGCAGGGGAAGCCCCACCACAATCTGCCGCACACCCAGATCCCGCGCCAATTCCCGCAGACGGCGCATATCCTCATTTCGGTTTACGCGCTCCATGGTGTCGAAGGGTTGCGCAATCCGTGCCGCGCTGTCCGCCAGCGCCAGACCGATCTTTGTCCGCCCGTAATCCAGCGCCAGAATCTTGAACGCGCCTTGCGCCCGTTCCGCCGCCAAAACACCGCTTTTTTGTGGGATTCCGCTCACCTAATCAGTATAGCGTGAACGCCGCATGCCACGCCCGCAAGCGCGCCCAGTTTTCCCATTCGTGCACCGGTAGCATAGGCTTTAGCCTGTGCGCTTCATGTAGTGGCCGAACTTTAAATCGTCCAGATCTCCATCCTACGGTTTTCTTCCACGCGCCCCGCTCTCCCAGTCTGTCCACATGCCGAGCGTCTTCATTTCCTGGTCGAGGCCGGTTTCTTTCATCATCTTTTCGATCTGGGTGCGCGAATAGCGCGGGCCAATCGGTTCCGCGCGGTCTGCGATGCCCCACGCCGTCACCGCCGCTAACACGGTGTTCAGCTTCAGCTCGCGAATGTCGACCTTTTCGAACGTGTCCGAAGCCGCGTGGTAGTTTGCCAGATAGTTCGCCACTTCCTGGTTCGCCACCAGGTTTGGCACGCCCTCCAGCAGGAAATCGAAATGGTCGGTGCCCCAGTCGGCGTCATAGGTATGGTTATCCACATCCCAGCCCGCGAAGGGCTTCAATATTTCCCGTACTGCCGGCTCGATGTCATGCCGCCCGCCGAGTGAATAGCCGGTGACGCGCCCGATGCCCGAATCGAAAATCACCACGGCACGGTACTTGTCCATCTCCGCGCGATGTTCCTTTACGTACTGCCACGAGCCGAACAATCCCTCTTCTTCACCGCTGAACAGGATGAAACGGATCGTTCGCCTGGGGAGCAGCCCGCTGGCCTTGATCGCGCGCGCCGCCTCAATCACCAATGCGGCGTTGCAGCCGTTGTCCAGTGCGCCCGTGCCAAGTTCCCACGAATCCAGATGCGCGCCGAGCACCACGATTTCGTCCGGCTTTTCGTAGCCGCGAATCTCTCCCACCACGTTTTGCTGCTCCACGGGCCCACCGATTTTGTTCGGCATGGTCAGTCGCACACGCACTCTTCCGGGACTCGCCAGCGCCGTGCGCTCCAGCCGTAAGCCGTCTTCCCGCGCCACTACCGCTTGGGGAAGGCGCTCCAGTTTTCCGTCTGTGCTATTCGTGTGCCGGTAGAGCAGCTTCCGCTCGCGCTCCCCGGTCCATAGGATCGCTGCCGCGCCAGCCTTCACAGCACGCTCAATAATCGCCGGCGGATTCTTGTACTCATTAAACAGATCGACCCAGGTGTAGCTGACCTCCGTATGCACAATCAGGATCGCGTTCTTCACCGAGCTACCTGCGCGCGCGAAGTCCGCTTCCGCGCCGCTCCCGATATTCACCAGCACGCCTTCGAGCCCACCCGCCGGGGTGGCCGGCGAGAGCCCGAGCGAGACCAGTGAAACCGTGAACCGCTCCGCGCCAATTACTTCCAGCCGCGTCTCGCCCTCGCTCCACGCCACCGGCAGCATGTACTTCTCGGTGTGCACGTCCACGCTTGCTGCGCGAAATCCAGCCACGCCCCATTCCACTGCCTTGGCCATTTCCGGCGAACCCGTCACCCGCCCGCCGATTCCGTCTGTCAGCCGCCGCAAATTTTCTTCGAGCGGCGATTCGCCCATCACAATCGGGGTAATCTTCGCCGCCGCCTGCGCGCAGGACGATGCCTCCGTCGCAGAACAACCTGGCGCGCCCTGTGCCGCGGAGCCGGGATGCAGAGAGTCCGTCTTCACCGCCGGAATCTGCGCCGACGAATTGGAAGGCGAAATAAAGAAGCAAAGAAGTAACGAAGCAAAGGTAAAGGCGCGGTTTCGCATGGATGAGATCCTCAATGTAGTGGCCGGACTTTAGACCGGCCAGAGTAGCACAGGCCTCCGCCTCTGACGCCAGCGCAGTTCCCGCCGTTAAACATGCCAATCGCAAGTGCGCTGCGGCTAACCGGCGGTGTTCTTTGGCCGGAGCTCGGGATGCAGGACGGAATCCGTCACGCGGGCCACCTGCGCCATTTTCTCGACGTCATGCACGCGGACGATATGCGCGCCCTGCAGAATGCTGGCCGCCACCGTCGCCGCCGTTCCCCAAATGCGTTGCTCGGCCGGCAATGGCTTGCCGTTCCGCGCCAGCGTCGCGCCGATAAACCCCTTGCGCGAAGTTCCGACCAGCAACGGATAACCCAGCCGTGCAAGCTCCGGCAGCTTCGCCAGTAGTTCGTAATTCTGCGCGAAACTTTTTCCAAAGCCGATCCCCGGATCAAGAATGATCTGTGTTTTTCTCACGCCGGCGCGCCGGGCAACGGCCACGGATTCGCGAAGCCCGGCTGTGACGTCTTTCATTACGTCCCTCGCCCACGGTTGCTTCTGCATCGTCCGTGGCGTTCCGCGCATGTGCATCAAAATCAGCGGCACGCCATGCTGCGCGGCCACCTCCGCAATCGTTGGATCGGATTTCAATCCTAAAATGTCGTTTAGCATTTCCGCGCCGGCGCCGATCGCCAGCTCCGCCACGCGCGACTTTTGCGTATCAATCGAGATGGGAATCTTTAATCGTCCCCTCAGTCCTTGCAGGACCGGCAGAAGCCGCTCCAGCTCTTCCTCTCCTGAAATCCCCTCGGAACCCGGGCGCGTCGACTCCGCCCCAATATCCAGGATGTCCGCGCCGGCCCGCTCCATCGCCAGCGCCGCGTTCAGGGCGTCTTCAACCTTAAAGAATTTCCCGCCGTCCGAAAAACTATCCGGCGTAACGTTCAACACGCCCATCACCAGCGTGCGTTTGCCGAGGAGCAGCGTCCGCGGCTTCAGCTTCAAACGGTAGATTTTTCGCCGAATCATCGTTTAACTCGAGGCATGGAGAGAGACAGGGGAGAGAAGGATAACGCAGAGGCGCAGAGTTCACAGAGATTTCGCAGAGAAGGGTAATTGGCCGAACGGGAAAAGTGACTCAAGGGGTGACTCACTGGCGAATTCTGGCCAGTCACGAATCTTAATCCAAATCGAAATCGCGGATCGGCTTGCCCGCCGGCGCGTCCTTGGCCTTCTTCATGGCCTCTTCAAATTTCTTGGCGAGGATATCTTCCTTGTGCGTTTCCTGGAAAAAAGAATCGGCAAACTTGTCTTCGCGCGATTTTTTCTGCTGTTCCAGGATGCTCTGGGCCTGTGTCAAATCAACGTCCGGCCCCGGCTTCACATGAGCCTCATGCGAAAGCACCGCCCCGAAGATCGGGTCCACCACCAGCTTCGCCTGGCAGCACGGGCAAACAATATTCAGGTTTTCGCCGTCTTTGCGTCCCATGGC
>DATHOY010000237.1:0-12413 GCA_035484435.1 Vulcanimicrobiaceae bacterium | reverse complement strand
GCAGCCTTGCGGCCCTTCCAGACCAGCATGCGCTCGGTGTCGGTCTGCGCGAGGCGAACTTCCCACGCTCCGTTCTTGCGGCAAATCTCGTCGACGTCGCGCATCAGAGCTTCCACTTCGGCGACCGGGCCGTCGAGTTCCACCAGCAGCAACCCGCCGCAATCCGGGTAGTTTGGGTGCACGGCGGCTTCTGCGGCTTGAATGGCGAGATTGTCCATCATTTCGATGGCCGCAGGAAGCATGCCGGCCGCAATAATGTCGCTGACGGCAGCGCCGGCTTCGTTTGTTCCATCAAACGCGGCGAGGAGTGTGCGAATGCATTCGGCGCGCTTCACGATGCGCAGGGTCACTTTCGTGGCGATGCCGAGCGTGCCTTCGGAGCCGACGAAAACGCCCATGAGGTCATAACCCGGCATGTCCAGGCATTTTCCGCCGAGATGCACCAGCGAACCATCGGGAAGCACGACCTCCAGGCCAAGAACGTGCGTCGTCGTGAAACCATATTTCAGGCAATGCGCGCCGCCGGAATTTTCCGCCACGTTTCCGCCGATGCTGCAGACGGATTGCGACGAAGGATCCGGCGCGTAGAAATATTGGTTTGGCTGCACGCGGCCGGTCACATCCAGGTTGATGACACCGGGTTCGACGACCACGCGGGCATTTGCATAATCCACCTCGAGGATGCGATTCATGCGCGCCAGGCTGATGACTACACCGTTTTCAACCGGCAGGGCGCCACCGCTCAAGCCGGTGCCGGACCCGCGCGCCACAAAGGGAATTCGTTCGCGATGGCACACGCGCACAATTGCCTGAACCTGCTGGGTGTCTGAAGGGAGCAGCACCGCCAGCGGCATGACACGAAAATTGGTCAGGCCGTCGCATTCATAGGTATGAAGCTCTTCGGGAGAGGAAATCAGGCCGCGTCCGTCAACAACGGTTCGAAGCTCATCCAGGAAGCGCTTTTCCATAAGATTCATTCACCGCAACCCGGAACCAGCTTGCGCCATTAGTGAATGAAGTTCAACCCGCTGGGGATGAATTGCGGGAAAACATAGGCATACAGCATAACGATCACGCCGACGATGGACGCCAGGGCGACGGAGTGCCAGAAGACAAATCGGAATATCGTGCCTTCGTTTCCGACCTGGTTGGTGGCGGCCGTCGCGATACAAATGGATTGGGCGTCGATCATTTTGCCCATGACGCCGCCGGCGCTGTTGGTGGCGCACATCAGGATGGGGCTCAGATTGAGCTGCTGGGCAGTGATTTTTTGCAGGCCGCCGAAGAGCACGTTGGAGGAAGTGTCGCTGCCGGTGAGGGCGACGCCAAGCCAGCCGATGAACGCGCCGAAGAACGGAAAGAACCAGCCGGTGCGCGTGAAGGCGAGACCGAGGACGGCGTCCATGCCGGAGTAGCGCGTGACGTAGCCGAGGCCAAGCATGCAGGTCATGGCGATGATGGCGAAGCGCAGACGGTAGAGTGTGCCGCCAAAGATTTTTAGGATTTTGCCGGCACCGAGGCCGAGGATCAGTCCGGAAACCAGAGCGGCCAGGAAGCAGCCGGTACCGGTGGCCGTGAGCCAGTTGAAGTCGAAGCGGGCGGCTTCGGCGGCAGGTTTTGCCACGACGGGGGTGGTGCGAAAAACTTTGGCATGGAGCCCGGGCCAGTCCCATCCCGCGGGGCCGGGGCGATTTTTTCCATCGGGCAACTTAACCGTGAAAGCGGGCGTGGTGGCTTTATTCATGGCCAGTTTAATGTTGGGCAAGCCCCAGGCAAGCACGAAGAGCGAGAGAATGGCAAACGGCAACCAGGCTTTGGCGATTTGGCCAGGAGTGTAACGGACGCCGGCGAGGGAGCGTTGGCGGATTTTCCACTCGTCGCCCATGGTGTCGGTCACGGAAGTCTGCGCTGCCGCGTCGCCTTTGGCGATGTCCGCTTCGCGCTCTTCAGGGAAGCGCCATATCTTCTTGGGCTTCCAGAAGCGCAGGAAGAGCATGGTGGCGAGGAGCGAAACGACCCCGGCGGCGATGTCGACGAGATTGCTATCCATGTGATTGGCCCAAAACCATTGCGTGCCAGCGAACGAAATACCAACGACGAGGATTGCGGGAGTAACTTCCCACGTTTCAGACCAACTGACCATGGCGCGAACCAGCCAGAAGGGGACGATCACGGCGGTGATGGGAAGAATTCGACCGATCATGGCGCTGAGATCGCTCTCGGGGAGCGCCGTGACGGAAGCGAGGGCATGGACGGGAGTTCCGATGGCTCCCCAGGCCACCGGGGCGGTGTTGGCGATGAGGTTGAGAGCGGCTGCGTGAAAGGGTTTGAAGCCGAGACCGATCATGAAAGCGCCAGCGATGGCAACGGGCGCGCCGAACCCAGCGCAGCCTTCGATGAAGGCGCCGAAGCAGAAGGCTACCAGCAGGAGTTGGAGGCGGCGGTCGGGCGTGATAGCGGCCACGGACTGCTTCATGATTTCAAACTGGCCGGTCTCGACGGAAATGTCGTAGAGGAAGACGGCGGCGATGACGATCCAGACGATTTTCAGGAGGCCGTACGCGGCGCCGTAGCCGAAGCTGCTAAGGGCCATCTGGGCCGGCATATGGAATACGAAGATGGCGCAGAGAACCGCCGTGGCAGCGCCGGCAATGGCACAGAGGTGTGCCCGAACTTTGAGGCCGGCGAGCAACCCAAGTAGTACAACGATTGGCAGGGCGGCAACCAGGGTGGAAAGCCACCAGTGGCCAAGAGGATCGTACACTTGCGTCCAAGTCATCATCTATCCCCCAAAAGGAGCGATCTTGCGATCTTGCCCGCTCGGAATCGCGTACGCGCGGAGACGGAGAAACTTCTGAATCGTGTATCACTTCTGCTGCCCAAACCTTTCTGCAGGGCATCAATTACCTTCTTCGTGAACGAAAGTCAAGAAAGGAGTCGGAGGCGGGCGATTCCGCGTTCGGTGAACTGCCCGTCGAACTGTTCGGCATTAACGTTGCGCTCGAAAGAAAAAAGCGCCCGGCTTGCGGATGAGTCGACTCAAAATTTTTGATTCAAATGAATGTACGAAAGTGAACAGTCCCTCTTTTGCATAGGGCGTAGACTCTATTAAGGAGAACGTCTGATGGGACATTGGATACAGGCGCGCAGAGGGTTGTCAATCGTGCAGCTACAGATTGCGCTTCTGATATTTGGGGTAGTGGTGACCGGAGCGGTCCTGACATATTACTTCGCGAGTCTTCCGCGGTAAGTAGATGCCAATCCTGTTTTTGCGGTGACATTTTACGGCTGCGCGTTCATTCCAGCGTGGGACAGCCAAGCACCGTTTCCCCGGCTGCCATCAATCGACGGACAGGTATAGCCAATGAAAATAAATATTTGGATGGGCGGCGTGGCCGTGCTGGGACTACTTCTTGTGGGCTGCAACGGCAGCAGCTACGGAGTTTTGCAGCCGAACCCCGAGGATCTCTGCAAGTGCATTCCGATTGAGCCGGACGTTCTGGATTTCCGGCATTTGGCGAAGCATGTGCCGATACCCGCCGTTGCCGCGCAGGAAATTGGCGTGGATACCATGCTCAGTTGGACGCAGGACGCTTTTGTCGATCCCGCCGCGCCACGCACCGGGCGAGAGTTGCAGGTTTTCCACATTGCGACTGGATTTTTGCAGGAAGCCAGCGTCAACGGAGCGGACTGCGACGTCCATTTCGAAATTTCCCAGACGGCCGACAAAAACGCTTCCCGCGTCATCGTGGAAACACCGGTAGACACTGAATTTTGCGCCGCGCGCCAGAACGCGCAGTCACAATTGGCGAAACATGGATTTAGGCTCGACTCCCAGCACGGCGGCGAATTGCCGCAAGGCCTACCAGTGGAAGTCTTGGGGATGGCCTTCGAAGACTTCGATCACAGCCGCGGCTCGGCGCAAGTAGCAACGATTTGGGAGTTGCACCCCGCGACCGTGAATCTGCTCCCCTGAAGAATAGCCAACATTGTCTCAGCGAAGAAAGTGCGCGGAACTCCGCGTTTTAGCTACGATGCTTTCCGGTTTCTCCCGGCTTTTTCGTGAGGTGCCAGGCGTGGCACCAGTTGCAGTGGTAGGCGCGGAGTTCCATGGGTGCGTCGGCGGTGGCGACCTGGTGTTTGGCTGTGGCGAGGGCGGCACCTTCGGTGGGGTATTTGCGTTTGCCGGTGACCGGACATTTGGGAGCGTTGTCCATCGGGAGCCTTCCGGGAGCTCCCATCATCAACTATTGCAGCCGAGCGGACAATGCTCCCAACGCGCTTCGATTAAAGGCAACTTGTCTTCGCTACAACGCGCGTCGTCTGCAGATAATGTAGGACTCAAGGGTAATTCGCTTGCGGTATTATCTTGGAGAGTTGCTTAGCTGAATGGGTGACCAACCATGACTAGTCCTTCTTCTTCGATTCGAGGCGTGCAGATACAGGCTCCGGCGCATCCGGCGCAGGAGCGCGTGCTTTCTCCGGCGGCGCTGGAATTTATTGTTGAGTTGCAGCGGCGATTCAATCCAAGGCGCGTGGAGTTGCTGGCCGCGCGCGCGGAGCGGCAGAAACGCTTGGACGCCAGCGAGAAGCCGGACTTTTTGCCGGAGACGAAATCGATTCGCGAGTCGGAGTGGACCGTGGCGCCGATTCCCGCCGATCTGCAGGACCGCCGAGTGGAGATCACCGGGCCCGTGGATCGCAAGATGATCATCAACGCGCTGAACTCCGGCGCGAAAGTGTTCATGGCGGATTTTGAGGATTCGAACACGCCGACGTGGTCGAATCAGATCGAAGGGCAAGCCAACCTGATGGACGCGGTACGGCGGCAAATTACGTTTTCCGACCCGGCGTCGGGGAAAAACTACAAGCTGAATGAGCGGACCGCGGTGCTGCTGGTGCGTCCGCGCGGCTGGCACCTGGACGAGAAGCACGTTTTGGTGGACGGGCAGGCGATGTCCGGCGCGCTGTTTGATTTCGGTTTGTACTTCTTTCACAACGCGAAAGAGTTGCTGGCGCGTGGCACCGGGCCCTACTTTTACCTGCCGAAAATCGAAAGCCACCTGGAAGCGCGTTTGTGGAACGACATTTTTCTCCACTCGCAGGACGCTCTGGGAGTAAATCGCGGCAGCATCCGCGCCACCGTTCTGATTGAAACGATCCTGGCCGCTTTTGAGATGGACGAAATTTTGTACGAACTGAAGGAACATTCCGCGGGACTCAACTGCGGCCGCTGGGATTACATTTTCAGCTTCATCAAGAAATTTTCGCACGACCCGAAGACCGTGATGCCGGATCGGGGGCAGGTCACGATGACCACACACTTTCTGCGCTCCTACAGCAAATTGCTGATCAAGATTTGCCACCGGCGGAATATTCACGCCATGGGAGGCATGGCGGCCTTCATCCCGATTAAAAACGACCCGGCGGCCAATGAAAAAGCGATTGCGCAGGTGCGCGCGGATAAAGAACGCGAGGCCGGCGACGGCAACGACGGCACCTGGGTGGCGCATCCCGGACTGGTCGGTGTGGCCAATGAGATTTTTGACCGCCTGATGCCGGGGCCGAACCAGATCGACAAGAAGCTCGCGGAGTTCTCCGCAACCGCGGCGGATCTACTGGAAGTGCCGAAAGGCCAGATTACCGAAGCCGGTCTGCGGCAAAACATCGCGGTCGGCCTCGGCTACCTGGAAGCGTGGCTGCGCGGCACGGGCTGCGTGCCGCTTTTCAATTTGATGGAGGACGCGGCGACGGCGGAAATCAGCCGGGCGCAGATCTGGCAATGGATTCACAACGACGCGCATCTGCAGGACGGTCGCAAAATCGATGTCGCCATCTGCGACCGCATCATTGATGAGGAGCTTGCAAAGGCGAAGCAGGCAGGAGACGCGGCTCGGTATGCGGCGTACGAAAAATCGGCGCAGTTGATGCGCGATTTAATTCGCTCGCCGCAATTTGTGGAGTTTTTGACCGTGCCGGCGTATCAGAAGATTTTGAGTGAAGGCAATTAGAGGTTAGAGGGTCGGGCGTTCGATCGGACGGAGGGCCGGGCGAGCCCGGCCCCTACAAGTTAATTTGGGCTTAGATGTGGCAACTGGCGGCGCCGCGCTTTTCGAGATAGCGCTGGTGGTATTCCTCAGCGCGCCAGAAAGTGCCCGCCGCGGTGATTTCCGTGGCGACGGGACGCCGCAACTTGCCGCTCGCTTCCAGTGCCTGCTTGGACTTCTTCGCCGCCGCTTCCTGCTCGGGCGAATGGAAAAAGATCGCGGTGCGATACTGCTTGCCGTAATCGGGGCCCTGGCGGTTCACCTGGGTCGGGTCGTGGATAGTCCAGAAAACGTCGAGCAGCCGTTCGTAGCTGAGTTTCGCCGGATCAAATGTGACCTGCACGACTTCGGCATGGCCGGTCGTGTCCGTGCAAACATCCTGGTAGCTGGGATTTTCCGTACGGCCGCCGCTGTAACCGACCGCGGCGTCCAAAACGCCGGGAACGTGCCGAAACGCAGCTTCGATGCCCCAGAAACATCCCGCGCCAAATGTAGCGATTTCCTGCATGTGATACCCCCTTATTACACCAGCCCGCATGGATTAGATGCCGCGATTTTGCGGCGTGCTTAGCTGGGGCTGGTTGCTTCGCGTTGGTTCTTTGACTACCAATTAGAGTATAGAGGAACCAAATAGTTTCAGCCGCGCATCCGCTTTTCACCCTGATTTTACAGGATTTACTAGCCTTTCTTCGCGGGAGCCTTGGCAGTCGCCATCGCTTTCAGCTTGTCCTGCGCAGGGCCCTTATAGGGGCTGTCCACAGAAGCCGCGTCAGTGAAGGCCTGCCTGGCTCCCGCCGTGTTCTTAAGATTGAGATAGGCAAAGCCGAGGCGGTACTGATTGCGGGCGTAAACTACGGCGTTTGATTTCAGGAGCGGTGCGGCTTTGGTCAGGCTCTCAACAGCCGCAGAATTCAGTTTTTTCTGCAAGTCGATCTGGCCGAGTGCGCTGAACGCGAGCCCCTTCTGCAGATTAATCTGCTGTTGCCAGTCGGCGTCGCTCACGCCCTCTGGTTTCTTCGCGGTGTCGCAGAGCGCTGCAGCTTTCTTCGCGTAGGCTTCGGCTTTGTCGAGTTGCTCGTTTTTCTCGCCGTAATCGTCCGCCAGCAATAGAAGTACGCCTAGATTGCCGGGATCTTTTTGAAGGGTGCTGTTTGCGGTTTCGAGCATCTTCGGGCGATTCTGCGCCTGCTGGTAAGTAACCGCGGCGGCGCCCAGGGCTTGCCCGGAATTCGGCGAATCGGGAAACAGGTTCGCAAACCGCACCAGCAGAGTGGCTTTCTTTGTCGCATCCTTCTGCTGAAACGCCGCGCTCATCAACGACTGTTCGATGTAATCGCGATTGTCCTTCACGGATTCAAGCTTCTGCTGTTGATCCACTTTCCATGTTTCGGGGCTGGTTCCGGACGTGGGTGGTTGCGCCTTGAAGCGCTGCAAAATTCCGGAGGCTTTTTCGCCCGCGGCGAACAGGCGGTCGGTGTCGCCCTTTTCGTTGGCGGCGCGCACCATGTTGACGGCGTTCGAAAAATTGTCGGGGTCGAGCGCGAAGAGTTTGTCTCCGTAATCGAAGACTTTGTCGTACTGCTTGGCGCCGAGGTAATAGTTGACATACTGCTCGTTGACGAGGATTTGCAGGTCGCCGTCCGGGTGCGCGGCGGAGAAAGCATCGATCAATTTGAGCTTCGCCGCGGGATCGGTTGCGGCGCTGATGTCGTTGAGCTGGTGATCCACGTCGGAACCGGCAGCGACGATAACCGATTTTCCAATTTGCGCGCGCAGCGGAACGACAGCGAAGAAGCCTGCCAGGAAAAGAACACCCAGGATTCGAAGGCGAACCATGCGTACCTCCCGTGGGAACGATTGAGAAGCGATTCTTGCTTTACTCCGCATCTTAGTGCGAGGCGTCCCGCAGAGCAAATCTTCCGTCCAAGTTCATCCTGCAGGTAAGGAAGAGGTCTCAGCGCTTCTTGGCCTTTCGTTTCGGTGTTTCCCGTCGATCTTTGGGAGATATTTTCTTTTTACCGGACTTCGCGTTTTTGTCGACACGCAGCTTCCAGGCTGTATGCAGCGCGCCATACAGCACGTCTTCGGTGGCTTCCGCGAGCCGGATGTGGGTCGAGCCCATGCGTCCCCAGCCTCCGGGAATGGGAAGAAAGACTTCAGGCATTTCTTCGACGAACGCGGTTTGCTGCTCCGGCGTGAGCATCAGGTTGCCGTAACCCTGCTTTGCAGAGGCCAGGGTGGCGAAGATTCTCCCGTCCACGCGAAAGTCCGGCTGACCCATGTGCGAGCTTTCCTCGGCCCCGGGAAGGCCCAGCGCGATTCGGCGGAAGTCAGCGAGATTCATGAGCACCTCATTCCTGGCATCGAAATTTGTCTACAAATAGTAAAAGTGGGCCTCCGAGAGGGATTATTTCACAACCTTCGTCTTTCTTTGGCGCGTCTAAACAAATAACGGCCATTTGACGGGTCTCTGCCGTTCAAGAGAACATTGAAGATTGGGCTTGGAGGCAGGAATGGACCTGGGGCTGCGCGGACGCGTGGCGATCGTGGCTGCGGCGAGCAAAGGGCTGGGGCGGGCGGTGGCGGCGGAATTGGCGCGCGAAGGCGCCGAGCTCGCCATCTGCGCTCGGACCGCCGCGGATTTGAAGACGGCCGCTTCGGAAATTCAAGCTGCAACCGGGCGCGAGGTATTCTGGCAGGCGGTGGATGTCGGCAATGCCGCGGAAGTCTCCAGTTTTGTCGGCGGTGTCGAGAAGCGGTTTGGCCGGGTGGACATTTGCGTTACCAATACCGGCGGCCCGCCGTCTAAACTATTCAGCGCCACAACGGTCGAGGACTGGCGCGTTTGGACCGATCAGCTGCTGATGAGCACCGTTTATTTTGCGCAGGAGACACTGCCGCGGATGCAGAAAAACAAGTGGGGACGCTTCCTGACGATCACCTCGTATTCCGTGAAGCAGCCGGTGGAAGGGCTGTTGCTCTCCAACTCGCTGCGCGCGGGGGTGACCGGCTTGGCGCGCACGCTGGCCAATGAGTACGGCGCGCACGGAATCACCGTGAACAACGTCTGCCCCGGCTACACGCGCACGGACCGGCTGGATGATCTGGCGGGAATGATGGCCGGTCGAACCGGCGCCACACCGGAAGAGGTGTTTGCCGGATGGAAGAAACTGATCCCAGCGGGCCGCCTGGGTACGCCGGAAGAGTTTGCGTCGGTGGTGGCGTTTCTTGCTTCCGAAAAAGCTGGGTACGTGAATGGCGTTTCGCTGGCCATCGACGGCGGCACGACGAGGAGTCTGCTCTAGCGCCGCATGCCTCCCGTAAATCGCACACTGACACTTTCGGTGATGGAGGGGCTATACGCGATCGCCAAATTTACCGGCGACGCGGAAATCCCTGCCTGGGCCATGACCTCCGCATTTTTCTCGGTGACGCGCACGCCGGAGGAACTTTCCATAGTCGCGGCGGAAGCGAGCGTTCCGGCCGGGCTGAACGCATCCCGCGGTTGGCGGATGTTGAAGGTGCACGGCCCGTTCGCGTTCAGCGAAACCGGAGTGGTGGCGTCGTTGGCGAATCCGCTGGCGCGCGTGGGCGTGGGAATTTTCGTTATTTCCACGTTCGATACGGATTATTTGCTGGTGCAACAGGAGGAAATCCCTGTTGCGGTGGAAACTCTGGAGCATGCGGGCCATAAGATTCTTCATCTGGAATTGCTGAATTCATAAAACATTCAAGGAGCGGACGGAATGATCATGCGGAATTTGGGGAATGGGCGGCGCGCCTCTTTTGCGGGCGCAATTCTCTGTGCGTTGTGGCTGTTGAGCGGCGTGGGATTGTTGCACGCCGATGAGCCCTATGCGCGCAGCAAGGACTACGACCTCCTGCATTCGAAGATTGCGCTGCGCTTTCAGCCGGAGCAGAAAAAGGTGCTTGGCGAAGTGACTCACTCGCTGACGCTGCTGCGCGACGGTCTGGACACCGTTTGGTTCGATTCGGTGGGACTCCAGATCGAAAGCGTGCGCATCAACAAGAGCGCCGCGAAATTTTCGACCACGGATAAGAAGCTCGTGGTCACGCTGCCGAAGGGCGCAAAGGCCGGCGGCAAGTTCGACGTGGAGATCAAATACCAGGGGACGCCGACCAAGGGACTCTATTTTATTCTGCCCGACAAGGATTATCCCAACCGGCCGCTGCAGATATGGTCGCAGGGAGAATCCGAGGACACGCGCTACTATCTGCCGACCTACGATTATCCGAACGACCGCCTGACCACCGAGACGATTCTGACCGTCCCTGCAAACTGGCAGACGATTTCGAACGGCAAACTGATTGGCGTGACCGACGCAAGCGACGGCATGAAGACCTGGACGTGGCGCGAATCGCAGCCGAGTTCTACCTATCTGATCACGGTTGTGGCGGGCGAGTTTGTGGAAGTGAAGGACTCCTGGCGGAATATCCCTGTGACGTACTACGCGCCGAAGGATCGCGCGGACCGGCTGGTCCCGAACTACAGCCGGACGCCGGCCATGATCGAACTCTTCACCAAAAAACTGGGAGTGGACTATCCCTGGGAAAAATATTCGCAGGCGATGGTGGACGAATTCGTCGCCGGCGGCATGGAAAATTCCAGCGCCACCACCAACACGGCGGATTCGCTGCGCCATCCGAAGCTGGCGCCGGAATACGAACAGAACCAGGACCCCTTGATCTCGCACGAGCTGGCACATCAGTGGTTTGGCGACCTGGTGACCACCAAGGATTGGGGCGACATCTGGCTGAACGAAGGATTCGCCACGTTCATGGAAACGGTTTGGTCGGAAGCGCACTTTGGAAAAGACACCGCGGATTATGACCGCTGGGAAGAGGCGCGGCAGTGGTTTGCATATCGCTCGCTCTATGACAAACCAATCGTGCGCTACGACTTTGACGAATCGGAGGAGTTTGACGGTAACGCATACGGAAAGGGCGGCTGGGTGCTGTACATGCTGCGCCGGCAGCTTGGGGAAGATGCGTTCTACGCGGGGCTGAAGCACTATCTGGAAGTGAATCGCGGCAAGAACGTGATGACCTCGGACCTGATCAAGGCGATCGAGGAAGCGACGCACACAAACGTGGACCCGTTTTTCGCGCAGTGGATTTATGGAGCGGGCGCACCGAAGTTTGAGCTGAGCTACGCATACGATTCGGAGAAGAAGCAGGTTGCGCTGACAGTCAAACAGACGCAGAAGCGCGAAGGGCATGTTGGTCTATTCAACGTGCCGGTGGAGGTTGAAATCACCACCGCCAGCGGGCCGAAGCTTTACCCCATTCATGTGACGCAAGAGTCGGAGGTGTTCACGTTCCCCGCGGATTCCACGCCGCTAATGGTGCTCTTTGACAAGGGAACGCAAATCCTGAAATCCGCGCAGTTCAAGAAAGAAAAGAAGGAACTGCTCTACCAATTGAAGAATGCAAGCGAAGTGGCGGACCGCGCCGACGCGGCCGAAGCGCTTGGGAAACTCAAAGGCGACGACGAAGCGGCTGCGGCGCTGGGCGAGGCGTTGCGCGGCGACAAGAGCAGCGGCGTGCGCCGGACCGCGGCGAGCTCGCTGGGAGAACTTGGCGGAGCCGCGGCTTCGAAACAACTGCTGGATGCGCTGAATTCGGCGAAGGAGCCGGTGGTACGTGGCGGCGTCGTGTTGGCGCTCGAAAATTTCAAGGAGGATGCGGGCGTCGTTGCGCGTTTGCAGACTGTGGCGCGTGAAGATACCTCCTATCGAGCGCGGGGTGCGGCCTTGCGCACGCTTGGCAGGATTAAAAGCCCGGGAACTTACGAAACGCTGGCGGCGGCAGTGAACGCCGATTCTCCGGACGGCTTTTTGCGCGACGCCGCGTTGAACGGGCTTGGCTCGCTTGGCGACGACAAGGCGGTTCCACTGCTGCGCGAATGGGCGGCACCCGGGAAGGACATGGATTCGCGGCAAGCGGCCATCGCCAGCCTGGCGCGCTTGCAGAAGGATAACAAGGAGTTGACACAGGTGATTACCGGCTACCTGCAGGATTCGCATTTCCCCATTCGCCGCACCGCGATTTATGCGCTTGGCGGACGCGGTGATGCTTCGGCGATTCCGGCGCTCGAAGCCATGCTGCAAAGCAAAAATCTGAGCATCGAGATGCAACCGACGATCAAGGAACAGATCGAACGGTTGAAGAATCCGATGGCCAAGGGTGGAGCACATGGCATGATGAGCGAAGACGCGAAGGGCGGCGAAAAAGCGGGCGGGGACGACCGGCTGGTGCACCTGGAACAACTGGTACAGGAGATGAATTCCCGCCTGAAAGAAATTGAAAAGCGCCTGCCGCCCGCGCCAAAGCAGTAAACGTCTA
>DATHOY010000236.1:0-14515 GCA_035484435.1 Vulcanimicrobiaceae bacterium | reverse complement strand
TGGGCGGAGTGGAACCGTTGCTGCAAGCGGCCACGCAGGAACAAGCATCCAGTATTTTGACGCCATGGAGTTTGAGCAATGGCGGAGGCGACGCAGCCGCGCAATGACGCATGGCGCGAAAACGACAGAGGGGCGGAACTTTCGATTGATCCGAATGAAGCCAGCGCAGAGTTTCAAGCCCAGCGCTATTTTGCTGTTCCTTCTCATGTCGCTGCTGGCCCTGCCGTGTCGCGCACAGAACCAAAGCGGTTCAATTCGTGGCCAGGTAACCGACCCCTCCAGCGCGGCCCTCGTTGGCGCGACTGTATTGTTGACGACGCCTTCCGGCGGTTCGATGGACACGGCCACCAATAAAGAGGGAGTGTACGAATTCAAGAACCTGGCGGCGGGAACGTATGAAATCAAGGCTGTAGCAGCGGGTTTTGCGATGTTTGATAAAGGCGGCGTAGCGCTGGCCGCTGGCCAGGCTCTGAACTTCAATATTCCCCTGACGCTCGAAATCGAAAAGGAAAAAGTCGAGGTGAACGCTTCAACTACCCAACTGGACGTCAGCCCGCAAAACAACGCCAACAGCATCGTGCTGCAGGGGAAGGATCTCGAGGCGCTCTCCGACGATCCGGACGAGCTGTCGTCGGAATTGCAGGCGCTGGCCGGGCCGTCAGCAGGCCCGAATGGCGGGCAAATCTACATCGACGGCTTTACCGCGGGACAATTGCCGCCGAAAGCCTCGATCCGCGAGATCCGCATCAATCAGAATCCGTTTTCCTCCGAGTACGACAAGCTGGGCTACGGTCGGATTGAGATTTTCACCAAACCGGGAACGGACAAGCTGCACGGGCAATTGCAGGTGCAGGGGAATACTTCGTCCTTTAATTCCAGGAATCCATTCGAAACCGCGCAGGAGGGCGTTTCGCCCCCCGGCTACAACTCCGAACAGTACAGCGGCAACGTCGGTGGACCGATCAATAAGAAGGCGTCGTTCTTCTTTAATATCGAGCGCCGGAACATCGGTGCGCTGAACGTCGTCAGTGCCACGGTGCTGGATCCGGCGAACAATTTCGCGATTGTTCCCGAAAGCCTGGCGGTGGCAAATCCACAGACCAGAACCAACCTGAGCCCGCGGATTGATTACCAGATCTCTCCCAACAACACGCTGACTGTTCGCTACCAGTATTTTCGGGATGTTGCTACTAACGCGGGAGTGGGTCAGTTCAATCTCCCGGAAACTGGCAGCAATACGCTCGGCGTGGAGCACACCTTGCAGGCGACGGATACGCAAATCATCGGCGCGCATGCGATCAACGAATCGCGATTCCAGTTTGTTCGTACCGACAACGAGAGCACGCCGCTGCAAACTGGAACGACGGTGGACGTGGGGGGGGCGTTCAAAGGAAACGGCAGCGGGAACTTTGGTTCTTCGGATATCCAGAACCGCTACGAATACCAGAACACCACTTTTTTGAACTACGGCAAGCACGCCTGGAAATTCGGCGGTAGGATTCGGGCCACGAACGATCGCGACCAGGTCAGCAATAATTTCAACGGCACGTTTTCGTTCGGCTCACGGCCGAATCCGGATCCTACCTGTATTCCTACCCCCGCGAACAACAATTGCATCATTACTCCCATCGTGGCGTACCAGATCACCCAACAGGGGATTGCGGCGGGGCTTCCGTTCGCGACGATTCAGGCGATGGGCGGAGGCGCAAGCTACTTCACGCAGACGTTTCAGACCGCGGGCGGGACGCAGATCATTCCTTCGACGGTGACGCTGGTGGATGCCGGCCTGTTTATCCAGGACGATTGGAAGGTGCGGCCGAACGTAACACTAAGCTACGGCCTGCGCTTTGAGACCCAGAACAATTTTCCCGATAAATCCGATTTTGCGCCGCGGATCGGATTGGCGTGGGGTATTGGCGGAAGCGCGAAGAACCCGCCAAAGACTGTGTTGCGCGCGGGCTTCGGAATGTTTTACGACCGATTCACTTACGATTTGGTGGAGACACAGCAGCGATTTAACCAGCAGAATCCGCTGCAGCAGCAACTACAAATTCAGAACCCAACATTTTTCCTGCCGCTGCCAAATCCTGTGCCCTCCGGCACGCTGGTTTCCACTCAGTATCAGGCCAACAACAATTTGCGCGCTCCTTACACAATTCAGACGGGAGTGACGCTGGAGCGGCAGGTAACGAAATTTGCGAATCTGGCCCTGACGTATCTAAACTCGCGCGGCGTCCACCAATTTTATACAAATAACCTTAATCCGTTCCTGCCGGAGACGGCCACGTCGGCTGCCGGGCGTCCTTTTCCGAACCTGGGAAACATTTTTCAGTATCAATCCGCGGCCGACTTTGAACAGAACCAGTTGATTGTGAACGGCAGCGTGCGCTTGGGCGCGAAGTTCTCGCTTTTCGGGTATTACACTTACAATCACGCGAACAGCGATACATCGGGTGTGAACAGTTTTCCTTCGGATCCCAGAGATTTGAGGCTCGATTATGGCCGGGCCAGTTACGACATCCGCAACCGGCTTTTCCTGGGCGGGACGATTGGATTGCCGCGCGGGTTTCGACTCAGCCCATTCGTGATTGCCAGTTCCGGTATTCCTTTCAACATCACTACGGGCACGGATCCGTTCCAGGACAATCTTTACAATGTGCGGCCGGCGTTTGCGACTTGCAGTCCATCGAGCCAAACGAAATTTGGCTGCTTTGACGCCAACCCGCCGTCCACCGCAACCCAGATCCCCGCTTATTTCGGGGAGGGCCCGGGCCGCTTCTCCATGAACCTGCGTGTCAGCAAGACCTTCGGCTTTGGCCCCGCCATCGAAGGCGCTTCGGGTGGAGCAGGTGGTGGGGGCATGAGCGGCGGAACATTCGGGCGCGGGCCTGGCGGGCCGGGCCGTGGGGGAGGCGGCCGTGGAGCGGACGCTGGGGCTACAAACCGGCGTTACTCGTTGACGGTCGGCGTGATTGGTCGAAACATCTTCAATAACGTAAACGTCGCGACCCCGATCGGCAATTTGGGCTCGCCGTTGTTCGGCGAGTCGAACGGATTGGCCGGCAGGCCTTACAGTGATTCCACGTCCAATCGCCGGCTCGACCTGCAACTCACCTTTACCTTCTAATCTAGGCTCAGGGTCACGAAAGATTCCAGATTGCTCGTCGTGCGGCGACGACGTTCGAACCGAGCTCGCGGCTATTCCAGCAATACGTTGTCATTTACCTGTGCGGGATGATAAAAAGCTGAAATGGCGAAGCGAAAAAGAGATCGGCTGGAAAAGGGGACGGAGGCGCGGCGGCGGGCCCGCAAATCCGGGCTGAGGCCGGCCAATACGCGCGTGATTCCCGACAAGCGGAAAAAACCGGGAAAGCATAAACCGGACATGCTTCAGGAATTGGACTGAGCAGGGAATTGCCTTCCAGTCCGGGAGATTTCTTTTTCGCGTCAGGTCCGGACCGGACCTAGTTTTTGGAGCCTCATCCGGGCCTTTGGGCCGGGATTACTTCATCCGAGCGAAAGAGCGGGGCGGCCGCGATTTTGCGTCGCTGCGAGAGTTCAGCGGCGATAGTTTCCAGGTTGCCTTTGTCGAAGCCCATGCAGCTGATCTTTACTTTGCCGTCGGGTTCGATCAGGAAAATCGTGGGGACCATGCTGAGGCCGTAGGCATTGGAGACCGGGTAGCCCGCATCATCCAGCAGCGTGGTGAACTTCAGGCCATATTCGCGATTGAATTCCGTGGTGCCGCGCGCGTCATCCTGCGAAATAGCGATGACTGTTGCGGAATCACCTGAATACCGCTCCGCCAGCCGCTGCAGATAGGGAAACGTGAACTGGCACACGGGGCAGGAAATTTTGAAGAAGGCGGCGACCACCGGACCTTTCTCCAATAATTTTGCAAGCGAGTATTCTTTGCCGTCGAGCGATTTCAGCGTAAAGCCTGGTGCAGCGTGTCCCATAGCAACTGTTGTCAAAGGGGCCCCCCAACCGAGCCATCTGGAAATTTTGTGCGATAAGGACATGGAAAGAGTCTAGCGCAAAGCCGGGAACCCGTCGTTGCGCGCGGACATCAATGAATGGTTTTCGTCTTGCGCTGCATGTAATCCATCAGCAGATACTGGCCAAGATTGTAGGGCGTGGTGAAATACGCCTTGCCTTTGCACATTTGCGTGATTTTCTGCACAAACTGTACCAGGCTGTAATCCGTGGCCAGCATGAATGTGTTGATCATGATGCCTGCGCGCTTGCACTTGTTCACTTCCTCCAGCGTTTCACCGACGACGAAGGGGTCGAGGCCGAACGCGTTTTTATAGATCCGTCCGTCCTCGAGTGTCAAGGCCGATGGCTTGCCGTCGGTGATCATCACGATCTGCCGCATGTCTTTGCGCTGGCGAAGCAGAATCCGTTGCGCCATCCGCAGGCCTTCGCGCGTGTTGGTGTAGTACGGGCCGACCTGCACGCGGGCGAGTTGACCAAGGGGCACTTCCTCGGCTGAGTCGTGAAAGAGCACCAGGTTCAACGTGTCGCCGGGATACTGCGTGCGGATTAAATGCGAAAGCGCCATCGCGACGCGCTTGGCGGGCGTGAAGCGGTCCTCGCCATAGAGAATCATGCTGTGGCTGCAGTCGAGCAGCAGCACCGTTGCGCAGGAAGAATGGTATTCGCACTGGTGAACCATCAGGTCGCGATATTCCATCTGCAAGGGAACTTTTGCGCCTTCGCGGCGAATCGCATTCGAAAGCGTTTCGCTGATGTCCAGATTCAGCACGTCGCCGAATTCGTAGGGACGCGAAATGCCACCGGATTCGACCCCCGTGGAAAGATCGCGTGTGTCGTGCCGTCCGAAGCTGCTGCGGCCGAGCGAGCCGAGCAGATCCTGAAGCGTTTTGAAACCTAGAAAGTCGATGGCCTTGTCGGTAATTTCAAAGCGCGCATCGGCGTCCATTTCGCGCGGCTGGCCCAGGCTTCCGCCAGGGGTATTTTGCGGCGGCGGCGTCACCTGGGGCGGTTGTTGCGGATTAATGAAGCCTTCCTGACCCATGCGCTCCACCAGCTTGTTAATCAGGTCGCGGACCTCTTCGTTGTTCAGCGCGCCGGGATCCTGCAACATTTCGCGCAGCTCGTCACTCATGGCGTCTTCGGGGAAGAGGTCGCCTTCCTGCAGAGCGCGCAAGATCGCTTCGCGCAACGCTTCCATGGAATGGGATGCGTCCATCTCGGAAAGGCCGTAGAACTGCGATTCGAAGCCGCTCTGCAGCAGGAAATCTCCCAGGCGCTTCATCAGTTCGTCGAGGTCGACTGCGTCCGCTGGTTCGCCGATGTACTTTCCGTATTTGATTACTTTCATTCCGTGGTCCTTGTGGTGCTTTGCTGCTTTGGTGGCCGGTCTAAAGTCCGGCCACTACATTTCCTTTTGCGCATCGGTTGAGATCCTTCGTCGCGATGCTCCTCAGGATGACGACCCTTCGTCGGGTCGTCAATTATAATTGCGCCGCGGGCGGCTGACGGACTCCCTTGGCTCCGGCGGGCGTTGCTTTTCCGCGTAGAAGCCGCGCTCTTCGCTGCGGCCAATTCGCCGATGGGCCCACAAGCCTTCGAGAATCATTTCGGCGGCTGCGGCGGCGGGCGCTTCGTCCTTGCGGTTGCTGACGCCCAGCTTGGCTACGTGTTCCAGCAAGCCCTGTACCTTGGCCAGTTGCTCGTAGCGCTTGCCGGTGGAGATGAGATCCGGAATTTTCAGCTCGCCGCCGGATTCGAACCATTGCACCACCGGCTGGAAGCTGACTTCAGCGAAGTATTTCGAGAATATGCGACCGATTGCGGTGCGAATCAGCTCCCGGGCAATCACTTCTGCGCCTTTCAGTTCTCCCTCGTACTCCAATTCCATTTTTCCGGTAATTGAGGGAAGGGCAGCATAAAGGTCAGCGATGCGCGTGACCGCGTGACGTTCCCCGGCCCGCGCGGCGTGCTGCTCCGCGCTGCTGACCAGGCTTTCGAGCGTTGAGATTGGCAGGCGCTGGCTGACGCCAGAGCGCCGGTCCACGCGCTTGTCTTCGCGTGCCTGAAACGCGATTTCCTCCACGACTTCGCGGAGGTAGTCCGGCACTTCCACGCTGATGCCCGAATCGCGGGCGGTCCAGGCTTCCTGAGTGGTGATGGCAATGCCTTCCTCGACCGTGGAAGGATAATGGGTTCGAATTTCCGCGCCGATACGGTCTTTTAAAGGAGTGATGATTTTGCCGCGCGCGGTGTAGTCCTCTGGATTCGCGGAGAAGACCAGGAGCACATCCAGCGGCAGGCGCAGCGGATAGCCTTTAATCTGAATGTCGCCTTCCTGCATGATGTTGAACAATCCCACCTGAATTTTGCCGGCGAGGTCGGGAAGCTCGTTGATTGCGAAGATGCCGCGGTTGGCGCGCGGTAACAGTCCGTAGTGGATGGTCAGTTCATCGGAAAGATCGCGGCCGCCGCGCGCTGCGCGGATCGGATCCACGTCGCCTATAATGTCGGCGATGGTCACGTCCGGCGTTGCGAGCTTTTCGACGTAGCGCTGGTCGCGGGGCAGCCAGTTGATTGGCGTGTTATCGCCCTCGGCGGCGACGCGTTCGCGGCAGCCGCGGCAAATGGGCTGCAGCGGGTTGTCGTTGATCTCGCAGCCGGCTATCACGGGAATCTCCGGGTCCAGAAACTGCAGCAGGCCGCGCAGAATCCGGCTCTTGGCCTGGCCGCGCAAACCAAGCAGAATAAAATTGTGGCGAGAAAGCAGGGCATTGACGATCTGGGGAATCACGGTGTCTTCGTAGCCGTGAACGCCGGGGAAGAGCGGCTCGTTGCGCTCAATCGCCCGCAGCAGGTTGCGGCGGATTTCGTTCTTCACCGAAACGCCGGCAGAGCGGGAGTCGAAGTCCGGAATGCGCTTCAACTCGCCGACGGTACGGGGTTTCGGATGACCTGCGGAATGCATTGAAGTGCTTGGCGCCATGGGGTCCCTGTCTGCGAACCACTCGCGATAGTCCGCGTACTGCTAATTCAAACCGTGCCCGTTGTTTCCGGCACATTGTCGCATTGCCTTCTCTTTAAGTAGATGCGGCGCCCAGTCGCACAGGTACCTGAGCAGGCGTTCCTGGCGTTCGCTCTCGGTGCGGAGCTCCAGGAGCTGCTGTTTGCAAAGCAAATCGAGCGGCAGGGTGGACGCAATGGCGTAGGAAAGTTCGCCGCCTGGCGCTTCTTCCAAATCGCGCGGCAGGCTGTTAAAGAGTAAAGTGTGGCAGGTTTCGTATTCCTCGATCAACTTCCGCTTGCACTTCGGCTCAACCGGAGCCTCGCGGTCTTCCAGGTAATCCACCTGGCCTTCGAGCAGCGGATCCTCGGTAAACAGTTCCACGATGCGGAATGGATCACGGCCAACCGTGATGATATCCATTCGCCCGTCGGAATAACGCTTCGCCACTTCCAGAATCTCCGCAGTACACCCCACGTGGGTTACGCCGTCATCCATGGCCAGCAGCAAGCCGAATGGAGAACGTCCATCCAGGCATTCACGCACCATCCGGCGGTAGCGGGGCTCAAAAATGTGCAAGGGAAGCTCTTCGCCGGGGAAAAGTACGACGTTCAGAGGAAACAGCGGTATGCGATCGGGCCGCATGGCTACAGAAGCCCATGATAGCAGAGCCGCGAAAAAAGGGTGAAATGCGCGGGTTGTTCGGCGAGTCAGAGTCGGAGGCTGGAATCCGGCGGGGTTCATTTGGCAGGCCTCAGGCCTACAAGCGCTAATCCTCGTAACTTGGTGGCCTGCCTGGCATCTCCACGCCTTCTCAAACTATCCGCAGGGCTGTGTACAAGTGGACAGACAAGCGCCGTGACACCCTCTAGGATTGCAATGCGAGGGGAAACCTCGTCGTGCCGGTCGAAACAATCAGATCAGGTCAGATTTCATCCTTGCCAGCTGATGCGATTCGCCCGGCCAGAGCTGAGTGCGAGTTCGAGCGTTAGCGAAACTTTTCTGCCCCCTTGAGGTGAGCGATGAAGCGATCTCTTATAGTTGGAGTGTGTCTCTCGTTTGCCGCCTGCGCGGTGTATGCGGCCACGAAAGAGCAAAAACGCCTGGAAAATTGCGGCGTCGTGATGCAGGAAATCCTGAACATCCCGGACAATCTGCCCCGGCAGGTCCTGGACAAAGCCGAGTGCGTGATCGTGTTCCCCTCGGTGCTGAAGGTAGCCTTCGGAATGGGCAAGGAGTATGGCCGCGGAGCGATGGTTTGCCGCACGGGCAAGGAATTCAACGGACCCTGGGGCGCTCCTGCTATGTTCGCCCTGGAAGGCGACAGCATTGGAATGCAAATGGGCGGCGAGGCCACCGACCTGATTCTTCTGGTCATGAACCAGAAGGGCGTGGGCTCCATTCTCAGCAGCAGGATCAAGTTGGGAGGAGATGCATCCGCCGCTGCCGGCCCCGTTGGCCGCGACGCCTCCGCGAACACGGATCTGTGGATGCGCGCCGAAATTCTGAGTTATTCGCGTTCCCGCGGGCTGTTTGCGGGTATTTCCCTGGAGGGCTCCACACTGCGCCAGGACAAGAAAGCAAACGAGCGGATTTACGGCCGCAAAATTGCAGCCAAAACCATACTACTGGGCAACAAGACGGCCATTCCTCGAAGCGGACGCCATCTCGTTAGCGTGTTGCAGTCGAATGCGCCGCGTAATGAATCGAAACAGGTAGCCACAAAATAGTGGCCGAGTACAGGAAACTGCTTCGCGTGGCCCTGAGTTTCCAGGGGAACCGTTCAAGGATCAAGTAGTCTTCGCCGTTTCGGCCGTCGTCCAGTCGCCGGTCGGGTAATACATTTGAATTCCAACGATGAAGGAATTGGCCAGGTAAGGCTGGCAATGAACAACCCGTGCACGGGAGTAGAGATTCCCGCGAATCGAGCGGACCGAGATCTGTTCGTCGGGCCGCCAACTTCTACGGGTCACGAGGCGTGCGCCATGACAACTGATGTCAATTGTGGGCGCGATTTCGGAAGTCGGATTGTCAGGGCTGCTCAGCTTGACGAACATCTTCAGCGAGACGCGCTGTTCTTTTCGGCTTAGGGGTGGCGCAGGTTTCACCACTGCTCCTTTGGGCCGGGGGGTCCAACATCACTATCCTATCGCCGGGGGTTTCCTGCGCAATGGTACGAAAGGGCAATGCTTCTGTGGCCAAACCTGTACCTCGCCCGGCGACTCGCTTGGTCCTGCCGTGCGAACCGGCTGCCTGCGGTCTTTCTGGTGGCCCGAAAGCTTGATCCGGCTACTCAAGTTGTGTCAGCAACCCTTCCATTTCAGAGCGGGCGTGCTGGTTGCCCTGCCGATCAGCGGCGGCAATGCCTCTGCTAAGCAGTTCTTTCGCTTCGGAGGCGCGGTTGTGTTGCGCTAGCGTCTGCGCGTACATCTGATATCCGGGCACGTAATCGGGGTTGGCTTCGAGCAGCGTCTTGAAATGTAATTCGGCGCCTGGAAGGTCGCCCTCGCGCAGGCATTCCAGGGCAACGCCGTAGCGTGAAAACGCGTCGTTCGGGTTTTGAGTGAGGAATTGTTCCAGTTTCTGCCGCCGGGTTTTGTTTTGTTCCGTCATAGGGGTCTTGCGTATTATACGGGTAGAGCAATTCCCGGCCAAAGGCGCCGCGCAAGGGAGAATGATGAAGTCAAAGCATAAAGCGACAGCCGCATTGATGGATGAATGGAGAGTGAAGGGTAAACCAGTGAGCGCGTCCGCTTCGGAAATGGCGGAAGTGGTGCTGCCGGCACAGACCAATGTGCTCGGCAAACTTCTGGGCGGCCATGTGATGCACATGGTGGACATTGTCGCGGCCATGGCTGCCAGCCGGCACGCCAACAGCTACATGGTGACTGCTTCGGTGGACTACATCGATTTCCGGAATCCCGTCAGTCTGGGGGAAATCGTGATGCTGAAATCGCGGGTGAATCGCGTGTTCACCACTTCGCTTGAGGTGGGTGTGGAAGTGTATTCTGAGAATCTACTGACCGGTGAACGCAAACACACGACCAGTGCCTTCGTTACCTTCGTCGCCATCGACGAGTTCACGCGCAAGCCGCGGCCGGTGCCGCCACTGATATTGAAGACTGCGGAAGAAAAGCGACGCTGGCGCGAGGCCGCAAAGCGCAGGGAGATTCGACTCGCCCACCGGCAAAGGGAAAAAGGCTAGTTCGCGAAGCTGACGCGGACTTCATCCGCGACTTTCATGGCGTGCTCGACGCAAGTTCCAATAGCGGGACCTTTCAGATAATTTCCGGAAAGATAGAGACCCGGGAAATGTGCGCGCAAGGATTCCACCGCCACAAGCCTGGCGGTGTGGCCCAAATTGTATTGCGGAATCGCCTGCCTCCAAATCATCGCGTTGCTGAACACCGGCTCTTCGCGCAAACCGAGTACCGGAGAAAGTTCGCGATGAACCTGAGCGGCAAGTTGCTCCGGCGATTTGTTCATTGCTCCGGGATTGGTGGCGCCGCCAACGAAGCTTGTGAGCAGCGCCTGGCCCTCCGGAGCGCGGCCGGGAAAAAGGGAAGAGTTCCACACTGTACCGAGGATGCTGAGTCCGGAGGAACGCGGCACCAGGAATCCAAATCCAGCGAGGCTGTTGGCAACGTCCTCCCTGCGATAGCCAAGCGAAACTACGGCCACGCCCGAGTAGGCAATCGCGCCGAGTTGCGCCACGAACTCTGGCTGCAGAGGTTCCAGCAGCCTGCCCGCGGTATCTGTCGGTACGGACAGAATTAGCCGCTCGGTTTCAACGGTTTCTTCACCCCGCGGCCCGCGCAGGCTCACGCGAAACCGGGCCGCTTTGGGTTCCTGACCGGGGTCGAGCGCCTCGATTCGAATGACTTCCGTGCCGCAGGTCAATCTGTCCCCTAACCGGCCCGCGATGGCGCGAATCAGCGTTTCATTGCCATCGCGAAACGTTTGCAGCGTGGCTTTTTCCTTTGGCACCTGCGGTTGCGTGCCGTTCGCGGCGTTGCGCTGCTTGATTACTTTGAAGACGCCGCGGGTGATGCTCCCGGCTGTCTTTTCCGCTTCGTAGAGGATCGGGAACGCCGCTCGCAGGCTTAATTTTTCCGGATCTCCGGCGTAGATGCCGGAAACGAAGGGGCCGACCAACCGGTCCAGCAATGTTGGCGAGAATTTCCGGCGGATAAATTCGGCGACCGATTCATCCGGCTCCGGCGATTCGCTTTTGCCGAAAATGTCACGAAGAATCGCGGTGCGCGTGCCGCCGCCCATAAAAGAAGAGGTCAGCAAGCTCGGGCCCATGGGCACGTTTTGGAGTTTTCCATCAATCAGGACATAGCGCGGCGCTTTGGGGTCGGCGAGAACACGGTCCTCCAGAATCCCCAGGTCGCGGCACATCGCGGAAATGGCACTGTTGCCGCTGAAGCTTTGCGGACCGTACTCGAGCAGGTACCCGTCGCGTTTCACGGTTTGAATCACGCCGCCGGGCCGCACCGCCGCTTCCACCACACGGATAGCGATCCCCGCCTTCTGCAAGGCGTAAGCCGTGGCGAGTCCGGATATCCCCGCGCCAACTACCAGAGCTTCGACTTTTTCCGACATGTGTGCGGCCCTTGTTACGGCTAGAGGGTTTTAGAAAAGAGCGGCCGCGCGGCCAGCTGCTGTTTCTCCAGATACGGATCAAACACCATCGCGAGGTTTCGGATAAAGATGCGCCCCAGCCATGCAGTGCGGATTTCCTTGTCGTTGATTACGACCAGGCCATCCTGCTGCGGGAGTTTCAGGTGTTCAAGTTCGGGAGCGAAATATTCATCAAAATTGATGCCGAACTGTTCGGAGATTTCGTGTTTGACGATCACGGTGTGGCAGAGCAAGCGGCTGATCACTTCGCGGCGAATAATGTCGTCCTGTGAGAGGTGGTAGCCACGCATTGTCGCGATGCCGCGTTCCTGCACAGATTTTTCCCAGGAGGGAAGGTCGCGATGGTTTTGAGCGTAAGTGTTTTGAATCCCGCTGATGGCCGTGATGCCCATGCCGTAAAGATCCGCGCCTGCCTTGGTGGTGTAACCCTGAAAATTGCGGTGAAGCGTGCGGTTGCGCTGAGAAATGGCGAGTTCGTCGTTCTCTTTCGCGAAATGGTCCATGCCGATGTAGAGATAACCGGCTTCGAGGAACTTCAGCAAAGCGCCGCGGAAAATGTCGAACTTCTTCATGCCCTCGGGCAAATGCCCAACGAACGAACCCTGCTGCTTTTTCAGCCACGGCACGTGGGCATAGCTGAACATGGCGATGCGATCGGGCGAGAGGCCGACAATCTGCTCGACGGTGTGCGCAAAGCTTTCCGCGGTCTGGTACGGCAAACCGTAAATCAAATCGACGTTGATGCTGTCGAAGCCGAGTTCCCGCGCAATGGTAATCAGGTCGCGTGTAACTTCGTAAGGCTGGATGCGATGAATAGCCTTCTGAACGTCTTCCTTGAAATCCTGAATGCCCATGCTCAGGCGGTTGAAGCCCAGCTTGCGCACGACTTCCATGTGGGCGCGCGAAGTCACGCGGGGATCGACCTCGATGCCGATTTCCGCGTCGGGCGCAAAGCTGAAGCGTTTCTTCGTGTAGACGAACAAATCTTCGATCTGCTCCGGCGAAAGATAGGTCGGGGTCCCGCCGCCCCAGTGGAATTGAGCTACCTGCCGATCGCGCGAAACGCGGCTGGCGATGTGGTCAATCTCTTTTTTGAGAATGCTCAGGTATGGGGGCGTGACGCTTTTATCCTTGCGGATAATTACGTTGCAGGCGCAGAACAGGCACAGGCTCTCGCAGAAGGGAAGGTGCATGTACAGGGAAACCGGGCTGCGCTTCGTGTCGGCGGTTTGCATTGCCGTTTCGAAATCAGTCGGGCCATACGTGTCGTTCCACACCGGAGCTGTGGGATAGCTGGTGTAGCGGGGTCCAGGGCGGTTGTAGCGCGTGACGAACTCTTCTCCCTTGGAGAGTTCCTCCTGCATCTCCCGTAACGATGGATTCATGCTGGGCACGGCGCTTGCCTCCTGCGCCTAACGGCGCGTTTGCACCGCCGGCTGCGCTTGCTGCAGCGCGGCTTGCTGGCCGGTGTGAATGAACAACTGCGCGTTTTCCACGGGGGTGTGCTGCAAAATCCCGTGGCCAAGATTCAGAATGTGCCCATGGCCGGAAAGTTGTGCGGCGATTTCCAGTGTCGCATCGCGGATTTTCTCCGCGGGCGCGAACAAAATCGCGGGATCGAGATTTCCCTGCAACGCCACGCGAGGCCCGGCCAGTTTGCGAACCTCCGGCAGCGGAATCCGCCAGTCCACGCTGAGCACGCTGGCCCCCGCGCGAACCACAGCCGTTAAGAGATGATGCGAAGCCTTGGTGTAGTAAATCACCGGGACCTTATTCCCGAGCCCCGCGATAATTTCCTGCACCGCGGGGAGCACAAATTCCGTGTAATCCTTCAGGTCCAGTTCACCGCACCAGGTGTCAAAAAGCTGCACGGCGGAAACGCCCGCCGCAATCTGCGCCTTCAGATATAGAATCGTCGCCTGCGCGATTTTGTGCAAGAGTTCGCGAAAAACCTTCGGCTCGCTGTAAAGAAAATTCTTCACCGTCGCGAAGCCTTCTTTGGTGCGGCCCTCCACCATGTAACACGCCAGCGTCCATGGGGACGCTGCAAAGCCAAGCACCGGCACATCCGGTCCGGCCCGTTTCACGGTCCGCCGCAAGGCTTCCATCAGGAAGCCGGTCTCCACTTCCGGATCAAAAATATGCAGCTTGCGAACATCGGCTTCGGTCCGCACTGGCTCAGGGAGATTTGGGCCTTTGTCTTCGAGTTCCAGCGGCAGTCCCATCGCTTCGGCGGGAATCAGAATGTCTGAAAAAATAATGATGGCATCCACGCCAAGCCGCCGATATGGCTGCATGGAGACTTCCACGGCTAGATCAGGCGTCTTGCAAACTTCCAGAAACGAATGCTTTGCCCGGATTTCGCGGTATTCGGGGAGGTAGCGCCCGGCCTGGCGCATCATCCACACGGGGAGCCGGGGAACGGGTTCGCACCGGGCGGCGCGGAGAAACAACTCCTTGCGAGTCATTGCCGTGGCTTCGTTGGTCATACGCTGTGTCGTCACAGAATAACAAATCTGCCCGCTTCCCGCCCCGGAAGAAAGGCTATGCGTCACAAACAGAAAAGGCCGGGAGCCAACTGCGTAGCTCATTTCTTTAGGTGTGAGGACTCTTCTCAAATGCGAGGTGTTCTTTGGGTAATGGAAATCCTCGGGCCTGAAGGCCCGAGCTACAGTGCGATGCGTTTGTGAAGTGCGTCACACGGGTTTGTGAGGGCAACCGTAGAATTCTTCTATAGTTGAGAATGCGGTGCGAATGGCAGAGACTTGCGACTACGCTATACTGAGGCTATCTGAGATGTCGCGCGGGCCGAGGGGCAGTACGATTCCTCTGCGCCTCGACTCGGCAAGGACCTAGGCCGATGAATCA
>DATHOY010000235.1:0-3309 GCA_035484435.1 Vulcanimicrobiaceae bacterium | reverse complement strand
TCACGCACGAACGCCCCCTCGCCGAAGCCTTCGCCGACCGCCTCGCCATCATGGGCGACGGCAGACTCCTCTCCACCGCCAACGCGAAAGGCCCTGCGCAATGAAGCCCCGCGACCTCACAGACCTCGCGCTTCGCAATCTCCGCGAATCCATTCTCCGCAACGCCCTCACCACTCTCGGTGTCGCTGTCGGCGTCGCTTCGCTCGTCGCCATGCTCTCGCTCGGCGTCGGCCTGCAGCAACTCGCCGCAAAACGCCTCTCGCAGAGCGGCCTCTTCGACACCATTATCGTCACGCCAAAAAACGCCTTCCGCGGTATGGGCCGCCCGCAGCGCGAACCCGAGTCCGACAAACCGCCACGCATTCTCGATGACGCGGCCCGCAAGGAAATGGAAAGCCTCCCCAACGTCATCGAGGTCTACCCGCAAGTCCGTTTTTTCACTGAGATTCGCTTCAACAACAAACCCTATGCCACCGTCGTCGCCGGCATGCCCGACTCTTCAAAAAATTCCGGCTCCTTCGACGGCATGCAAGGCAACTTCTTCTCTTCCGCTACGGCCAACGAAGCCATCTTGCAAATTGAGTTTGCGAAAGAACTCTCTGAGAAAGCCTCTTCCCTCATCGGCCAGGAATTAGTCCTGCGCTACGCCGAACGCCAATCCCTTCCCTCCGCCGCAGCAAACACCGATCCATCCACAAATTCTCCGGACACATCCAGCGGCGGCTTCTCCGTCGTCCCCAAAGAACTCCGCCTCAAAATCGTCGGCATCGTCGAAACCGAACCCGCCGCCGGCTATGGTGGCTACGGCAACGCGCGCCTCTTAATGCCGCTCGCCACCGCCTCCACCCTCCGCGCCGCGCAGGTCAACGACCTCCGCGACATCGTGCGCGACTCCAACGCCGGCAAAACCACCTACGCCTCGCTCTCCGTCCGCGCAAAATCTCCCTCGCAGGTCGACGCGCTCGAAACCTCCATCAAGAAAATGGGCTTCAACGCCTTCTCTCTCCTCGACGCCTCAAAATCCCTGCGCACCTTCTTCACCGTCTTCGACAGCCTCCTCGGCATCTTCGGCTGCCTCGCTCTCGCTGTCGCCACGCTCGGCATCGTCAACACCCTGGTCATGGCCATTCTCGAGCGCCGCCGCGAAATCGGCGTTTTGAAAGCCCTCGGCGCCGCCGATTCCGACGTGCAAAAACTCTTCTTCGTCGAAGCCGGCGTGATGGGCTTCTTCGGCGGCGTTTTCGGCGTCCTCTTCGGCTGGCTTCTCGGCCGCGCGGTCACCTTCGGCACCAATACCTATCTCGCGCGTCAAAATCTCAATCCCATCGAGCTGTCTTCCGTCCCCTGGTGGCTCGTCGTCAGCGCCCTAGCCTTCGGCATCCTTGTCAGCCTCGCCGCCGGCCTCTATCCTGCTTCTCGTGCCGCCAAGCTCAATCCCGTCGACGCCCTCCGCTATGAATAGTCTCCGACTGCTTGAGGGTGCCCCACCTTTCGCGCCTTTTGCGATAGGTGGGCTCTTACGATCGAACGCCACAATCTTCCGCTCCTGCCTTTTCTTCCTGTTCCTCCTCTTTTTTCCTTTTCCTGGCTTTCCAGCCACCGGCCGCGTCGAATGCAACTCCCTCCCCAGCAAAATCCTCTCCCGCAGCGTTCCCTACTGCATCGTTCTCCCGCCGTCTTTCGACTCCGACAAGACCAAGCACTTTCCGATCCTTTATTCGCTCCACGGACTCGGCGACAACGAACAGTTCTTCGTCCACTCCGGCGCATGGAACCTCGTCGAAGACGAGCGCGAAAAAGGTGAACTGAAAAGTTTTCTGATCGCCACGCCGGACGGTGGCGCGGGTTTTTATATCAATGCAAAGGACGGCAAGAACCGCTACGAAGATTTTCTTCTACAGGAATTTTTCCCGTTCATCGAAAAGCGTTACCGCGCCGCGCCCGGCCGCGCCAACCGAGCCATCTCCGGCGTCTCCATGGGAGGCTACGGCGCGCTGCATCTCGCCTTCCGTCACCCGCAGCTTTTCGGCGCCGTCAGCGCCCACAGCGCCGCGCTCATCGATAAACTTCCCGGCTTCCTCGGCACTTCGCCTTCAAGCCCTCCCCGAGCCCGCGTTCTCGGCGGCGTCTTCGGCAATCCACCCGATCCCGTTTTCTGGGACCAGAACAGCCCGCTCGTTCTCGCCCGCACGGCAAATCTCGCCGGCCTGAAAATCTATTTCGACTGCGGCGACAACGACGACTACGGCTTCTACGCCGGCGCCACCGCTCTCGACAAAATCCTCACCGCCCGCCGCATCCCCCACGAATTCCATCTCTACCCCGGCCGCCACGACCCCGCCTACTTCGCCGAACATCTCCCCGCCTCCCTCCAATTTCATTCCCGCCTCTTCCCGTAGGGGCGGCTTTACGCCGCCTTCTTCTCCGCCTCCCAGTAGCACAGGCCTCAGCCTGTGATCCTCAAACGTCGCCACCAGTTTAGGAGCAGCCGGTAGCAGAGCGAAAATCCGGGGCATGAATTCCAAAATGGAACGATTGGTTGGACCAGCTGGGAGTGGGTACCCCCCTGTTTTCACGTAAGAGTGGCAGTGAAAGGACTTAGGTGGAAGAAGGGTGTAAGAGTGGGAGCGACGAGAGTTAGCGGGGGAAAAGGTGAAAGGAAAACGAAGAGGGGTGGAAAGGTGGTCTGAACTCTTGACCGGCGGAACGGCGGTGGTGGAGGCGGGACCGGCGTTGTGCAGGCAGTCCACAGACATGGATAGCACACCATTTACTATTTGTCAATACTATTCACAGGGTACTAGATTCGAAACTGGTACGAGGAACGTGGATGGTTGTAAGCCGCACCGCCCAATGGGAAAAGACGTGGGGAGAGATGGTTCTGGGAAAGCGGTTGCAGACGGCGTAAGGTGTGGAGATGGAGAAAGAAAAGCAGAGCCCGTTCGAAAAGTATATGGGGATTGGCAATCCCGGGATTGGAAAGGGGAAGGCCGCCATCCAACGCTGGCTGAGAGAGATGCGCGATGGAGTGGACGCCAAGAAACCCAAGACGCGGAAGCGCAAGCCTCAAAAGTGATTGCAGGGTGGGAATGCCAAAAGCCGAACCCTGATCGGCCAAGGGTGCGGGGCCCGGTGGAAGAAGCGAGATTGCAACGCAATATATTGCAGCGTATTATTTGAAATTATGAGCACCATGAAAACGATCAGTTTCCGTTTGCCTGCCGACGCGGTCGAGACTTTGGATGCGCTGGCGGAGAGTCTGGACCGGGATCGCAGCTACCTGCTGAACGAAGCGGTGGAGCACTATCT
>DATHOY010000234.1:0-29610 GCA_035484435.1 Vulcanimicrobiaceae bacterium | reverse complement strand
CGCGAACTGTACCTGCCGCAGTTGACGAGCGGCCCCAGCAGCCTGACGTGGGGGCCAGACTCGAACGAGCTGATTTACTCGATGGCGGGATCGCTTTGGCGGCAGAAACTCGATTCCGAAACGGCCACGCAACTTACGGATGGCCCCGGGTATGACTATCAGCCGGATTGGTCGCCGGACGGGAAAAGCGTGGTCTATGTTTCCTATAAGAAAGACGCGATCGAGCTCTGGCTGTTGGATTTGACGACGGGAAAATCCACGCAACTGACTACCGGAGGTGCGGTCAATCTGGAGCCGAGGTGGTCGCCCAATGGGAAAAAGATCGTTTGGGTTTCCACGCAGTACAACCGCCGGTTTCACGTTTTCGTTGGCGATGTGAAAAACGGAACGCTGGAAAATGTGGCGCGACTCACGGGCGAAACGAAGAGTTCCCTGCCCCGCTACTACTACAGCGCCTATGACATGGAAATCAATCCGGTGTGGACGCGCGACGGAAAGGAGATCCTTTTCGTTTCCAATCGCGGCCACATTCACGGCACCGGCGGCTTCTGGCGGATGAAAGCGGAGCCCGGCGCCGAAGCGCGCGAAATTCATTACGAAGAAACCAACTGGAAAGCCCGCCCCGATTTTTCGCCGGACGGCTCTCGCATGATCTACAGCTCCTATCTCGGCCGCCAATGGCACAACTTGTGGCTGATGCCAGCCATGGGCGGCGACGCGTTTCCCATTTCTTACGGCGATTGGGACGAGACGAATGCGCGATGGTCACCGGATGGAAAATCAATCGCCTTCGTCAGTAACCGCAACGGCTCGACCTCCATTGGATGGAAGGGTCTGGACGGCCAAACAGGAGGAGGGCTCGCACCGTCTTTCCTGACTCACCTTAACTATCTTCATCTGCGCGGCCTCTTATGGATCCAGATGGAGGAGAATCTGGATGTTTCCACAGCGCGAATTTCGGTTACAGATGCCACCGGCCGCTTCTTCTCTCCACCCGAAAGCTGGATTTTCGCTGACGATGGGTTCGACAGGAAAGACCTCCCCTTCGAACGGCATTACTTCTATTTACATGAAGGTCGAATGAGCCAACTGGCGGTGCCGTATGGAAAGGTGACGGTGGAAGTGAGCCAGGGACTGGAAAAGAAATTATTTCGCCAAACCGTTGACATTGTGGAGCGAAGACCCGTGGGTGTATCGGTCAAACTGGAGCCGATCGGATTTAACCCCGATCGTGGAGACCGCTGGATTGCATCTGACCTACACGTTCACATGAATTATGGAGGGACCTATCGAAATGACCGGGAAAGACTGGCGAGAATGGCCGAGGCGGAGGGGATCGAATTTATTCACGAGTTGACTGTGAATAAGGAGCAGCGGTTTCCCGACATTAGTTTATGGAAAGACATGCCTGGCTCCGATTGGGCTTACGTCAATGCCGATGCCCACATCGTGATGGGGCAGGAGTTTCACACCAGCTATTGGGGCCATCGCGGGATTCTGCGTTTGAAGAATTATTTGTTGTTGCCGGGCTATGCGGGATATCCCAATACGGCGGCGGCGAGTTTGTATCCGATGAATGCGGATGTGTACGACATGGCGCATGCGCAAGGCGCGTTGGTCGGCGCGGTTCATCCGTTTGACGCGGTGCCTGACCCGTTTGTAAAGCCCGCCGAGCGAATCACCGACGAATTGCCGGTGGATGTTGCGATGGGAAAGCTCGACTACATGGAGATTGTTGGATTCAGCGATCCCAAATCGACGGCAGAGGTTTGGTACAAGCTGCTGAATCTCGGTTTCAAATTGCCGGCTGGCGGCGGAACCGATGCGACCACGAATTACGCCGCTCCGATCCGCGGACAAGTGGGATTCGATCGCGTTTATGTGTGGAATCCCGGCTCGACAACAACGATCGATCTCTTCATGGACGAACTACGGCAAGGGCGCACGTTTGCGACCAACGGGCCGCTGATTGAATTCAAGTTGGGCGGGGAGATGGTGGGAAGTGAAATAAAATTCGGGACTCCGCAGACGTCGGTTCCCTTCAGCGTGAAATTGCGCTCGATCGTACCCATGGATCATCTGGAAATTGTCTGCAACGGAAAGGTGGTGAAAACGCTGCCAACTGACGCGGTGAAAGAATCGGCGGACATCACGGGCACTTTGCCGCTGCAGGAAAGCGGCTGGTGCGTGCTGCGGGCCTGGAGTGAAAGAGCGGAGTACCCGGTGATGGACAACTACAGCTACGCTACAACCAGCCCCGTGTACGTCACCATCGGCGGAAAGCGCGCGTACTCCAGAAAAGATGCGGAATATTTTGTGGCGTGGATTGACCGGACGATCGAAATCACTTCGCAATATCCGGACTGGAATTCCCCCGCGGAAAAAGAGTACGTCCTGAAAAGGCTGCGCGAGGCACGATCGGTTTACGAACAACTGCGCTGACCGGGAATTCGTCATTACAGGTTGAATTGTGGGCACAATTGTTCACTGGCCGATTTGCCGCCTTGTCGTTGGTGTGACATTAGAGATAGAATTCCCCTGTTCCCATGATGCGGCGAGTTTCGAGTGGGTCTTGTCGAATATTTGATGGCAGCCTTTCCCAGAACCGGGGCACTCGCTCCGCCCCCGATTCCGCAATAACATTAATCAGCAGGCGAAGCTGCAATTTACAGCCGGAGAGAAGAGTGCGAATGCGCGGCGAACCAACGACGAAATCCGGAACCGATAGC
Source organism: Vulcanimicrobiaceae bacterium (assembly GCA_035484435.1). Taxonomy (GTDB): domain Bacteria; phylum Acidobacteriota; class Terriglobia; order Acidiferrales; family UBA7541; genus Acidiferrum. The sequence continues at coordinate 26,881 of DATHOY010000234.1, read as the reverse complement.
CGATTCTCTGCATCTAGTTTGAAGGCCTTCTGGAAGGAGGGCGCATGATCCTTGGAATAGTCCGGGAGATTTATCCGAAAGAACGGCGCGTCGCGCTGGTGCCGGCAGTAATTGCCAATCTGAAAAAAGCGGGCCTTGAGGTGACCGTGGAGGCCGGGGCCGGCCACGCCGCAGGCTATCCCGACAAGGAGTACGTCGAAAAAGGCGCGAAACTGGCGGCCGATCGCGCGGAAGTCTTTCGCACGGCGGATATCATCGCCCAGTTCCTGTGCCACGGCGCGAACGACAAGAACGGAGCGGAAGATCTTCCGATGCTTCGCAAGGGCCAGGTGCTGATGGGTTTTTTGCGCCCGCTGGGAACAGAAAAAACGTTGCAGGAAATTGCCGATCGCGGCGTGACGTCGTTTGCCGTGGAGCTTATGCCTCGGATCACGCGGGCGCAAAGCATGGACGTGCTCTCTTCGATGGCGACGATCTGCGGGTACAAGGCGGTGCTGCTTGCCGCGGACACGCTTCCGCGGATGTGCCCGATGCTGACGACTGCCGCGGGGACGATCGCTCCGGCGCGTGTGCTGATTATCGGAGCGGGTGTTGCTGGACTGCAGGCCATTGCGACCGCTCGTCGCCTCGGTGCGGTTGCTTCTGCCTATGACATGCGACCCGCCTCCAAAGAGCAGGTGCAGAGTCTTGGCGGGCGTTTCGTGGAACTCGCGGTCGAAGCCAAAGATGCGCAGGACGCCAGCGGCTACGCCAAAGCGCAAGACGAAAGCTTCTATCAGAAGCAGCGCGAACTGCTCGGCAACGTTATCGCCGAAAGCGACGTGGTGATTACGGCGGCGGTAATCCCCGGCAAGAAATCGCCCGTGCTCGTCACGAAAGAAATGGTGGCGCGGATGTCGCCGGGCTCCGTGATTGTGGATCTGGCCGCGGAGCGTGGAGGCAACTGCGAACTCACCCGGCCGGATGAAATCATCGTGGCGCACGACGTCACCATCATCGGGGAATACAACCTGGCCGGAACCGTGCCTTATCACGCCAGCCAAATGTTCGCTCGCAACATCACTTCGTTCCTGCTGCACATGGTGAAAGACGGCAAGCTGCAGCTGAACCTGCAGGACGAAATCATGCGCGAAACCCTGGTGACCCGGGACGGCGAAATCGTGAACGCCCGCGTGCGGGAATTTTTCTCTATGCCGGCGCTGCAGGCCGCTCCGGCCGGAGGAGGGGCCTGATGCAACTGGACCTGGTTACAAGTCTCTACGTATTCCTGTTGGCCGCATTTATCGGGTTTGAAGTCATCCGCCGCGTTTCGCCGCTGTTGCACACGCCACTGATGAGCCTGACCAACGCACTAGATGCCATCGCGGTTGTCGGCGCCATCATCCTGGCCGGCGAAGGCAAAAGTGAGTTGGCGAAAATTCTGGGCACAATCGCCATTATCGCCGCAACCAGCAATATCGTCGGCGGCTTCATGATCACCGACCGCATGCTGAAAATGTTCAAAGCCAGCGGCCCGAGGAAACCGTAACCATCATGTTCGCGAGCGAAAACATTCTGGAAATCACCTACCTGATTGCCACCGCCCTTTTCGTCCTCTCTCTAAAATGGCTGAGTTCCCCCGTCACCGCGCGCCGCGGGGTGTGGGCCGGCGAAGTAGGCATGCTGCTGGCCATTGCGGGAACGCTGCTGCACAAGGGTATTGTCGACTACCGATGGATCGCCATCGGCCTGGTGCTTGGCACAATCATCGGGGTTCCGCTGGGTCGCGTCGCGATGACTGCCGTTCCGCAGCGGACGGCGCTCAGCCACGCGGCCGGCGCACTGTGCGTCACACTGGTGGGCACGGCGGAATTTTATTTGCGCGCGCCCAACGTTCCCCAATTCATGATGGGCGTGCTTTCCCTGGAAGTGATTTTGGGAGCGCTGACGTTCACCGGCAGCCTGATGGCGGCGGGGAAGCTGCAGGAAGTGCTGCAGATCGGCGGGCTGAAAATAAAATTCACGCAGCGGCCGATTACTTACACAGGGCAGAACTTTGTCAATTTAGGATTGCTGGCGATCGCCGTGGGGATCGCGGCGATGCTGGTTCTGCACCCTGACAAAACTTTTCTCTTTCCGTTGATCATCGGGATTCCGCTGGCGTTCGGCGTGATGATGATTATCCCCATCGGCGGCGCGGACATGCCGACGGTGATATCACTCTTGAACTCGTACGCGGGACTTTCGGCCGCGGCGATGGGATTCGTGCTCGGCAGCAAGCTCCTGATTGTGGCGGGCGCGTTGGATGGCGCTTCGGGGTTTATCCTTTCCGTGAACATGTCCAAGGCGATGAACCGGTCGTTCACGAACGTGTTGTTCGGAGCATTTGGCCAGGAGCAGGTTGCCGTTGCGGGAGAAAAAGAAACCCGGCCGGTTCGCAGCGCTTCGCCGGAAGAGGCCGCCGGAATTCTCGCCGCCGCCAGCAAGGTAGTGATCGTTCCGGGATACGGAATGGCGGTGGCGCAAGCGCAGCACAAAGTTCGTGAACTTTACGATGCACTGACCAAACGCGGGGTCGACGTGAAGTTCGGAATTCACCCCGTGGCCGGAAGAATGCCGGGCCACATGAACGTGCTGCTCGCCGAAGCCGACATTCCATACGACAAGCTGTTGGAGATGGACGACATCAACGGTGATTTCCCGCAGACGGACGTCGCGCTGATCATCGGCGCAAACGATGTAACGAATCCCGCCGCACGCGAAGATCAGAGCAGCCCGATTTTCGGAATGCCGATTCTGGACGTGGACAAAGCCCGCACCGTCATGGTGATCAAGCGCAGTATGGGAGCGGGTTTCGCCGGCATCGAAAATCCCTTGTACTACATGGACCGCACCTTGATGCTTTTCGGCGATGCGAAGAATTTCGTGGGCTCGATTGTGCGGGAACTCTCCGGCGGACACAGCTAAGAATCGTCTCGTCGCGCTACTCTCCAATGGGCATTGTAAGTGACTGGGGACTACCTTCATTGGTTACCAAGCTGAGCGCTGTCGCCGACTTTCCCTGCTCAGAAACTCTGCCTCGTTATATACTTACGCCGTTGGACCCAGGCAGCCGATGCCAAGCTGGCGATATGGGTGTGCTTGGGTCCTAAACGTCTCATGGATGAACAGAAGCCCAAGCCTGGTCGAGGTCAGGACGCCGGCGGCGGATTGCGCGCGCCAGCCAAAGGCGAAAGCTCGTCCAGCGAAGTGCCTTTGAGCAATGACGGGGCTACCTTTATTGAGCCACCTCCGCGACGCCCGCCCGTAGACCCGGGCGCCACCGTAATTCATCCGGATGCTTCGCTGGAGGGCGGCACATCGGTGCGCAATCCCAGCGGCCCGCGCTCGTTTGTAACTTCTTATCAAAATGTCGTTCTGCAGGAAGGCGATCTCCTCGGCAACCGCTACGAAATCCTCAAGCTTCTGGGTGAAGGCGGAATGGGCGCGGTCTATAAGGCCAAGGATCGCGAAGTGGAGCGAGTGGTCGCACTGAAACTGATCCGCCCGGAGATGGCGAGCAATCCATCCATTCTTGCGAGATTCAAGCAAGAATTGATGACTGCGCACCAGGTCACCCACAAAAACGTCATCCGTATTTACGATCTTTCCGAAGCCGACGGCGTCAAGTTCATCACCATGGAATTTGTCGAGGGCAGCGACCTTCGGCAGTTGTACCGAGAAGTGGGAAAGCTTCCGCCCGACGAGGCGGTGGACATTATTCGCCAGGTCTGCATGGCGCTGGACGCGGCGCACACCGCGGGCATCATCCATCGCGACTTGAAGCCGCAAAACATCATGCGGGACAAAACGGGACGAATCCTGGTGATGGATTTCGGCCTGGCGCGATCCGTCCAGTCGGAGGGCATGACGCAAACCGGCGCGCTGCTGGGGACGATCGAATACATGTCGCCCGAGCAGGCCATGGGAAAAACTCTGGACCAGCGTTCCGACCTGTTTGCTGTCGGCCTGATTTTCTACGAGCTCCTAAGCGGCAAAATGCCGTTCAAGGCCGAAACGGCGATGGCCAGCCTGCTGATGCGCAATCAGGAGCGCGCGGTGCCTCTTGCGGACATTGACGCGACAGTGCCCGCGGGGCTCAGCGACATCGTCAGCCGCTGCCTGGAGCGCGATCTGGAGCGCCGCTACGCAAACGCCGCGGAAATCATCGCGGATCTCGACGCCTGGCAGGGCAAGCGGCCGGTGATGGCCTCCATCGTCATGCAGGCGCCCAGGCAACCGCGCGTGATCCCCTGGAATTGGATTGTTCCGGCGGTGACGGTGCTGGCGCTGAGCGGCCTGCTGGTCGCAATCCCCAAGACACGCCATTTGCTGTTCCCCGCCGCGGTTACGGGCGGCAGGGCCGGTGTCGTGAACACCAGCCTCCCGGCGCTATCGCAAGGGAAATTTGTGGCTGTGATGCCATTTCGCGTGATCGGGGATCAGACTTCGCTGGGCTACGTAGCCGAAGGCTTGGGAGAAGCGGTCTCCACCAAACTGTTTGAGGTGAAGGATGTGCGTCTGACCTCGCCCACGGAATCCGCGAAAATCGATCCAAAGGCGCCGCTGCCCCAAGTCGCCAAGGACTTGGGCGTGAATCTGATCGTGCACGGCACGGTGCAAGGTTCCAGCGACAATCTGCGCATCACGGTCAATCTGGAAAATTTGGCCGAGGACCGCCACTGGAGCCAGGAATTTACCGGCGTCGCGGGAGACCTGCTGACGCTGGAAGATCAGATCTTCGCCAAGCTTGTGGACGCAATGGAAGCCAAGCCCACCGACAAAGAAATGGCCGCAGTCACGGCGCATCCCACGGAAAATATCGAAGCGTACAACCTATATTTGAAGGGCCGCAACGCGCTGGCAGGGACGCCGGATCAAAAAACCCTGCAGGCCGGGATGAACTTTTTCGAAGGCGCACTGCAGAAGGATCCGAGTTTTGCGCTGGCGTACGCCGGCCTGGCGGATGCCAATCTGTTGATGTACACCCAGAAGAAAGACAAATACTGGTCGGAACGCGCGGTAGACGCAGCGAAAAAGGCCGCCCAGCTGAACGACAAACTGCCTGAGGTGCATTTCGCCCTTGGCAGTGCGTATGCCGTAACCGGGCAAACGGTGCAAGCCATCGCGGAGGACAAACGCGCGCTGGAACTGGCGCCCAATTCGGATGAAGCCTATCGCCGCCTGGGAAACGCCTACATCGCCAACGGGCAAAAAGACGAGGCCATGCGCTCGCTCGAAAAGGCCGTCGAGTTGAATCCGTATTACTGGTACAACGTCTCCGCCCTCGGGAACGCCTATTTCCGTTTCGGGGAGATGGACAAGGCAGTGAAGGCGTACCAGCAGGTCATCCAGATCGAGCCGGAGAATCCAGGCGGCTACAGCAACCTGGGCGCGGCGTACTTCAGCATGGGCAAATATGACGACGGGATCACGACATTTCAGAAGTCGCTTCAGATCAAGCCCACGGCGGACATCTACACGAATCTCGGCACGGGCTATTTCTACCTGAAACGCTACCCCGAAGCGCTCGCCATGTTCGAAAAGTCCGTCGAGATGAACCCTGAAGACGAGACCACCATGGGCAATCTGGCGGACGGATACCGCATCGCCGGGAATCCCGCCAAAGCCCAGGAAACCTACGACAAGGCCATTGGCCTGGGCTTTAAGGAGCTCCGCGTCAATCCCAGGGACGCCGACGTTGCCGGCAGGCTAGCCCTCTATTATGCGAAGAAGGGCGACACCCAGCAGGCCGACGTGTTCATAAAGAGGGCGCGGGCGATCAATCCCGCCGACGCTAGCCTTATCTACAATTCTGCTGTTGTGAAGACGTTGGGAAATCAACCGGCGGACGCCGTGAAGGAGCTCGGGGTGGCGCTTCAGAAGGGCTATCCCGTCAAGGATGCCTCGGAAGACTCCGAATTTGCGCCGTTGCATTCCCGCCCCGACTACCAGGCCCTGATGAAGCGCTACGAGAGCAAGAAGAAGTAGACCTCCCTAAAATCATCGTGCTTAATTTATCCGCTCCAAGCCAAACGGCCGGGCTTCGCCTTTCCCAATGGAAGGAGCGACAGTGCTATTTCAAGGGCAGATCTGTGATGTCCCTGGCGGGATAAACTGCCAGCGCGGAGCTGGAGACCAGCATTGAATGTGGCTTATTGCACGAGCGGTGGGCCGGGGGGAGAGTGTTGTTACAGGGTTCGGGACAGCCAGCAAACGCCAATTCGTCGGGGAGAAATGGCGAAAAAAAATGGCCTGCCTTTGGGAAGGCAGGCCGGAGAACTGGAAGGTTGTCGTTGAGCTTAGGCGGCAAGTCCGGACCGCTTCAAAGCAAGGAATCCCAAGCCGGCTGCAAAAACCAGGACGAGGGTCCCGGGCTCGGCGGCTGGAACAAGGGCACCATCGACACTGAAGGGAGTGGTGATTGCGCCCTTTACCCCCAAATCGATGGTGATGTCGAAATCCGACGCTGACCCGTTGTCCGCCGTGCAATTGGTGTCATCGGAATCGTCGTCAGGGCCATCGGCGTCGTCTTCGTCACCACACGTGACTGATCCGGCCGAGAGAATGCCCGGGTGGGTGGCGTCTATGCCGAAGAAGCTGATCGTGGTGGGGCCCGGTGTTGCCGTCTGCGGCGAGCAATTATTGAAATACGGGTCCGTCGAGGGATCGCAGGAGAAGGTAAACCCGGCCGGCGCGTTCAAATTCAACTGCGTGACAGGTGCTCCAGTAAAGTTGATGAAGTCCAGGCTGACGCAAACGTCTGCTCCGCATGTAAACTCCTGCCCCGGATCCACCGTAAAGGTGAACGTATCCGATGTCAGTACATTGGAACTGCCGCCACCGCTCAACTTGAATACCGGATCCGTGCCGTCGGCCATCGCGACGGAACACGTAAGTGCAACTAGTGCAACCAAAACCAATAAACGAGTCATTTTCACGAGCTACCCCCGATTCATTTTTCAGATTCCCACAGTAATCAGTGAGAAGAATGCAATTTCATCTCCAATTGCCCACGCCGGTCCTGCTTGCAAACCCATGTAATCAATAAACTTAACCCCTGTGCAAAATTCTGGTGAGACCCCGGTATGCAAACTTTTTCTCAAATTTGCGGCCAACCGGCTCTAACTTAACAATCCTGACTTGCAAGGGGTTACAACTATGAAAAAGCCCGAGCGGGATTCTGGGGCCATGCCTTGGACTCTGTCACCCATAAACTCGATTCGGACCGACCGGACTACATTCTTCGACATGCTCATTTCGTTCCGGAACTTCTAGAACTTGCTCCTCCGATGCCTACGCTGCCGAGTGCGCGGCCCTCGAGGTTCGGCGCAAGCAGCTCCAACGTGATCTGCGCGGCGGGAATCAGGTAGAGGATGGTCACGCAAGTCCACATTAGTGCCCCGGCGCACTCCTGGTCTTCCAAGGCAGACAACCCGAACAAGTGCGGAGCGCTGAGATAGGAGGGATACACGACACGGTCACAAAAGGTGAGATAGGCCGAAAGAATGTCGCAGGGCAAAGTGGCCGCAAATAGGTAGAGGAGGATGGACCACCTTGGCCATATTGGAACACTGGGCCAGGGCTGGATGACTGGCCACCAGAAGAGAAAGCCCGCCGCGAGAAACGCGGCGTGTTCAAGGACGTGCAAGACCTCTGATTGCAAGGCCAGGTTGAACACCGCCGGAATGTGCCATCCCACAAGAGCAGCGGCGGAGGCCAGCCAGCAAACCAAGGGCTGAGAAAGCACCCGCCCAACAGCCTGCAGGGCCGGCCAGCGCAAGAATGGCCCGACAACGGATTGCACAAAATTCTGCGGCAGGCCGTGTAGCAGCGGCAGCAGCGGCGCCCCCATCCAGATCAGAGGCGGCGCGATGATCATCAGCAGGAGATGTTGCATCATGTGCGCGGTGAGCAACTGCTCGTCCAGGAGAGCGAGAGGAGAGCCGATCGCCAGCCACACGAGGAACACTCCCGCAATAAAACTGGCGGCTCGCCAAGCGGGGATTACGTCTGTGGCGCTGGAGCGAAGACGACGCCATCCCCGGAGATAGAAAATGGCGCAGGCAATTACGGTCAGTGTGAGCGGAACCGGGGCCGTCCATAAAGTAAAGGCGTTTTGAACGGCGTCTGGCATCGCGTTTTATCTCTGCGGTGAAGCCGCCGGAGTCTTGATTTCTTCCAGCGCCGCATTGCGCGCCGGCAATTGTCCCGGTGGGTGGAGCGTAACGAGGAATGCCACCAGTGCCGTCGTTTCCGCGGGACTCAGACTTTTCCCATACGCCGGCATGTTGCCTCCGCCCTGAATCACCTGGCGAATCAACTGATCCGGCGTAAGCCGCACGGCCACGCTATCCAAGATTGGCCCGCGCTGCCCGCCCAGTTCGCCGAGCGAATGGCAGTTGCGGCATTGCTTTACTTGAAAGACCAGCGCGCCCTGGCGTTCCAGCGCGGTCGTGCCCTTCAAGAAACGATCGGGCACGGGGTCGCCGCTCCAGGCGTTCATGTGGGGACTCCACGGCGCGAATCCGGCAAGATGCGTGAATGTTCCCAACGTCACCGCGATCAGCAGAATGCTCAGCACCGCAATCGGCCGGCGGCGCCAGCTTTTTTCCCCTTCACCGAATACAAACGGCATGAGAATCAACGCGAAAATCACGACCACCGGCCCGATCAGTAGAGCGGGGGTCTCCAGTGACGGCGGAAGCAAGGAGAGCAACGCGTACAGCCACAAAAAGAAATAATCGGGGCGGGGCGCGGTCTGGATGATGGTGGGATCGGGGCGTCCGCTCGGCCCGAATGGCCCGAAATAGATGGCACAAGCCGCTACGGCCGCCAAAACGAAGGCGGCGAAGAACAGATCTTTCCATATCGCGTAGGGAACAAAAGGCTCGCCGTCTTTTTTCACCAGCTCTTCATACTCGGCGGTGTAGGTCGCGCGTTTTACGAGGCGTCCGGGCATGGGCCAGTCGTTGATGCCCAGCTTCAGCACCATCAAGAGATGCAAGCCCACGAGCGCAATCAGCAGCCCGGGAATCACGAAAACGTGCAGTGCGAAGAAACGCGTAAGCGTGGCGCCGGCAATAATCGGGCCGCCAAGCATCAGCTTTACCGTCGCCGGGCCCATGATCGGCACGCGACTGGCGATCGAAGCGCCGATTCCCAGCCCCCAGTACGCATCCTGGTCGAATCGCAACACCTGGCCGCTGAACGCCATGCCCAAAGTCATCAGGAGCAGAAAAACCCCGACCATCCATGTCAGCTCGCGGGGAAATTTGTAAGCGCCGAACAAGAAAACCTGCACCATGTGGATCAGCACGATCGCCACCATGAAATTCGATCCCCAACCGTGCAGGGCGCGGACAAACCAGCCCAGCGTAATATCGTGATTCAGAACCTGCAGGCTGTTCCACGCCTCTGCGGCGGAGGGAACGTAAATAATGGCCAGCAAGATTCCGGTCACCAATTGCATCATGAAAACGGCCAGCGCCGCGCTGCCAAAAACGTAAAACCAACTGGCGGTATTTCGCGGGACGCGATGTCCCGCGGTTTCGCGAATCGCCGCCGCCAATTGCAGGCGCCGCTCGAACCATTCGCCGACTTGCGAAATCACACGCATGGAGGCCGCTCCGTATCAAGCGCCGCGTTTGGCGAGCCCGGCGTGGGGAGTTCGCCGGCCTGAATGGTGATGAGCCCGTCTTTGACTTTGTAGGGGTACTGGAAAAGCCCGCGCTCCGGAGGTCCCGAGGCCCGCGAGCCGTCGCGATAATATGCGCCGCCGTGGCATGGGCACATGAACAATCCCGATTGCTGGAACCATCTTACCGGGCAGCCCAGGTGCGCGCAGTTGATCGCAAAAACCTGGAATTGTTCGCCCTCGATGCGGCGCACCCAGCAGGCCGTATCCACGGTTTTTCCGTCCGCGGGCATCACATTCGGATTGCGAAAAGTCGCCAACCGCGTTTCGCCCTCTGGAAATTCACTTACGGGCCCGAGCGGTACCCACTCGAAATACGCATTTGCGCGGCCGCGCGTGATTGAGGAGAGCACATAGCGCAGAATCGGCACGGCCAGCGCCGTGGCCACCAGGCCGTTGAATAAGATTCCCAGCTTCATGAACAGCCCGCGACGGCTAAGCATGTTTTCGTTCGGCATCAATTCGCTCCTGGTGTGGGCGTGGCCTGCGCCGTTGGATACGGCTGGCCGGGATTCTGCACCCGCTTTGACGCCAGCCACGCGACCACATCGGTGATTTCCTGCTCTGACATCGGCTTCCCGGGAACGTTTCCCCGCCAGTCCGGAGCGTTCAATTCGGGCCGCCCGGTGATTACAATCGTGCGCAATCCTTGATTGCTCACGAGCGCAAGATAAGAGCTGTCTGTAATCGAGCTGGCTTTTTTCCCGCCTCGCCCATCTGGGCCATGGCAGGATTCGCAATACGTTTTGTAAACGAGTTCGCCGTGCGCGGGCTCGCCGGGCGATTTCGCCAGATTCAAATGGGAAGGTGCTTGAACTCCATTCAATATCCCCGGTTTGCCCCAACGCGCCCGGATTTGCGTTGCAATCACGTCAATCTGCTTGTCGGTCAGCATGCCGCCCGCGCTCCGCGCAAACGCCGGCATGGAGGTGCCGGTAACACCCTCCGCAATCATCTTTCGCATCGCCGCGTCATCAGCAATCGCCACGTAAACTGGATCGGCGAGCGCGATGGCTGCTCCGCCCCGCCCATCTGTTCCGTGGCAGCCGGCACAATTCTCCGCATACAAAATTTTGAAATCCAAAATCTCATCCGGCGCCAGCGTCCCCGAATCTTTCCCGGGCCGGCCGGGTGAGGATTCGCAGCCGCAGAGCAGCAAGGCTCCCAGCGCCAGGTAACAACCGAAATGCACCAATGCTCTCAAGGACGCTTCTCTCCGTTTTCCTTCTGCCGCATCATTCCCGGGGCTTCGATTCCGGCGCGCACGGCGAACGGCAAATTCTCGCGTGTCGGGACTCGCGACTGGCGAATGACTACCAACCCCGCAACAACGCCGAACCCGATCTGCGAAGCCATGAACCAGAACCAGTTGATGTGGCTTTCCAGCACCGGATTCAGCAGGCCAAGGATCGAATACAACAGCCCCGACCACAGCACCGGCGCGATCAGCCCGCCCAGTAAAATCGGACGGCGCGGGAACATCGGCAACATCGCGCCATAGAGCAGGCCTACCAGAGTCGACACAATCCCGTGCAGAATCACCGCCGCCACGAATGGCCCGGCGTGAAAGGCACTCAACTGCGCGGGTTCCAGGCTTAACGATTGCGAGTAAATCCCGGCGGCAAGCAGATTGATTGGATACCAGATACTTCCCGCCTTCACCAGGCCGTAAATGCAGGCCAGAACCGCCATCGCCACGCTTCCGGCCCAGCCGCCCTTTACGCCTGCAGAAATCGGATACGTTTCGAGAGGCAGCCACGCGCGCACAATGGCTTCGTCGACATGAATCCGCTCTACTCGCTGGCGTTCCGTGGCAATCTCGTCATCCTCGGACACAATTTCCACCCGCTCTTCCCGCTCGTGCGGAAACACCTCGCGGAACCACCCGACGGAACCTGCGAGCGAAAGGATGGCGCCCAGAACACTCACCGATACGTTGGTCAGGAGCCCCGCAAACAGCAGCGTGCACCCGAAAGCCAGCACAATCGGCCACGCTGTCGGCGCCGGCAGTTCAATCGCCGCCGGATTTCCCGCGCGGTGCCCGAATTTGTCCGCGGTAACTTGCGAAGCCATCGCGCCTCCTCAGCGCCCCAAAATATAAACCACCGTAAATACCACAACCCACACGGCATCCACGAAATGCCAGTACATCGAAAGCACTCCCACGCGCGCGGATTGTTCCGAGCCAACGCGCCCGGCAAGGCCAAACAGAAAAACGATGCTCAGCATAATCAGGCCAACGGTGACGTGAAACGCATGCAGCCCCACCAGCGAATAGTAGGTGGTCCCGAACAGATTCGTGGAAATTGTGAGCCCGTGCTCGTAAATCAGCCGGTGCCATTCCTCCCCGGTGCCAAACAGAAATAATCCACCCAGCAAAATCGTCAGGAACCAGAATCCGAGAAAGGCGCCGCGTCCTCCGCGCACCAGGAACTTTTCCGCGAAGTGGATGGTCAGGCTGCTCGACAGCAGGCAAATCGTGAAGAAAATCGGCGTCTCCAGCACTTCGCGGGGTGTGGGCCCGGAGAGACTCCTCCCTGCATAGTAGAGATACGCCACCACAAAAATTGTAAAGATGGCCGACTCCGCAATGATGAGGCACGCCATCCCGACCTTGCCGCGGTAGGGGAGGCGCCAGGACTCAGGCGTCTGCCTTATGGGTGTGCTAATTGCGCTCATCGCTGAGTCCCCTTATTCATAGCGGCTATCCGGATCTTCGGGATGCTTCTGATCCCAGAGCGGCCGGCGGCTTTCGACCGTTGGAATCACGGCAAAGTTGTAGGCGGGCGGCGGCGAACTCACCGCCCACTCGAGCGTCCACGCATCCCAGGGATCGTTCCCCGCCTTGAGTCCACTGAAATAAGATAGGATAAGGTTTGCTACGAATACCAACGTGGCGATGCCCTGAATAACTGTGCCGATCGTAACAATCACGTTCCAGATATCCCACCCGCGCCCCGGCTCGTAGGTGTAAATCCGCCGTGGCATCCCCAGCAGGCCGGGGATGTGCATAAAGTCAAACGTCAGGTGGAATCCGATCACAAACAGCCAGAAATGCAGCTTGCCTAATCCTTCATTCAGCATTTTTCCAGTGGCTTTGGGAAACCAATAATAAAACCCCCCGAAAATGCAGAACAGGATCGCTCCAACAATCACATAGTGGAAATGCGCGACCACGAAATACGATCCGCTAAGCTGCCAATTGAATGGCGCCGCCGCCAGCATGATGCCCGTGAGGCCTGCGACCAGGAATTGAAACAGGAATGCGATGCAGAACAACATCGGTGTCTTGAATTGGATCTTTCCGCCCCACATCGTGCCCAGCCAGTTGAAAATCTTGATGCCAGTCGGGACGGAGATGGCCATGGTCGTCATCACGAAAAAAGTGTTTGCCGTGGAGTTCATACCGATCGTGAACATGTGATGGGCCCAAACGCTCATGCTGATGAACCCGATGCCGACGGTTGCCGCCACCATTACCGGGTAGCCGAAAATCGGTTTGCGCGAAAATACCGGAATGATCTCCGACGCAATCCCAAAGGCGGGAAGCACCAGGACGTAGACCTCCGGATGCCCGAAGATCCAGAAAAAATGCATCCACAGCGCCGCGGACCCGCCCGCCTGCGTATCGAAGAAGTGGCCGCCCAAATAACGGTCGACGAGCAGCATGATCTGCGCCGCCGTAAGCGGGCTAATCGTAATAAGCACCAGGCCCGCCATGACCAGCGACAGCCACCCCATCAACGGCATGCGGCCGAGCGTCATTCCTGGACACCGCATCGAGAAGATCGTGGCAATGATATTGGTGGCCGTGCCAATGCTGCCGAAGCCGGAGACCAGCACCGCGACGGTCCAGTAGTCGGAACTGTGCCCGGGCGAAAATGCGTGCGAAGTCAGGGGAGCATACGCCCACCAACCCACATCCGGGGCATTACCTGCGCCATAGAGGCCGCTTCCGCCCAGGAAGCTGAAGTAAAGAAGGATTCCAGAGAGGGCCGTCAGCCAGAAACTGAAAGCGTTGAGGCGTGGAAACGCCATGTCCCGCGCGCCGACCATCAACGGCACCAGGTAGTTCGCAAAGCCGAACACGATGGGCATGGCCACGAAGAAAATCATAGTGGTGCCGTGCATGGTGAACATGCGGTTGAAAACCTGCGGCGAAACGAAATCAGCATGCGGCCGGATCAGCTGGATTCGCATGATCGTCGCTTCAATACCGCCAATGACCAGAAAAACCAGGGCGTAGACGATATAGAGGATTCCCAACCGCTTATGATCGACGGTGGTCACCCATTCGTGCAGCGTCTCCAGCCAGTGGCTGCCCGTGGCTTCTGCGGTTCGAATCGCCATTGCATCCGATGACATGCCCGCTCTCCCTCAAATACTTCGTTACCGAAGCGTCCCCAGGTAGCGCACCAGCGCATCCAGATCGGCATCGCTTAATTTCATCGCCGGCATCAACGAACCGGGCTTGATCATGTCTGGATCCTGAATCCACATGCCCAGGTTCTCCGGCGTATTTTCGGCCGCGCCCGCGGCGATGGTGCGCCGGCTCATCATGTGAGTGAGGTCGGGACCAAAGCGGCCCGTCGCCGCCGTACCGGCCACGGCGTGGCAATTGATGCAAGCGGTCGTTTCAAACACCTTGCGTCCAGCGCTTACCGAATCGTCCAGCCTTGCCGGCTGCTTTTGCGCGTTGACCCAATTCTTGAAATCTTCGGGGCTGTCTACCGATACCTGCAAAAGCATCTTGGCGTGCTGCGTGCCGCAATACTGGGCGCACTGCCCGAGGAAGACCCCTGTGCGGTGCGGATCCATCCACATCTCATTCACGCGATTGGGAATCAGGTCGGTCTTCCCGGCAAGTTGGGGCACCCAAAAGCTGTGATCGGTGTCCGCGGAAAGCAGTTTCAGAAACGTGGGCGACGGGTTCGCCGGATCGCTGACTGGAATGTGTAATTCATTCGCGGTGACGACGCCCAGCGCCGGGTAACGGAACTCCCACCAGAACTGGTGGCCAATGGCAATCACCTCCACCACGTTCGGAGGCTTTTTGGCATCCTGCACGGCGTGGATCACGCGCGTGGTTGCCAGCACCAGCACCACCACGATGAGAATGGGTATCACCGTCCAAGCCAGCTCAATCTGAGTGCTGCCGTAAACCTGGGGGGGCTCGTGCGTGGAATCTGTTGCCCTAGCGCGGAATTTCACCACCGCGTAGACCAGGAGCGTGCCCACAACCACGAAAATCAGGCCGCAGATGACGAGAACGAACATGGACAGATGGAAGAGCGAATCCGCCGGAGTGGACTGCGGGTCGAAGATATTGGGGATCGGGTTGTCGCTTGGTGCGCTTGCGGTGCACAATCCCGCCGCAAGCAGCAGCCCCAGAACAAGCAACAGTATTCCTGCCGCTCGTCCAGCGACAACACTGGCCTCCGTTCCAGGCGAGTTTTTTCTCATACTGCTTCGTTTCCTCTTGAATCGACCAAACTCAGAAAATTCCCGGAATTCGCCCTGCACTTACTATTGAGGAGACCGGATGACCCTCACCTCGGACCGCCAGGTCAGTTCTCGATGAGATGCTTACCACACCTAATCGGCCAATGAAATAATTTTAAAATCGGGGGACGGCTTGGAATTTCCAGCCCCCTGACTCCGCTCACCCTTCCCAATAGGCGATTCAAAGACTGAAAAGAAGGGATATGGAGAGGGGGAAATACGGATAGGCCTCCTGAGCCTTAAATCTCGCAGAACCTTGGAAGAACCGAGGCACAATATGCAAGTGGCAGACCACGAATCCGCATCGGGTATTTCTGGTCTTAAGTTTGTATTTTTCAATGAGATCCCTCAGTCCACAGCGAACAGAACCAGCACCGGGGAGTGTCACTTATGGCAAATTTGCTGAACGGTTGACAGCCCAAGACCGTGCGGGAACCGCAAGGTGCGCCCGAGACAGCCTATGACCTTGGTCCAACCCAGTCTGGGTCCTTCAGGTTCCAGCCGCCGCCGAGAGCTTTATAGAGCTGAACCATCACTATGCGACGATTAAGTTCCGTCACCGCCAGTGAGATCTCAGCGGGGAAGAGTTGCTGTTGCGCCTCGAGAACTTCGTAGTAGCTGGCCTTACCAGCGGTGTACCGCTGCAGCGAAACTTGCACTGAGTCCTGGTAAAATTGCACAGCCTGTATCTGTTGTATTCGAATCGCCTCATATTTCTGCCGTGAGATGAGCGCGTTTGACACATCCGAAAAAGCGTTCAGCGACGTCTGCTCGTATTGCAGCTTTGCTTGTTCCCAGAAAGCAACCGATTGACGCTTCTGAGCAGTGAGGGCGCCACCTTGAAAAATAGGGCCAGTGACGTTGCCGGCAAGACTCCACACATTTGATTGGCCTAACGATAAAGCGGACAACGGTGAGCTTGCCCGCCCTAGAAGCGCCGTGAGGCCAATTTGAGGGAAAAAATTGGCTGTTGCAACCCCCACCTGGGCGTTCGCAGATCTCATCAGTTGCTCGGCTTCGAGGACATCGGGCCGACGCTCCAGAAGTGCGGAGGGCAAACCGGCCGGGATCTCCGGCGGCACGATTTCGTCGAGCAGTTTCGCGGTGTGCTTGATGTCGGAAGGGTTGCTACCCAGTAGCACGCTGATTTGGTTTTCCGTCAGCGCAATCTGTCGCTCCAGCTCGGGAATGTTCGCGGCAGTTGTGGCCACCGCTGCGGCTGCTCGGGAGGTTTCCAGCTTTGAAGCCACCCCGCCTTCGAGTCGTTGATTGAAAAAGTTCAGCGTTTCTCCGAATGAACCCGTTGTTCGTTTGGCGATGTCGAGTTGGAGTTCCAAACCAAGAAGTTGAAAGTAAGCTTGCGAGACGTCACTGACGAGAGAGAGCATGACTCCGCGGCGCGCTTGTTCTGTCGCCAGATACTGAGCGCGCGCAGACTCGTTCAGGCGGCGCAGCCGCCCCCAAACGTCCGCTTCCCAGGCGACGCTTGCCACTCCCAGAAAAGATCCTTGCACATTGCCGCCGGTGGGGCTGACGGCGCCCACGAATTCATTTTTCCCATCGCTGGCACTTACCGAATAATTAACGAACGGAAAGTATTGCGCCCGGGCTTGAGCAGCAATTTGTCTGGATTGCTCAATGCGGGTCACCGCAACGCGCAAATCGTAATTATTGGCTAGCGCGGTCTGGACCAATTCCTTGAGACGTTCGTCCTTGAAAGCTTCCCACCACGGCAGATCGGCAAACGACGCCTGTTGCGCTGCACCTTCGACTCCTCTGAAATCAGCTGGAGCATTCACCTTGGGGCGCACGTAGTTTGGCCCAACTGCACACCCGGAGAAGCAGAGGAAAGGTGCCAGAATCACAACAAGCAGCCATGCCGGCAGTCCGGCCTGGCCTCTTCCGTTTTTGGGGTGCCAGGTCACGAGAGTTTTCTCATTGTTTTCTCGGCAGTCGTTACTGGTTGGAGTTTTTCTGCTCATTGGCACCTGGATATGTCCCAGTTCTGGTTGATGATTTGGATTTGAGGCGCTAGTCTCCTGGCTCCGGGGCCGGTGTTGCGAATGGCGCCTTCACTTGCTCATGCTTCGCTCCGCCAAGACGCTCGATCATGTAGAACAGCGCTGGAATGATGAAGATGGCGATAAAGCTGGCCGCCAACATGCCCCCAATAACCGCCGTCCCCATGACTTGCCGCGAGGCCGCGCCAGCACCTGTCGCTCTCCACAAGGGCACACAGCCCAAGATAAAGGCAAACGACGTCATTAGAATCGGTCGCAGACGGAGCTTGGCGCCTTCCAAGGCGGCATCCGTAAGTGATTTCCCTTTTTCGTATTCCAGCTTCGCAAATTCCACGATGAGGATGGCGTTTTTGGCGGCCAGACCAATCAGCATAATCAGTCCGATTTGTGCGTAGACGTTGTCCTCCAACGCCAGGCTTGTGTAATCCTTGAACACCAGGAGGCCGATGATCCGGCGGAAGAAGAGAGCGGCGAATGCGCCAAAAACAGCAACTGGCGTGCTCAGCAGAACGCTGAAAGGCAAGGACCAACTTTCGTACATGGCTGCCAGGATGAGAAATACGAACAGGATGGAAAATCCAAAGATCACTGAGGGTGGCACGCCTTTCTGTGCCTTCTGTTCCTGAAATGACATGCCCATGTAGTCAAAGCCCATCCCCGGCGGCATTGTTTTAGCAAAGACTTCTTCGAGCGCCTTCATGGCCTGTTCGGAACTAAATCCAGGCTTGGTGATGCCGTTAATTTGTACGCATGGGTACATGTTGTAATGCATGGTGAACTCAGGGCCGAGACGCGGTTCGATCGAGGTAACCGCGGAGAGCGGGACCATTTGCCCGGCATTGTTACGCACGTAGAAGCGGCCCACGTTTTCGGCCCGCGTCCTAAAGTCACCTTCGGCCTGCACGTAAATCTGCCAAACGCGTCCGAAGCGGTTGAAGAAGTTGACGAATGCGCCCCCCATAAAGGTTTGCAAGGTCTGATAGACATCACTGAGGGAAACGCCTTGCTTCAGGACTTTATCGCGATCCACCTTCACTGAGATTTGTGGAACAGTGGGCAATGCGGTGGTAAATATGGCAGCAAACTCCGGGCGCTTCTGCGCCGCAGCCATAAACTTTTCCTGGTTCTCCCGGAGAAAGTCGACTCCCCTTGCCGATCGATCTTCGAGGACGAAGGTGGCCCCGCCAGATGCTCCCACACCAGGGATGGATGGCGGCGGGAAGGTGATGGTGGTGCCCTGGGCAATTTCGCGCAGGGCGACGTTCAGGTGAATTTTGATAGCCCAGTATTGGTCTTCGGCGGCTTTGCGTTCCTTCCACTCCTTAAGAGTCACCCAAAAGAATGCGCTGTAAGTATTCTGCACACCACTCAACATGTTGTAACCGATGACGGTGGTCACATGATCCACGCCAGGGGTCTTCATAATTATGTCTTCCACTTTTGTGGCGGCGGCGCTGGTCCGCTGCAAGGAAGAGGCGTCGGGCAGTTGCAAGGCGACAAAAACGTAGCCCTGATCTTCCTCGGGAAGGAAGCTACGAGGGAGTTTGCCGCCAAGGAAACCCGCCAAAACAGCAAACACCAAGAGAATGACGATGGTGACACCCACCTTGCGAATGAGCACGCCACACCAGCCGACATAGCCGGCTGTTGCCCTGTTAAAAACACGGTTGAACCAAGCGAAGAATTTTCCGAGGATGCCCCGAGATTCTTTCTTGGGGCGGAGCAGCAAAGCACCGAGTGCCGGGCTGAGCGTGAGGGCATTGAACGCAGAGATGATGACGGAGAGTGCGATCGTCACGGCGAACTGTTGATAGAGGCGTCCGGTAATACCCGGGATGAAGGCCGTTGGTATGAAAACCGCGGACAGAACGATTGCGATGCCGACTACCGGACCGGACACTTCCTCCATGGCTTTGAAAGCAGCGTCTTTTGGTGATAGCCCATGTTCGATGTGGTGCTCGATTGCCTCCACCACCACGATGGCATCGTCCACTACCAGACCAATGGCCAGCACCAAGCCGAAAAGCGAAAGTGTGTTGACTGAAAAACCGAGCAACGGAAAGAGCATGAACGTGCCGACCAGTGAGACAGGAACGGCAAGAAGCGGGATCAGCGTGGCACGCCATCCTTGCAGAAAGATGTAGACCACCAGAATAACCAGGACAAGCGCTTCAACCAGCGTATGGCCAATCTCATTGATCCCTTCCGTGACAGGAAGCGTTGTGTCAAGTGCGATGGCGTAGCTAAGTCCAGGAGGAAAACTCTTCTTCGCCTCGGTCATGAGATTCTTGGCGCCTTGGGCAGCCTGAATCGCGTTGGATCCTGGAAGTTGGTAGATTGCAATTACGGCGGCAGGCTTGCTGTCGAGCCTGCCCCTCAGGTTGTAAACCTGGGTGCCGAGTTCGATGCGAGACACATCCTTCAGCCGCACGATGGAGCCATCGGAGTTCGCTCGAACAACGACTTGACCAAATTGCTCTTCCGAAATCAGCCGGCTCTGTGCGATCACGGCATAGGTAAAATCCTGCCCGTCCGGAACGGGTTCGCCGCCAATTTGCCCCGCCGGATTCACAGTATTCTGGGCCTTAACGGCGTTGATAATTTCCGGCACGGTGATTTGCAGCTTGGCGAGTTGATTCGGGTCCAACCAAAAACGCATGGCGTACTGACCGGCGCCAAAAATCGTGACACTGGCAATCCCGTAGGAGCGAGTGAGTGGGCTAAGAAGATTGATATACGCGTAGTTAGCCAGGAACTGGGCGTCGTATCTGCCATCCGGGGAGTAAAGGTCGAACAGCATAAGCGGGGCGGAAGTGGACTTCTGCACCGTAACTCCCTGTGCGTTCACCTCCGACGGGAGTTGTGAAGCCGCTTGCGATTGCCGCATCTGGGCAAGAATCAAGTCGGTGTTGGGATCGGTCTGTATGTTGAAGTCTACCGTCAGCTTCATCTGCCCGTTGTTGGCGTTCAGCGAATACATGTACTCCATGTTGTCCACGCCGCTCATCTGTTGCTCGATGGGAGTGGCTACGGACTGGTCGAGCGTGATTGCATCGGCGCCCGGGTAGGTGGCCGTTATTTGAATTTGAGGGTCGGCGATGTTTGGGAACTGCGCCGTGGGCAGGCTCAACATGGCGACTACGCCAACGATTACCATGACGATGGAAATCACCATGGACATTACGGGGTGGTTGATGAAGAATTTGGCCATGGTTGTAGGTTACGGCTTGGCGCTATCCGCTTTTCCCTGCCCTAGGGAACTCGCCTGGTAAAGCTTAGGTTTTACTTCCAATCCCTCTTGCACGTGTTGCACGCCTTCCGCAACAACTCGTTCGCCAGGCTTGAGGCCTTCGTCGACAATCCACGATGTACCAATCTTGGTGCCCATTTTGACCGGTCGAATGCTGGCCTTGTTGTCGGCACCTATCACAGCAACGAGGTAGCCCCCCTGCAATTCACTCACGGCGCGTTGGGGCACGATTACAGCGTTTTTCTGGATTCTTGCCACCGTGCTGATGCTTCCGAAACCACCGGGGCGAAGAACATTGCCCGGATTCGGGAACACGACTTGCACGAGGATCGTTCCCGTCTTCACATCCACCTGGCGATCCAGAGCGTGGAACTGCCCTTTTTGCGGATAGGTCGTGCCGTCAGTAAGCCGCAGTTGCCAGACGAGTCTTCGCAGAGCCTGATCCTCTTTTTCGCCCTGCTTCGTTATCTCTCGCAGTGCTGCCAGGTATTCCTGTTCGCTGACGGTGAAATTCGCCAGGATGGGGTTCATCGTAGAAACAGTCGTTAACGCAGCGCCCGAAGGGCCTACCAAATCGCCCACTTGGGCACCGGCGATAGATGCTACTCCGTCAACCGGGGAGACAACGCTTGTGAAACCAAGATTCAATTGAGCTTTTTCAACAGCAGCTTGAGCGCCCGCGATGCCCGCTTGAGCTCCCTCAACCTGCGCTTTGGCCCCGAGATTGGCCTGCACGGCGTCATCGAGTTCCTGCTGGCTAATGGCATTCTGTTTTGCGAGAGGCGTGTACCGCGTCACATCTATTTGCGTCTTGCCCAATTTCGCTTTTGCCTGATCCAGATTCGCAGTGGCCTCTCGAAGATTTCCTTTGGCTTGGTCGAGCGCGGCCTGAAAGGGTCTAGGGTCTATCTCGAAGAGTGGAGCCCCCTTCCTGACAAAAGCACCGTTGGGATAACTCTGTTTAAGCAAAAGGCCAGCGACCTGGGCGCGAATCTGAGCGTTTACAAGGCCATCCAGTGTGGCGACCCATTCCCTTGTGATTGGCACATCTTGCTGCACTACTTCGACGACTTCGACATCGGGAGGGCCAGCGGGCGGGAGTCCCATCTTTCCACACCCGGAGGACAGCATCGCGCCGACGAGGAGAACGGTCGCTGCAGATTTCATTTGCTTCCTTCGCATCACCCACGCCCGGGGCACGCCATGTTCGAGGGGAGGTCTTACTTTCCCAAAAACTTCCTCCATGCGAACACGCGGTCTGGCAAATTTGCGCATCTGGTTGAGTGCGCTAGCGGCTTGAGACTAGGGATTCAATCAAGGTCGGGCAATTGTCAAAAGTAACAGGGCTACCAGCACCATTGAATCAGCTTGTCCGCAACTAAGAGCACCCCAGTGGGAAATGAGGAAAGAAGGGGTTTCGCGAGCAGATGCAGGCTTGGGGCAAGCTTGGTGGCGGACCACCGAAGAAGGGCGAATCAAGTGACCGTCCACGGACCGAAGTACACCGTGAACGGGGAGAAAAAAGTCTCAGAAATTTGGTGGTAAGTTCACGTTCGCCGGGCAGGTGAATCGTCGAAGAGCAGCAGTAAGACAGTCGCCCAGGACGCCGAGCGTTCTCGCCGTCGTGAGATGGAGTTGGCCATCAATCGCATCCCAAAGTGGTTTTGGCGGTGCGGGCAAAGAAATGGGCAAAGTGGCAAACAGGGAGATGATGCGGTTGGTCCTAACCTACAGAAAACCAGTGGTGGGCCCGCCAGGATTTGAACCTGGGACCAACGGATTATGAGTCCGCTGCTCTAACCGCTGAGCTACGAGCCCCTTGTTTCATTCTAGTTCACAAATGGCGTTCGCGCAGCCCGGTTTTAGGCCTGGCAGGAATGGCTTCAGCAACAGCGGGTTCGCTGTGCGCGGCGGAGTATTGCCCGTTTTGCGCCGGCCCGGTTGTCGACGTCCCCCGTTTCCCGTTACCATCAGGGTGCTGCGGGAGCCGCTTGTACCGCCAAGCGCCGCATTGGGATCCCCTTGGTCCCGTTCTTCCGGCCAACGCTCTCTGCCGCACACTCAGGAGGGAGCTTCAAATGTCTACTATCTCTTCGGGCAGGCTGACCACTCCGTTGATTCGCGAATCGCAGGGCCACCGCCCGGCAAGCTGGGAAGAAGCCCTGGATTTCGTCGCGGGCAAGTTGCGCCGCCAAATCGAAACGCGCGGGCCGCGCAGCTTCGGCATGTTCAGCTGTTCGAAAACGACCAACGAGTTGAACTATATCGCGCAGAAATTCGTGCGCTCGGTCATCGGCTGCAACAATATTGACAGCTGCAACCGCACTTGACATGCCCCGAGCGTCGCCGGTCTGGCGGCGGTTTTTGGCGCGGGCGGCGCCACCAGTTCCTATCAGGAGATGGCGGAGTCCGATTTCATTTTTCTTTGGGGCTCTAACGCGCGAGAGACGCATCCGATTCTCTTTCATCACTTGTTGAAAGCCACGAAGCGGGGCGCGAAGCTGGTTGTCGTCGATCCCCGCCGCACTTCATCGGCGCAGTTTGCTGACACCTGGCTGGGCCTCGATGTTGGTTCAGATATTTCGCTGGCCAACGCAATGGCGCGAGAAATCATCCATTCCGGCTTAGCCAATGAGAAATTTATCCAGCATGCCACCAGCGGATTCGAAGCGTATCGAGCCACGGTGGAGAAATACACTCTGGAGCGCGCCGAACGCGAAACCCGCGTGCCCGCGGCCCTGATACGTGAAACCGCGCATTCCTACGCGAAAGCGCCTCGAGCGCAGATGTGCTGGACGCTGGGCATCACCGAACACCACAACGCGGTGGACAACGTTCTCGCGCTCATCAACCTGGCTCTTCTCACCGGCCACGTCGGCTGCTACGGCAGCGGCATTAATCCCCTGCGCGGCCAGAATAATGTTCAGGGCGGCGGCGACATGGGCGCGATTCCGGACCGCTTCCCCGGTTTTCAGCACGTCGAAAATGTGGAACTTCGCGCGAAATTCGAGAAAGCCTGGGGCGTGAAAGTGGATCCCAAAGCCGGCTTGCACGTTACGGGAATGTTCGAAGCGATGGAGCATGGCAAGTTCACAACGCTTTATGTCCTCGGGGAAAACCCAATCACTTCGGAAGCGGACGGGCAGCGCGCGCGCAAACTGATGGGCGATCTGGAATTTCTGGTGGTGCAGGATCTTTTCTACACGGAAACCGCGCAAATTGCCGATGTTGTTCTGCCGGGCGCCGCCGGCTGGTGCGAAAGCGAAGGCACGGTCACCAACAGCGAGCGCCGCGTGCAACGCGTGCGGGCCGCCGTTCCCCCACCGAAAGGCGTGATGGACGACACCGCAATCCTGTTCGAACTGGCTCACCGGCTCGGCCACGACTGGGGCGAACCGAACGCGAAGATGATCTGGGACGAACTGCGCAGTCTGAGCCCGATGCATGCGGGCATGAGCTACAGGCGCCTTGACGAACTCGGCGGCATCCAGTGGCCGTGTTTCGACGAATCGCATCCCGGCGAACAATATCTTCACAGCCGGCTGTGGCAGGAACCTCTGCTTGGCCCGCGGGCACCATTTTCCTGCGTCGAGTTTGAGCCGCCTGTCGACACTTTGACCCCGGAGTTTCCGATCCGGCTCACCACGGGGCGCCGCCTCGACTCTTACAACACTGGTGTGCAAACCGGGAAATACTCTTCACCCTTGCGCCGGCCGGAAACGCTCGATCTTTCGCCGGAAGATGGGCAACGCTACTTCTTGCATGAAGGCGAGCGCGTGCGCATCCGTTCCCGCCGCGGTGCCGTCGAAGCGCCCGTGCACTTCGACGATGGCCTTCGCCCGGGCCTCGCGTTCATGACCCTGCACTTCCCCGACCAGGTGCGCACGAACGATCTGACGATCGAAGCTCCTGATCCGAAATCCGGCACCTCTGAATTCAAGGCTTCCGCCGTTTCCATCGAAAAAATTGAGGTGAAGTGAGTGGAGCTCCATCTCACTCGCGACGTAGCGACAGAAGACGAAAAGATTGCGGTGGATCTTATTCTGGGAGCGCCGAATTCACAGTGGGCCGGTTTGACGCGCGACGCCGCGCGCGACGAGCAGTCTTCTTCCGCTTTGCCCAATCGCCGGGACTTGCTTCTGCCAGTGCTTCATTCGGTGCAATCGAGCATTGGCTGGCTGAGTCCCGGTGCGCTCAACTATGTCGCGGTTCGGCTGGATGTGCCGCCTGCGGAAGTTTACTCCGCGGCTTCGTTTTACGATCTCTTTCGGCTACAGCCAACTCCGCCCATCACGCTGCACGTCTGCGACGACATTGCCTGCCGGACGAAAGGTGCGGAATCTCTGTGCGCTGGCCTTGATAAATCACTCGGGAGTGAGGGCTTGCCATGCCTCGACGGCAAAGCTGCGTGGTTTCGTAGCCCGTGCCTCGGTCTGTGCGATCATGCGCCAGTTGCGCTCATGAAATCAGCCGGGAAATCCGCGAAGGAATGGGTGATCGCGCGGGCCACATCGGCGTCGATCCAAAACAATTTACAAGACTCCGCCAAAGGCGGCGATGGGCTGACAGAATCGCGGCCGCTGTTGCACGAATTTATCCCTCAGTTTGGCAATCCTAAACTGCGCCTGCTGCGCCGAGTGGGGCACGTGGATCCCGCAGATCTCGAGGAATACGTCCGGACAGAGGGATACGAGGCGTTACGCCGCGCGATGCAGATTGGGCCGGAAGCCGTGGTGCGGGAAGTGACCGAGTCGCGATTGCTGGGCCGTGGCGGCGCTGCCTTTCCCACCGGCAAAAAGTGGGAGGCGGTTTTTCGCCAACGAAAGCCCGGTGCGGTTCACTATGTCATTTGCAACGCCGACGAATCGGAGCCCGGCACGTTCAAGGATCGCGTGCTGATGAAGGGCGATCCGTTCGCTCTGATCGAGGGTCTGACAATCGCTGCATTCGCGGTTGGGGCGGAAAAAGGATTCGTCTATATCCGCGGCGAATATCCTGAATCGTTTGCCATTCTCTCGCAGGCCGTGCAGGCTGCTCGCGAAAATCAATTCTTGGGCAACAACATTTTGGGCGGTTCATTTTCCTTCGACATCGAACTGCGCCGCGGCGCCGGCGCATACATCTGCGGCGAAGAGACCGCGCTATTCAATTCCATCGAAGGTTTTCGCGGAGAGCCGCGCAACAAACCTCCGTTTCCGACGCAGTCCGGATTATTCCGACGGCCCACCATCGTGAACAACGTCGAAACGCTGATCAATATTCCCGAAGTCATCCTGAAAGGCGGCGCGGCGTACGCGCGCATCGGCACGCAGCAATCCACCGGCTACCGGCTGTTTTGTCTCTCGGGCCATGTGGCACGGCCGGGAACGTACGAAGTCGCTTTCGGTGTGACCCTGCGTCAGTTGATTGAAATGGCGGGCGGAGTGGCAGGCACCGGAAAGCTTCAGGCCGTCCTGCTCGGCGGGGCCGCGGGAAGTTTTGTCTCTCCACAGGAGTTGGATACGCCGCTTACCTTCGAAGGAGTGCGCACGATCGGCGCCAGCCTCGGCTCCGGCGTGGTTATGCTGTTTGACGATTCCGTGGACTTGAAGGATATTCTGGCGCGTATCGCGAAATTCTTTCGCCACGAATCGTGCGGCCAGTGCGTACCGTGCCGCGTCGGAACGATCCGCCAGGAAGAAATCCTGCGCCGGCTGACGGCTCGCACGCCAAATGGTTCCGTCCAAAGCGAAATTGCGTTGCTGAAAGAGGCGGCGCAGGCCATGCGCGACGCCTCGATTTGTGGACTGGGCCAGACTGCGCCTGCCGCGATTCTCTCGGCCATCGAACGCTGGAGCCTCTTTTCATGAGCGAGCCCTTGAACGCCCCTGTTTCAGCGATCCCTGTGCCGAGAGGCCCGCTGCCCAGCGCGCCCGCCCCGGAGCCGGTGCGGATGGTGGAAATTAAAATCGATGGGAGGCCGCTCTTTGTCAGCGAGGGCGCAACGATTCTTGAAGCAGCGCGCCAACTGGGCATCGAAACGCCGACACTCTGTTATCTCGAAAATCTGACGCCGGTAAATGTGTGCCGGCTTTGCGTTGTGGAACTTGAAGGATCGCGCGTGTTGGTGCCCGCCTGCTCTCGCAAAGTGGAAACCGGGATGGTGATTCACACCGATTCCGAACGCGTGCGCCTGAGCCGCAAATTAGTTTTGGAGTTTCTCGGCTCGTCTGTGGATCTTTCCACCTGGCCAGCGTTCCCTGAGTACAGCCAGCGTTATGGCGCAAATCCTGCGCGCTTCGGTGAAAATGCCGCCAACCATGCGCAACCAGTAAAAATAGACAATGAACTTTACGTCCGCGACTACGCCAAATGCGTGCTCTGCTACAAATGCGTGCAGGCCTGCGGCGTCGA